>JAHHQP010000002.1 GCA_020026355.1 Bacteroidales bacterium
TAATCAGAGGGATAGCTATTTTTTCAGCTGAATGCTGATTTTCTGCTGTTTCTTGACGGGAACACGTTGTTCCGAATATCCTTGACGGGAGAAGATCAGGCTGCCGTTTTCGTGAGCCTTGATACAGTAGGCACCGGTGCCGTCTGTTGTGGCTGTGTATTTTCCGCTGCCGTCTGTTACCTTGACGCCTTTGATCGGAGTTGCCTGAATATCTCTGACAACGCCCTTGATCCGGATGATCTTTCCGGTTTCGGCAAGCGGAAGCGTTTCCGCTTCGGCAGGATCCGTCTGTTGTGCAGGCTTTCCCATCCATATTTTGCGGACGAATCGAATGTCGTCGGAAGCAGTACCGATCTGGATCTCGAATTCTCCATCTTCTGCAAAACGCTTTCCGGTCTCATCGGTCAGCCATAATTCGTGCATTGGTACAGCGAGCTGCAGCTCACGGGTCTCACCAGGCTCCAGAGCTACTTTTTCAAAAGCTTTCAAGGCCTTGACCGGGGTCATCACGCTGCTTACTACATCACGGACGTAGACCTGTACGACTTCTTTTCCGCTACGTTTGCCGCTGTTCTTGAGTCGGACATTTACTTTCACGGTGTCGTGCGGACTGTAATATGTCTTGTCAGTTTCGGCCTGGAGGTAATCGAAGCTGGTGTAGCTTAAGCCATGGCCGAAGGCCCAAAGGGCGTCCGGGCTTGAAAATACATAATCTCGACCGGGGTGCTCGTAACTTCCAGGTTCTTTGTAGAAGCCGCGGTCCGTGCTCAGGTGGTTGTAGAAGACGGGGAGATGACCTGTGCTCTGCGGGAAGGAGAAGGATAGTTTACCGGACGGGTTCACTTCGCCGAAAAGGACGGCAGCAATGGAATTTCCTTCTTCTTGTCCACCATACCATTGCACTAGAGCAGCGTCAGCATGTGCTTTTACCCATGGAATGGCAAAAGGTTTGCCGGCCACGAGTACGACAATCATCGGTTTTCCGGTTGCTTTCACGGCTTCCAGCAACTGCTGCTGGGCTCCGGTCAGGTTGATGTCGTTGAGATCGATGCCTTCACCGCTGGTGGACGGTTCTGTACTATGACGTACGAAGGCAGTGCTGGAACTACCGACGAAAACGATGCTGAGATCGCTGGCTTCAGCAGCTGCGACGGCTTCCGGAATACCGCTTCGGTCCAAGGAGGCAATGCTGCATCCGGCGGCATAACGGATCGTGAGATCCTTGCCGGCCAGTTTGCGGATACCTTCTAAGGGTGTGACGCCATCACTCTTTTTCTTGCTCCAGGTATAGTCTCCGAATTGTACTTTGTCCGCATTCGGTCCGATGACCGCAATGGAACGGAGCTTTTTCCGGTCCAATGGCAGCAATTCTTTTTCATTTTTCAGCAGGACAATGGATTCGTCGGCGATCTGTCGCGAAACGGCGATGCTGCGCTCATCCATGAGAGGCAGACGCCAGCTCGCTTTTTCCTGGAAAGGGTCTTCGAAGAGACCGAGACTGAATTTTGCCGTCAGCACGCGAAGAACGGCCTGGTCGATGAGGCGGGGATCAAATTCATTTGCGCGAATCAAGGCAGGCAAGGCTTGGAAACAGGAACTGGAGGCTTCTACATCCAGTCCGGCAGACAGCGCTTGACGAGCGGCTTCGACGTCATCGCTCGCAGTCTTATGGAAGGTCTTGAGCATGTCGATGACTCCCCAGTCGGAATAGACATAGCCTTTGAAGCCGAAGCGGTGGCGGAGAATATCTGTCAGCATGAATCTGGAAGCGGAATTCGGAGTGCGGTTCCAGGCATTGTAGCTGGACATGACTGCTTTTACGTCAGTCTCGGCAATGACCCGCTCGAAAGGTTTCAGATAGATATCCATGAGGTCACGTAGACCGCAGTCGACGGAAGCCAGGTTGAGACCGCTCTGTGGATTGCCGTGTGGGCCGTAATGCTTGAGCATCGGGGAAATTCCATGGTCCAGATAGCCTTTGGTTTCACCGATAGCCATTTCGCTGCACAGGAAAGGGTCTTCACTGTAGGATTCTTCCACACGGCCCCAACGGAGTTCGCGGACGACATCTATGCAAGGGGAAAGGACCTGACGGACGCCCATCGTATTCAGTTCGCCTGAAATGTATTTGGCTTTCTGATAGGCCAGTTCTTTGTTGAAGGTTGAACCGAGGGCGATGTTCTGAGGGTAAATGGTCGCGCCGTCGTGGACGACGCCATGGAGAGATTCCGCTACCGGGAAAGCCGGAATGCCAAGACGGGTTTCCTGAATCATGTAGGTCTGGATTTCACGGAAGGTCTCCCGGCAGTTTTCTGCGGATAGCGGGAAGCCCTCGAAGAAACCGAAACCGCGGTCTTTGCAGAAGTCGGCCAGTTTTTCCCGGTTGAGGATCTGACCATCAAAGACGTTCCAGGAATGGAGATGACTGATCTGTGCGATCTTCTCTTCGATCGTCATTCTTTTCAGGAGATCGGCAGCGCGGACCTCAGCTGGAAGTGCAGGGTTCCTGTAAGGGATTTCGTGGTCGTCGACGATGCCGGCAAACGAGAAAATGCTGAATGCAAAGAGTCCGGAAAGAAGGATGGAAATTTTCTTGAAATTCATGATTCTGGGGTTTAAGTTCTTGAATACAGAACTTCAAAAGTACCTAAAATTTGTCATTAAACAATAGGAAATGCTGTATTTTAAGGTATTTTGAAAAAACTCATTATCTTAGTAAGGGATTATTTGAAAACGTGTGACTACATTATATAAAGATATTTCCTGACGCGACAGATTCCATGAATCCACCAGGTATAGAACGCATAATTGATAATATGGCTCGCAACTCTTCCCAGAAGGCGTTGCAGGAGCTCTATATGCTCTATTATCAGCGACTTTACCGTTATGTCGGACTTTATGTGCGGAAAGATGAGGTCATCGGCGAAATAGTTTCCGATGTCTTCTTTGCGGTCTGGGAACAGCGCCTGGAGCTTCTTTCAGTCAAGAACTTCAATGCCTTTATCTACAGGATCGCAAAATACAAGGCCTTGAATTATCTCCGCAGGAAGAATCTCAACACCGTCGATATAGATCACATTCCTTTCGACCTGTTTTACGGAACAGCTACTTCACCGGAAGACGATCTGATTTCCTCAGAGACCGTCCACGAAATAAATGCAGCGATCGAACGGTTGCCGACCAAGTGCAAGATGGCTTTCAAGCTGGTCCGTGAAGATGGAATGTCTTATAAGGAGGCGGCTGATTTCCTGTCGATTTCTTCTCGGACTTTGGAGGTACATATATATAGAGCGGTGCGGAAAATCAGGGAAGTTCTAAAAAATCCGAAATAATCGGTTCTTTCAGTAAGTAGTGCGGCTGAATGTTGTTACTAAGAAAGTAGACAGCATGGATATGAACAATGACATAAACAGAATTTCAGAGGAAGAGCTTGATCAGCTGATGGCTGATGTTCTTTCCGGCAATGCGGATCCGGAGCAGGAAGTGCGGTTGTCCGCGTGGATTGCAGCCGATCCGGCACATGCACAGGAGTATGAGCTTTTCAAGAGTTACTGGAATGCTGAGCTGTCAGGTTGTTTTGAGATTGATGCGGAGAGACAGATGGCTAAGCTCATCAAACGGGTGGATGCCGATGCAAGACGTAGACATATCTTCTCTGTCAGAAACCTGTGGATGGCGGCCTCTGTGGCAGTGGCGCTGGTCTTGGGGGGACTGCTTGGATGGAACCTCAATCAGACAGAAGTCATCGAGTCCAAACAGATCTCGCTGATTACGGGTGAAAGCATCTCCACTTTCCATCTGCCGGATGGCAGTGAGGTGCATCTGAACAAGAACAGCCGACTTGATTACAATGGAAGTTTCGGAAAAGGAATCCGTAAGGTCCACTTGAGCGGTGAAGGTTATTTCGAAGTCAAGAGAATGGAGGATTGTCGTTTCGTCGTCGATCTGGATGGTGCGAGTGTCACCGTTAAGGGAACCTCCTTCAACGCATTCAACGATGAGAACTCAGGCATGAAAGGTGCGGCCCTGGTTTCAGGTTCGATCGAGTTCACTTCCCGGTCTCAGAGTGTCCAGCTGACTCCGTCCCGACAGGCATTGTATGACAGTGTCAATAATGAATTGACCATCAGTGTATTCGATCCGAGCATCGTTACAGACTGGAAGGATATGCTGTTCCGATACAAGTCATTGACCATGGCCGAATTGGCTGACCGGATCATGGATACTTACGGCATCAACATCGTGCTGGTTCAGGATATGACTGATGATCGGTATTCCGGCGCGATAGATGTCACGCTTCCGGTCAGCAGTGTCATGGATCTGATCACGATGCAGACCGGAACCACATGGATGAAGAAAAATGGAGTCTACTACATCTCCATGGATTGATTGATAAGATACACGAAAACTGAATGACGACCGAATTCTGGATATTTGCATCAATGTCTTCTTTCTCAAAGAGATAGAGAAGTCAGCATTGCCGTTCAGTGTACTGGATGATCGTAAAGATAAAGATATGAAAACAGAAATCAGACATAAGTCATCAATTTTGCTGGCACTTCTGTGCTTGGTCGGTGTGATTCTCGTGATTTCCATTCCTGATGGCGGATCCTGCCGGCAGAAGGTTCAGATCCGGGAGGAAACCGTCATGGATGCCGTCAGCCGCATTCCTTCGGTGGACAGTGTCATCTACGAAAAGGTGCTGTATCCTTATGAACACCTTACTTTGACTGAAACGGAGTTCTCTTGTCGTGGAAGACTCAATCACATGTTCGTCTTTCAGGTGGACCTTGGCCATGGATTGAATTTCCGGCCTTGTTCACCGGATAACCTCCCGATCGACGGGACCAGACAGGATATCCTTCTCCAGGCCCAGGCTGCTGAGAAAGCCGGTGTTCATGTTCTCTATGGAATCAATGCCGACGTCTTCGGTGGTTACAGATCCGATCTTCAGGGACTTTCTGTGCCTATGGGAGTCTTGTATGTCGATGGAAAGCCTTATCAGGATTTTTACCACGAAAATGCGGAAAACGTATTCTACGTTACTCGTAACGGTCACGTGAAGATCGAAAGATATGATCAGTTCGAGTCTGAACTCAAGAAAGTGAAACATGCGGTAGGTGCATGGCACACTTTGGTCTGGGACGGGCAGCCTGCCACGGTACCGGATGATATTCTCGGCCAAGGTTTCCATCCCAGAACTTTTATCGGTCTTACTCGTGATTGCAATACCGCATATGTATTTGTCGTGGATGGCAGGCAGCCGGGGTGGTCGGAAGGTCTGCAGATGCAGGACATGATCGATATCTGTCTTGCGACTGGCTGTGATCGTGCCGTCAATCTCGATGGCGGCGGTTCCACTACACTCGTCGCTCGTAATCCGGAAGGCTTCGTGGTGATGAACCGGCCTTCTGATGAAGGAAATGTCTTACGCCCCGTCGTCGATGGATTGCTGATAGTTAAAGAATAACAATAAAAACTAATATGCTGAAAAATGAAGATTCTAAAAACTAAATTATCTATGATTGCATTCCTGATGCTTGTACTGTGTACAGGCATTCAGGCATCGGCTCAGTCTTTAAAGATATCGATTGATACCGGGAAAGAAATCAGCTTGGCAGAATTCTTCCGTAAAGTGGAACAGGCGAGCGATTATCTTTTCCAGTACAAAGATCAGGATATCCAAGGAAAGACAGTTCATCTCTCTGCCAAGGATCTTACCATCAACCAGTTGATGGATAAGGCATTGCGTGGTAAAGGATTGGGCTATACCGTCCGCTCGCGCTACGTCATCATCGAGAAGGTCGAGAAACCTGCTCCCAAGAAAGTCGAACGGCTGCAGCTTGAGGGTACTGTCCTCGATCAGGATGGATTACCGCTTCCAGGCGTGTTCGTGGTGGAGAAGGGTTCTTCCTCCAATGGTGTGACCACCGATCTGGATGGACATTACTCCATTCAGATTTCAGATCAGGTAAATGCTGCTCTGACTTTCTCTTGTCTCGGTTTCCAGACCCAGACTGTTGAGATCCGTGCAGGCCAGACTCAGGTAAATGTTTCCCTTGTCGATGACTCCACCCTCCTTGACGAGGTTGTCGTCGTCGGTTACGGTGTACAGAAGAAACTTAACCTGACAGGTTCTGTCGCCACCACTTCCGGTGACGTTCTGGCAGAACGTCCGATTGCCAATGTCGCTCAGGGTCTCCAGGGTGTGATTCCGAACTTGAACATCACTTTCAACAGTGGACAGCCGGATAGTGAGGCCAAGGTGAACATTAGAGGAAACACTTCATTGAACGGAGGAAACGCATTGATTTTGCTGGATGGTGTGGAGATTTCCGACCTCTCATTGGTCAATCCTCAGGATATAGAGAATATTTCTGTGCTGAAAGATGCATCAGCCGCTGCTGTCTACGGTGCCCGTGCTGCATTCGGTGTGATGCTCATCACGACCAAGAAAGGTACAGCCGACAAGAAACCGCAGGTCAATTACAACAACAACCTGTCATGGAGTACTCCGGCTCGAATCAACCACATGAAAATGCCTCGTGCAGATGTTTGGGCGGAAATGTGGAATACGGCATGTGACAATGAAGGAGTCAAGCATTATTTCAATGACAAGTTCATGTCTTATCTCCATGCCTATATTGAAGATCCAGTCAATAATCCAGATGTGCTTCTTGATATCGAGGGTATCCAAGATTCAAGAAACACTCCGGCAAACCCAGGTTGGGCATTCGTATCCAATACAGACTGGCTGCAGGCTTTCTACAAGAAGGCAGGTTTCATGCACCAGCACAATGCCAGCGTCACAGGAGGCGGTAAGAATTCGAAATATTATGCTTCTATCGGTTTCAAGGATCAGGACGGTGTCTTCCGTTTCGGTAATGACAAGTACCAGCGTGTGAATGCGACCCTTTCGGTAGATGTCAGTCTTGCCAAATGGCTGGATGTCAGCTTCTCAACAAGAATGAACTATATGAAGAAGGACGTTCCGAATGTCGCTTCAAATGATGATTCCGCTACAATATATTATGAAGTGTATCGAATGTTCCCGACAATGCCTATTTTCCTTCCTAATGGTGACTGGGCAGGAATGAGACAATATCATTCTAACTGGAACATTATCGGAATCATGGCAAATTCCGGTAGAAGAGTGGACCAGACTTGGGATAACTGGTACACCGGTCGTTTTGACCTGCATCCGATCAAAGGCCTCCACATCAAAGGAGACTATTCCTACAATACTTTCTTCAGAAGATACAAAGCCCACGAAAAAACTTTTTATCAGAATTATCCAGAGGGAAGAGATCCAGAAATCATTGGAGAACCGAATGGCGTGAAGAACAGCCACCAGAACAATAACTATCAGGCATTCAACATCTGGGCTGAGTACAAACACACCTTCGCTGACAAGCACAATATGTCTGTCATGGCTGGATATAACCAGGAGCAGAAGACTTTCTATACCAACTCTCTGACCATGAAGAAGCTGCTGGATAACAATCTCCCGGTAACCGATATGGCTCAGGAATACTCCAAGAACTCGGAGGTCAACACTCTCTGGAGAGTTCAGGGTACTTTCTTCCGTTTGAACTATGACTTTGATTCACGTTACCTCCTTGAGGTGAACGGTCGTTATGACGGATCTTCCAAATATGCGAAAGCAGATCGATGGGCCTTCTTCCCATCCGCATCCTTCGGTTGGAATATTGCCCGTGAGCCTTTCATGCAGAATGCCAATCATGTAGTATCTGACCTGAAGCTCAGATACTCCATGGGTATGCTCGGTAACCAGGTAACGGACGGATACCATGACTACATGTCCATCATCGAGGCTAAGCCTCTCAATGATTATATCTTCGACAACAAATTGGCTGAGGGTCTGACTACACCGAGCATCCCTTCTTTGGTGACATGGGAAAAGGTCGTGACTTATGACTTGGGTCTTGACTGGTCATTCTGGCAGAACCGTCTTACCGGATCGTTCGACTGGTATATCCGTGATACTAAAGGTATGGTCCGTACTGTCACTCTTCCTGCTACCTTCGGTACTTCAACTGGAAAAGAGAATGTCGCAGACATGAGAACCATCGGTTGGGAGTTCGATATCAAATGGAGAGATCGTGTTGACGATGTCCTCGGTAGTCCTTTCGATTACGGCGTCGGTATCGGCTTGTCTGACTATCAGGCAACCATCACCAAGTATGATAACCCGACCGGTGCGCTGAAGGATTTCTATAAAGGCAAGAAGATGGGTGAAATCTGGGGCTATGAGACAAGAGGATTCATCCAGGATCAGATAGAGGCTGAAGAAATGGGTGAAGTTCAGAAATATCTGAGTTCCAAGTGGTATCCGGGTGATATTCGTTACAAGGACCTGAATGGTGACGGTTATATCAATACCGGTAAGAATACCTTGGATGATCCGGGAGACCGCAAAGTGATCGGTAACTCGACACCACGGTACCGTTTCAATCTGACAGGTAATTTAGGATGGCATGGCTTCAACCTTGATTTCGCTTTCGAGGGAGTTGCAAAGAGAGACGTTTGGATCAGTTCCGATGTGTTCTGGGGATTTGCCCGTGACATCTATAATTCTTCTGTCATGGAGTGGCATGTGGATAAGGTCTGGACGGAACAGAATACAAATGCGTATTTCCCTCGTCTGATGTACAGTGGAAACAGCAAGAGTAAGCAGGTGCAGACAAAGTATCTTCAGAACGCTGCTTATCTGAGATTGAAGAATCTCACATTGAGCTATGACCTGCCTCAGGCATGTCTGGACAAGATGAAGATTTCCAAAGCCCGTATATACGTTTCCGGCATGAATGTGTTTGAAATTACGGCACTTCCTCCTTTCATGACACCGGATATCGTTGATCAGATTGCAGGTGCAAAAAATTTGCTGTCTGGAAATACAGGTAAAGAGTACACCTTCCTGAGAAGTTGGTCCCTTGGTTTGAACATTACGTTCTGATAAAAATCAACATAATAGAATTCGATAACTAATGAAAAGAACAATATCTATAATATTACCATTCTGTGCTCTCATTTTGGGTGGCTGCAACTATCTGGATACTATTCCAGGAGATTCGCTTACGGGAGAGCACTTCTGGCAGACCGCCAATGATGCTGCGCTTCAGCAGTATTGCAACACCTATTACCCGTCTCTGATTATCGGCCATGGCGCACCGAATGGGTGGGATTGTGGTCCAATGTTTACTGAGGAGTACAAGACCGACAACATACTGCCTTCCGGTCAGAATGCATTTGCCTATGGTCAGAACATCATCAAGAATACTGATTCAAGATGGAACTGGAAAGTAATCCGTGGTTGCAATACTTTCATTGAGAACTACGAAAAATCTCCTGCATCCGAGCAAGGAAAAGCAAAGGCCGCTGGCCAGATGTACTTCTTCAAGGCCTGGGATTATTTCAACAAGGTTGTTGTTTTCGGCGATGTGCCATGGTATGATTCCGGATCGGATAAGACTGACCCTTCGCTCTATAAAGGCCGTGATTCCAGGATTCTGGTCATGAAGAACATTGTCAAAAACATAGACAAGGCCATTGAGCTTCTTCCAGTGAAGACGGAGGAATATATGGTCAGCAAGGATGCCGCGCTCTGTCTCAAGGCAAGGATCTGTCTGTTTGAGGGAACCTGGCGAAAATATCGTGGCATAGAGGGTGCGGAAGAATATCTGAAGTTGGCCTACGATGCGGCCGGCGAATTGATGAAACCGGAATATAGTTACAGCCTTTATACCGAAGGTGGTCCGGATGAATGCTATTTCAACTTGTTCGTGCAGGACGATTATAAAGGCAATCCGGAGATCATTCTGTCTCGCCAATATAATCCGGACATTAACTCAGGTCACGAAATTCATATGCAGATGTCCAACTCCGGACATGGTATGAGCCGTGATGCGTATGAAGAATATCTTTGTTCCAATACAGGTCTTCCAATTTCCATTTGCGGATGCCATGACTACCATGATGGCTTCCTGAAGGAGATTGACCACAGAGACCTCCGTCTGGTCCAGACTATCTGTGTTCCTGATGCCAATAGCAAGCACCATCATTTCCTGTATAAAAATATGGGAACCGAAAGTGAGGTCGACCTCAAGGGTGGTGCTCCAAACATTCTCGGCCATCTCTATTCCAATCAGGAGCAAGGTCGTTATTTCTTCAGCAGCTCCAGTACAGGATATGCGATCTGCAAGCATTTCTCAGAAGAGGATTATGCCATCATGCAGCATCACAAGGGAAAAACCGACTGCCCTGTCATGAGATTTGGTGAGGTCCTCCTCATCCGTGCGGAAGCAGGTGCTGAACTTGGTGTGCTGACACAGGAGGAATTGGACAAGACTGTCAATAAGCTTCGTGACAGAGTCGGTTTCCCATTCCATCTGACAATGCAGCCGACACATGATCCTAATCTGGAAGAGAAATACCCGAATGTGACGGGTCCGAACGCAGACTTGATTCGTGAAATCCGTCGTGAACGCAGGGTAGAACTCTTCTGTGAAGGCTATCGTTGGAATGATATCATGCGTTGGCATGTAGGAGATGAAATCTTCAATCATCGTGAACGTAGGGGAGCTTACATGGATCCGGCTCTTTATACCAAAGAGGAAATCAAGACCATCGGCGATCTTGTCGGTTTGGATGAGAATGGCTTTATCATGCCATACAAGGTGAAGGGACAATACAAACCTAACTTCACAGAAAAGAATTATCTCTCTAACATTCCTTTGGATGAAATTGCACTCAATCCAAAGCTGGAACAGAATCCAGGTTGGTAATAAAAGAATTAAATAACAAACAGCATATGAAATCATTGAAAAAAATACTTCTTGGTGCAACTGTACTTTTTGCTGGTATCTTTTCAGTATCCTGTGAAAAGGACAATCTCGGAAAACCGGTTGAACCGAAATTGGAAATTCAGGAGCTCGTCGAGGTGGAAGCCGCAGGTGGCATAACAGAAATTCCGCTTGTCTCTTCCTATCCTTGGATAGCCTCTTCAAATGCGGACTGGTTTAAATTCAAGAAGAACAGGGGACAGATGAAACTGAAGGAAAAGATCGTGATTGAGGTGAATCCTAACCCTTCTTCTGAAAGCCGTGAGGCAGGAATCCAGATCCGATTGATGGATCAGATGTCCGCCAACATCATCATTAGACAGAAAGGAAAATAATTCAACGGAGAGAATAATAAGATTGAAAAGGATACGGGTTCTGCCTTTTCATAATCTTCATCATATATCAGAACTCAATAATATCTAACTAATAACATAATGAAAAATTCAAAATTGATAGGATTGTCCATGATGATCCTCGGTGCAGTTGCTTGCACGAAAAATGGAGTCGAACCAACGAAGGATCCTGTCCTCAGACCGATCAGACAGGTCGTCGCAATGGATGGCCAGAAGGAAGTCGCTGCTGAAATTGACCATGCTGCACGTACTATCAAATTCGCCGCATTTGAAAACGTAGAAGATCTGTCAGCTGTTGATGTGAAATTCAAGGTGGCAGAGGGAGCAACTCTTGTTTCTCCTAAAGAGGTGGCAAAACTTGATTTGACCAAAGCCGTTGAAGTGGTCGTCAACAATGCTGTCATTAACTTGACGTACACCATGACTGCAGAGAAGCCAGTCTTGAACCCTGTCAAGAAAGCAGGATTTGAGCCGGCTGAGAATTATGGCAATTTCCCGGAGCATCTTAAACTTTATGTAAACAATAAGTTGGGCGCTGACAAGAAAGTCATCGGTTATCTTGCCGAGATTTCCAAAGGCGCGACTATTTCAGTTCTTGGAAACGGCGATAATAATGCGGAACCTAAGAAGACAATCATGGATTGGGCAAACGAACAAAAGGATTGGACTTTCTATTTTAATTGCCTGAGCGGAATGAAGTCAGCTACGGTAGTTGATGAAAAACTCATTTACTCTTCTGGTAGTCCTTTCCCTGTATTCGCTGTTGATAATGACGGTTCATTTACAGTTTGTCCTCAGCGTCATAAGAAGGTGGATGGCAAATATGTGGATGTCCTCGAGAAGCTTGATCTGACTGGCAAGGTCATCAATGACAATTGGTTGCCAAAAGTTGCTTGTGGCGGTTACTATATGGTTGCAGCCAATGGCAAGGCACTTTCTGACGAAGAGATGAAGAAGACAGGCGCATTCAATACATGGTTCAACGGTGATGCTACTGCCGGCCGTGAATTCATCGGTGTCAACAAAGCAGGTGACAAGGCATATTGCCTGGTCGTTGGAAATGCTGAAGGTGGCTTGTCAATGAGAGAGGCAGTCGCTGTCATGCTTTCAGTAGGTTGCAAAAATGTCATGACACTTGAAGGTTCTTCATCTGCAAATATGCTTGTACGTGGACAAGCAACAGTCAAGATGGAGAAATTCAAGTCAATGGGCAGCATCCTTGTTGTAAAATAATTATCTGATATTGATTTTCTTACTTAGAGGGAGTCTGTTAAAGACTCCCTCTTTCTTATGAATAATTTGAATTTTATGCGTAATTTCATTTCGTTTCTAATTGTCGTTTCCGCGTTTTTGCCTGTTGCTCTCACAGCACAGAATTCCAGAGAGTACATTTCAAAGGATGTTGCACGTTCGGCGGGTTTCTATCATTCTTATGAGACGCCTCAGAAGTCGTTTTCGAAAGCTGACAGGCCCAAAGGATACAAACCATTCTATATCAGCCATTACAGCAGGCATGGCAGTCGGTGGCATGCTTCTGAAGCTCGCTATTTCGGTACTCTCCGTTTTTTCGAGGAGGCAGATAGCCTGGGCGTTCTGACATCGACCGGAAAACGTTTCCTTGATGATCTCCGGATCATTGCCGCAGATGCCGAAGGTCATCTCGGGGATCTTTCTCCACGTGGCGTCCGGGAGCACAAGGGGATAGCAGACAGGATGTATCGGGCTTACCCGGAAGTTTTCCATAAAGGTGCCGCTGTCGATTCCAGATCTTCCGTTTATGTCCGCTGTGTGCTCAGCATGGCTGCTTTCAATGAAAGCTTGAAAGAGCATGAACCGGGACTGCAGATGACCCGCGAATCCAGCAAGAAAGCGATGGAGGTCCTCTGTCATTCCACGGGAAATGCCGGTTACGGTAAAGAACTGAACAATCTGACCGATAGCCTCAGAAAGGCATGGATCCCTACGGATGCTTTCATGGACCGTCTTTTCACCGATGGAGGTGTACATCTGGAAGGTCGGATCCGTGATGAAGAATCTCTGATGTATGACTGTTTCGAACTGGCCGGTGTCATGCAATGTTGTGACTATCTGGGTATAGACCTCTATTATATCTTCAATGAGGATGAAATCTATGCACTCTGGAGATATCTCAATGCTTATGCTTACAGCCTCTTCGGACCTGCAGTCAAATATGGTGATAGCCATCTGAACGATGCAAAGGTCTTGCTGAAGGACTTCATTGACAACGCGGATGCTGTTATTGCCGGTAAGAAGAATATTGCCGCAAGCTTACGTTTCGGCCACGATGCGAACATCATTCCTTTGGTATCTCTCATGGAAATCCAGTCTTCTTCCGCTCGTGTGGAAGTTAAAGACGTTACGGAGCATTGGAATATCTCTGCTGTCTCTCCGATGGCGGCCAATCTGCAGCTCATCTTTTTCCGCAACCGGAAAGGGAAGGTGAAGGTCCGTGTACTCTACAACGAAGAAGATGCCGGACTCCCTATTGAAGGAGCGCCTTATTATGATTGGGATATTTTGAGAGCATATCTTGTTTCCAAACTGTAATAATACTATCTTCAAAACGTACAAAAACGAAAATAAAATATGCGAGGTATAGAAAAATGGGCAGCCGTCCTGGCTGCAGCGCTTACTCTTTTTCAGGCCTGTGAACCGATGCAGACCGAAAAACCGGTAGAATCCGGAGAAGTGACCCTCTTCCTTCCGGGCCACTTGGACGGCAAGATGAATGCAGCCTACAATACTCTGACATGGACTGCCGCTGACCGACCTTTGCTGGTGCGGATCGCGGATGACCAGCGTTTCTTATCAGAAACAGCGAAAAATGCGACATTGGCAGAAGACGGTTCTGTCCGTTTCTCTTACCGTTTTCCTTCTGCGGCAGAAGAATTCCGTTATTGGTGCTGTCAGAACGGGGTGCCGACTTCAGCCGAGTTCGCGAAGTCCGTCAAGGCTTGGCCGCTCTTCATCCCTACGGTCCAGCACCCTCAGGCGCAAGCCATTGATCCGGCAGCTGACGTCCTGGTATCTAACTTGAGCTTCACACTTCCGCAGGAGTTCTTTGCAGACAATGAACTGGAACTCCGTCTGAAACGTCTGAATGCCGTTGCAAGGCTGCAACTTTCCGGTATTCCACGTGATTATCGCCTGAAGGAAATCCAACTTGTCGCTCCAATGGCTCTGAACGGTAAGCGTGATTATAATGTAGTAGAAGAAAGACTGTCGAATTCTTATGCCGAGGAGGCTAGGTTGACGCTCAGTTTCGGTGACGACGTTGAAGTACAGCGTGATGCTGAAGGTCGACTCATTGCTTGGGCTTCATGCTGGCCGGGTGTCATCGAGCGTTATCAGGTATTGGCTAAGACGGTTGATGCATCTGGAGAGTCGCACGAATACCGGGCTGAAATCAAGCCTTTCACTTCAGCTGTCCTCTTGGAATCACAAGTGGTGACTGAATGGCCGCTGGAAATGAAAGATGTGAAGGATGTTCCGGTTCTTCCGGAAACTCCGGAGGGTCCGGAAGGTGTCCTTCATGGTCAGCAAGGTGCGACGCTTGAACTCTTCAAGAAAATCAAGGCCTATGCCGACAATGGTATCTCGATGGTTGAGGATTGGTGGACGCATCAGCTCGGCTATCAAGGCGTAGCCATCCATGAGGCGAAAATTATCCAGTATGGTGCTCCGGTCCATATGTGGATTCTTGAAGCAGATCCTTCGAAGGTCGGTTTCGCTCTGGGAACTCCTCACGGCAGCAACCGTGTTCCGGCACCTTCTCTTCAACAGGTCAGCGGTCAGGCTGAGGTTGCGCTCAATGCCGGAAAGAAGGTGATTGCGGCCATCAACGGCGATGCCTGGGGCGCCCGTGGCGGTAACTATACCTATGGTGTCATGTTCAAGGACGGGGAATGTCTGAAGAATTGGGCCGTCAATGCTAATGATATCTCGAATACAGATACTTTTTATGTTCTTGACGATGGACACGCAGGGATTGTGGACGAAGACGATTTCAAGGCGCTTGCCCAGGTCAGAAAGGTGGAAACAGCTATCGGAGGATGGTACCGTCTCATCAGCCAGGGTGGCGAATCCTACGCTCAGTCTGGTGCGAAGGATGGAGATCCGTTGCTGCGTGATAGAAACAAGACTTCCGGCAGTCTCCGGGATTTTCTGGATGTCCAGCCTCGAACGTTCTTAGGCGTTTCTGAAGATAGAGTCTATCTGGTCGTCGTGGATGGTCGTCAGAAGGGATGGTCGTCAGGCTTGACTCTCAATGGTTGTGCTCGGCTCCTCTATAGTTTAGGTTGTAAAAGAGGAGTCAATCTGGACGGCGGAGGTTCTTCTGTCATGATAAAAAGGTCTGGTAACGGATTCAAGGTACTGGATCGTCCGTCTGATGGTGCAGAACGTAATGTAGCGAATTCTTTGCTTGTTGTAGCAAGGTAAATGAAATTATAGTTCAAATGTCAAGCCGGTATGCCGTGTGCATGCCGGCTTCTATGCGTTCAGGGATGCTTGTTCTTCGTCAGCCTTTCAGGTTCAGCGTCGCGTGGAAATCTGTTTTTACTGCCTTTGAAATACAGAGTCAGGTTCTTCTGAGTACAAAACGAGTTTTTCAAGTCCGTTGACAGAGCTTTACGGTACGATATCTCATGTGGAATGTTAATTTTGTATTTGATTGATAACACGAAACAAGATGAAGAAAACAATCCTGATGTTTCTGGCGGTTCTGGCTACCCTTGAAGTGCCTGCTGCCATCAATGGTCAATACTCTTTCGAAAAGACATGTCCTGCTTTCATCACTGTCAAAGGTGGGGGAAAGGCAACCATTTCTCCGGATCGTTTCAAAGATGGCAGGGAGTCTCTGGAATTTACCTGGCTGGGACAGGCTGAACTCTCTTTCAACAATTCGGCTGAACTTCAGGCTTCCATGGAGGTCCTCAAGGCCGGCATGATGTTCTGGGTCTATTCTCCGGAGGCTTTGGGTGCTCCTTTGCGTTTCACTTTCTGGAATGCGGAAGGTCAGAAAATCTGCTGGTTCGATTTCCACATGGATTTCCGCGGGTGGAGAACGGCTTGGATCCGTTACGATGACATGCGGACGGAGAGCGGCTATTGGGCGGATCTTCCTTTTGCGGAGCGGGACAAGAATGCCGTTCGCATGACCGTCACGACGCCTCCTTCCGTGCCGTCCGGAAAGATCTGGCTGGACCGTCTTTCTTTCAGAACCGTCAGATTGCATGACCAGATCACTCCGGACCAGCAGCTGCCGGACAATAATAAGCATCTTTCCAGGAGAGCGATGTGGCATTGGTGCCGGACTTGGGAGTGGTCCCAGTATCCGGAACTCCGGCCGGTGGCGCTTTCTGTCACACAGCAGGAAATGGTGGACCGCATGATCGGGAAACTGGACGACTGGTCCCGGAACGGGAATCCTTCTCCTCAATATACGGAGGGGACTTTGATGCCGCGGGTCGAGAAAATGCTCGCCAGGTATGGACTGCACCGTCGTCCGGACGGTACGGTCGCCGGTCAGCCGCTGCTCAGCGATGACGAATACAACAATGCCAGGGACGAGATGAGAATCAGTTTCATTCAGGATATCGTCTACTGGTGTGCTCTTGATTATCTATATACCGGCAATCCGGTGAGCGTGGAGACGGCGATGCTGGCGATGGATCATGCGATCGAGCAGGGGTTCGCCTACGGTAGCGGTCAGGGAACGAATCATCATTATGGCTATCAGGTCCGTAATCTATATAAGGGTATCTGGATCTTGCGGAAAGAACTTGCGGCGGCTGGAAAACTTCAGGACTATGAGAAAGTCCTGACTTACTGGAGCGGCATCGGTGAAGTTCGTAAGCCGTTGGAGGGGCAGCGGGACGAGATTCTGGACAGCTGGCATACGCTCCAGATGGCGAAGGTCATCTCTGCGCTTCTGCAGGAAGAGGACGGGATGAAATACGCTTACATGAAAGCCTTGACTGACTGGACCGGCAAGACCATGCGTTGTACGGATGGTACCTTGGGCGGCTTCAAGGCGGACGGTACTTCTTTCCATCACGGTGGACATTATCCGGCTTATGCCGTCGGCGCTTTCGCGGAACTTGGGCTTTTCTGTGAACTGATCCGAGATACGGATCTGGTGCTTGACCTGGAAGGCCGCCGTTGCATGAAACGATCGCTGCTGGCGCTTCAGAATTACTGTCAGGTGCGTGACTGGGGCTTCGGTGTCTGTGGAAGGCATCCGTTCGGAGGACATATCCCGGAGGCGGATGTCGCGGCTTATGCTCGTCTGGCTTTGCTCGGTGACCTGCGGGAAGACGGACACGACTCCATTGACCCGGATCTCGCCGGAGCTTATCTGGCGCTGGAGGGAAAGAACAAGGAATATAAGTCGGTTTTCAAGAAACTGAGTATCCGGAAAGTGTCTCCTGCTGACGGCTTCACAGTCTATAATTACGGGGCCTTCGGCATTCATCGTCGGGAAGGCTGGATGCTGACCTTGAAAGGCTACAATACGGATGTCTGGGCTTCGGAGATCTATACTCATGACAACCGTTACGGTCGTTATCTCAGTTATGGTTCTGTTCAGCTTATCGAAGGGGATTCTGCTGAGGAAAGCGGCTATGTGCAGGATGGTTGGGATTGGAACAGGATTCCTGGCGTGACGGCGGTGCATCTGCCGTTCGATTTGCTGGAAAGTCCGAACAAAGGTACCTTGATGGAACGGAACGATTCCAGATTCCCGGGCGTGTCATCGCTGGAGGGAAGGAACGGCTGCCTGGCTTTCACCTATGTGGAGAAGGACCGTCCGAATTTCTGCGCCGGCGCGACGGCGACGAAATCTGTCTTCTGCTTCGACAACAGGATCGTGCATGTCGGAACCGGTATCAGCAATGATGCACAGTATCCTACCGAGACTGTTCTTTTCCAGACTGCTCTCGAATCGGAAAATGTGGAGATCGATATCAATGATTTCTATACCACTGATTTCCCTTATGCCTATGAACGGCGGGAACATGGGCCGGTCGTCCTGACCGATGTGAAGGACAATTACTACATCATCAGGGACGGTTGCGGACTCAACGTAGAGAAGAAGCTGCAGGCTTCTTCCGATGATACGAAGAAGAAGACCGGTCGCGGCGCTTTCGCTTCGGCCTGGATCAATCATGGCATCGCTCCGAAGGGGGCATCTTACGAATACCTGCTGCTGGTGAAACCGACGATGAAGGAGGTCTCCAGGTCCAGCAGAAAACTTCCGTACAAGGTGCTGCAAGCGGACAATGTTGCTCATGTGGTGAAGGATGTACCGACCGGCATCACCGCTTATGTCAGCTATGGCGGCTATGGGTCGAAGAAGACGACAGTCGCTGCTATCGAGGCAGAGACCATCGTCATGGAGCGGATGCGGGAGGATGGAAGCCTCGTCATGAGCATCTGTACTCCGGACCTTGGCATTACGGAGAAGGCTTATACGACTCCGCAGGCCAGTCAGCCGCTGATCAGGACGGTGACTTTGAACGGAAACTGGAAACTTGCGGCCGGAAACTCTCAGGTGAAACTTTCCGCAATGGAGGGCCAGACTGAGGTGATGGTCACTTGCCTTCATGGTCAGCCGGTGGAGTTTGTACTGGTGAAATAACTTGAATTATCAACAACCAACTTAATGACGCTATTTATGAAACAAAATCTGAAAAAAATTCTTTTCTTGATGGTTGCGTTGTGTTGTGCCTTACAGGTGAAAGCACAGGATGTGACTGTCAAAGGTCGTGTCGTCGACAGTTCAGGTGAGCCTTTGCCTTATGTCACGGTTTACCAGGACGGAAAGACATCGAACGGAACGACTTCGGACGGTAACGGAAATTATATGATCAAGGTTCCGTCAGACGCGACGGTCGTCTTTGCATTTCTGGGTTTCAATGATGCCCGTGAAGTGGTGTCCGGAAGGACCGTCATCAATGTCACTATGAAGGAAGAGGCTTTGTCTCTTGACGATGCTGTCGTGGTCAGTACCGGTTACAATACCGTATCCAGACGAGATCTGACCGGATCGGTCAGCAAGGTAGATATGGATGATCTGATCAGGAAGCCGGTCACGAATTTCGATCAGGCTATCAAAGGTAAGGTCGCCGGCGTGGTCGTCACGACCTCCGACGGCTCGGTCGGTTCTGAGGCCAGCATCACGATCCGAGGCAACAACTCATTGACTCAGAGCAGTGCTCCGCTCTATGTGATCGATGGTTTCCCATCAGAGAGTTCCATGGCGACGTTGATCAATCCGGCGGATATCGAGTCCATCGATATCCTCAAGGACGCTTCCGCTACGGCGATCTACGGTGCCCGTGGAGCCAACGGTGTCATCGTCATCACGACTCGTCAGGGATTGGAGGGAAAGCCGAAGATCACTTTCTCTTCTTCCTGGACCGGCAGCTTCATCGCGAACAAGGCGGATCTGATGGACGGCTATGAGTTCGTGCAGCTGCAGGACGAAGTCTATACCTCTCTTGGAAAAGAGAACCCTTATTTCACTCCGCTGGAGGACGGGACCGTGCCGACGCTTGACAGCTATAAAGGACTGGGAACGGACTGGCAGAATCAGATCTATCGTCCATCATTGACCCAGAACTACAATCTTTCGATATCCGGTGGAAACGCGAAGGCAGACAATCGCTATAATGTCAGCCTTTCGGCCTTGGATCAGGATGGTATCATCGTCAACTCCAATTTCCAGAGATATCAGGGAAAGATCAATTTCCACCAGAAGATTGCAAAGGTGATCGATTTCGATCTCATCGCCAACTATTCCAGAGCGGTCACTTCCGGTACGAACCCGACCGATGCTCACAGTACTTCTTCAGCTTCCGGCTGGCTGCTCTATTCCGTATGGGGCTATCGTCCGCTTAAGCCGCTGTATCTGGGACAGGCCGAGGATTCGCTTGTGGAAGATATCATCGATGCTGAACTCGCTGATCCGAATGACTACCGTTTCAACCCGGCGAAGACCGTCCGGAACGAACACCGCAAGAGAATCGTGGATTATTTCAATGCTAATGTCGCCTTGGGCTGGGAGATCATCGAAGGACTCAAACTCAAGGTAAGCGGGACCTATACGACGAATGCCAGCCGTAGAGAGGAGTTCAACGGCTCGGAAACCTATACCGGTTATCCGGGTTCTTCTTCCGGCAAGGGTATCAACGGTGGTATCTTCTGGAACAAGAAGACTTCCTGGCTCAATGAAAACTTGCTGACCTGGACGAAGAGATTCCGTCAGAGTCATAATCTCCGGATCATGGGAGGTATCACTTTTCAGGGAGAGACGGCAGATTACCATGGAACCAGAGCGGAGCATATCGCTTCCGAGACGCTCGGGTTGAACGGTATGCATACCGGAAAATACCTGACGGTCGTTCCTTATCAGTATGACTGGAGGATGATGTCCGGACTTTTCCAGCTCAACTATAACTACAAGTACAAGTATTATCTGACAGCTTCCTTCCGTGCGGATGGTTCTTCCAAGTTCCCGAAAGAAAACAGATGGGGCTATTTCCCATCTGCAGGTCTATCCTATAACTTCAGCAGGGAAGAGGCGCTGAAGAACCTTCCTTGGCTTTCCAACGGTAAACTTCGTGCTACATGGGGCCTGACGGGAAATAACAGGACTTCCACGCCATACGATCATTACTATCAGCTCACTGCCATTCCGGGTGACCAGGGCTCTTTCGACTATGTCATCGACAATAAGAATGTGACGGGCTATTTCCCGTTGAATCTGGGCAATAAGGATCTGAAATGGGAGACGACCGAGCAGTGGAACGTCGGTCTCGACATGGGATTCTTCGACAGCCGTATCAAGTTCACGGCAGATTGGTATTACAAGACGACCAGGGATCTTCTCCTGATGGCGACGATGCCGAGTTCTTCCGGTTATACCAGTGCCATGAGGAACATCGGCTCGATGAGGAACCAGGGCTTCGAGTTCACCATTGATCTGGTACCGGTACGGACCCGGAACTTCACTTGGAACATGAACTTCAACATCGCCATGAACCGCAATACGGTCCTCTCGTTGAACAACGACCAGAAATCGCTGATGACTCTCGTGTCTTGGGAGAACAAGTTCAATACTCAGTATCCTTACATCACGCAGGTCGGTAAACCTTCCGGCATGATGTACGGCTACATCTATGAGGGAACCTACAAACCGGAAGATTTCGTCGGAGGAACGGTCCTCAAGGACGGCATCGCCCACTTAAGCCAGTTCAATCGGGATGTCATCAAGCCAGGTGATCCGAAATACAAGGATATCAACGGTGACGGAATTGTGGATGACAACGACCGTACCATCATCGGTTGCGGACAGCCGCTGCACACGGGTGGTTTCTCCAACTCCTTCACTTTCTATGGCTTCGATGTGAATATCTTCATGACCTGGAGCTATGGCAATGATGTCCTCAATGCGAACAGACTCATCTTCGAGGCTGGAGACAAGGCCAATCTCAACTTGCTGAGATCTTACAAGAACCATTGGACTGCCGAGAATCCGGGCAGTGACATTCCAAGGGTCAATGCGAACGGCAACTATGTCTATTCTTCCAGAGTCGTGGAAGATGCTTCTTTCCTCCGGCTCAACAATATCTCCATCGGCTATACGCTGCCGAGACAGGTGCTGAGGAAGATGCATTTCGACAATCTGAGAGTCTATCTCTCTTTCGACAACATCGCGACCTTCTCCAAGTACAGTGGACCGGATCCTGAGGTGAATACTCGCAGATCTGTGCTGACACCTGGTTTTGACTGGTCTGCTTATCCACGTGCATTCGGTGTGACCGGAGGCCTTTCATTCACATTCTAAAGCAAGTTCTTATGAATAGGAAAATATATAATACATTGATTCTACTCAACATCGGGTTGATTGCAGCTTCCTGCAATTTTCTGGATGTCGATCCTCAGATCATACAGGAAGAGGAATTCTACAAGACAAAGGAAGAGGCGTTTTCTGGTCTCGTGGGGGTTTACGGCGCCATGAGCCGTCCATATTTCTATGGCGAGTCCTATTCCATCACTCTATCTTATGCGGATGACCTGTGCTACTACAACAGGAACAACCAGAGCAGTCTGGCTTCCCAGTATAAACATGATGCGACGGATCTCGACGTCTATCGGGCATGGACGGATATGTATGCAGGCATCAAGAACGCGAATTCGTTCCTCGATGTCCTCGACCACCGTTCCGCAGAAGAGCGCGAGAAAATCGATCCGGAGGGGTATTATTACAATGAGGCCCGTTTCCTCAGAGCGTATTACCATTTCCTGATCGCACAGGCCTGGGGAGATGTTCCGTTGAGGAACATCGCGCTTCGTGATGCTTCGGAGACGACAGCGCTCCAGCTGGGGGCTACTCCTCAGTATGAAGTGCTGAAATGGGTGGCAACGGAAATGGAAGCCTGCATTCCGCTTTCCTGTCCGCTCCATACCATCGCACCTTCCCGTGCGAACATGGATACGATGAAAGGTGTCCTGGCTCGTGTGTATCTCTTCATGGCCGGTGAATCCATCGTGGATGCCGACGGCGCTCCGCTTTCCGCAGAAGTCAAGACCGGTTACTGCAAGAGAGTGCAGGAACTGACGAAGGAGATCATCGACGGCAAGGCGCACCGCCTCAATCCGGATTATACCAAGGTCTTCATCAACATGATCACGGATGCTTACGATACGGACTATCACGAGTCCATGTGGGAGGTGGATTTCAAGGGAGACCGTACTTCCGCCGATCGCTGGACGAATGGTAAGAACGGCAACATCAATGGTCTGATGAGTACCGGTGCCGTGGATTTCGACAAGTTCAAATGCAATTATTCCTACGGCCAGTACAACGGTTCACTCAAACTTTGGGATCTTTACCTCAAAGAGGATCGCCCTGCAGGAGATGATCTTACCGTGATCGTGGATGTCCGTCAGGAATGGAACATGTGTCCTTACAATTACAAAGGTGGTGGCACAGGTGCCCTCTACGAACTTCCGGCAGATTATACGGGAGACAACCCGGAGGAAGACATCAAGAAGATGAAAGGTCGGAAATCCATTGACAAGGTTTCCTACAAAGGTACGGACAAGAAATTTACCCGAGAGAATCCGCTGACCGCTCCGGCTATCCGCAACTGCGGAAAATGGCGCAGGGAGACGAAATATGAAGGAGTAAAGGATTCCAAGAGTCTGTTCACGGGTATCAACTACTCACTGCTTCGTTATTCCGATGTACTGCTGATGTATGCTGAGGCTGAGAATGAACTTTCCGGTCCGCTGCAGTCCGCTTATGATGCAGTCAAGGAAGTTCGTGACCGTGCCGGGGTGGCGACCAGACCGTTGGCTGACTATGACCGGAATTCGTTCCGTCAGCTGATCCGCAACGAGCGTGGCAGGGAACTGTGCTTCGAGTCTCTCCGGAAATATGATCTGATCCGTTGGGGAATTTTCTATGACGCGATCAGGTCTTATGGTGACCAGCTCGGAGACGGCAGATGGGACGGCATCACCAGTGAGGAGACCATTGCGGCAGGCTGGATTCCTGCATCCGTGCAGTACAAGCATCAGTGGCTTCCGATTCCATCCGTGGAACTGGGTGTGAACCCGAAACTCAAGCAGAACCCTAATTGGTAATTTAATGTCGGATAAAGATGAAAAAGATATATTTCATGTTATTTGCGGCCCTGCTTGCGGCAGGATGCCGGCACGACCTGGGGGACAAGATCGATTTCAAGGTCTCCTTGGCGGATGACAATACTTATTTTGCAGGCGATCCAGTTACTTTCCTCATTGATGGAGAGGTGGACAATCTCCTGTTCTTCAGCGGCGAGAACGGTCACAACTATGACTACCGAGATCGTACGGCTGTGGAAGATATGGAACTGGTAAAGACTGCCGGTCTGGATCTTGAACTGAGAGGTCGGTACGGTAAACGTGCCTGGGATGCGACGACCGGAGAAAATGAGGACCAGCAGTTTGAAGTCTATGTCCTCAAGCCGGGAAAGACTTTCGCTGGTCTTTCCAAGGATGCGGCAAAGGATGCCGAGATGATCGCGGCGATGGAAGCCAGCAGCATGGCTGACTGGGACCGCATCGAATATGTGGATCTCAAGGCCAATGATGACAAGTGGAACACGAAGCTGGACATCGATCTCAAGAATTATCTGGGCAATTTTGTCCTTGCTTTCCACTGGAAACCTGTAGAAGAGAAAGGAACTTGGCGCTGGTGGTGGCTCAGAGCTCGTATGGCAGTGGCTATCGAGGGTTTTGAACCGACGGAGTCCAAGCTGCTGGATCTTGGCTTCAACTTCTTCATGAAGCATGCGGAGAATCCTTATCATGTGAATACCAACGGTAGTGGTCCTGACGGCAGCATCATTCTCAATTCCGCTGCTGCGGAGCTTCAGTTCAGAGGAGGAAAGAAGGCGGCCTGTGATCCGGAAACCTGGGCATTCTCTACGCCGATGGCACTCAACCGGGTGGAGAAGGACCGGGGTGCAGTCATCAAGAACCTCCAGAACTATCTTCCTTCCTATACCTATATTTTTGAAGAACCGGGCACCTACAAGGTGGTCTTCGTGGGCAGCAACACCACGATCGCCGACTCTTCTCATCAGGTAGTCGAGAAGACGGTCACGATTCTGGAAAGACCGCTCAAGTGATCGGTAGCAGCCGGAACATGAAAGGAGGTCGGGTCCTGCAAGGACTCGACCTCCTTTTTTCATTGGCCTGAAAATTACTTCTCAGCCATGATACGGTCTGCTACAGCGATGATCTCATGGGCCAGCTTGTCAGCGGCTTCCATGGTTGAGGCTTCAGCATAGACACGGATGATCGGCTCGGTGTTGGACTTTCTCAAGTGCACCCATTCTTTTCTGGACTCGAAGGAAATCTTCACACCGTCGATGGTGTTGATGTCCTCGTTCTTGTATTCTTCCTTGATCGTGTTCAGGATCTTGTCGATGAGTCCCTTGTCGGAAAGTTCGATCCTGTTCTTGGTGATGCAGTACTCCGGATATGTCTTGCGGAGTTCTGAAACCTTCATCTTCTTGTAAGCGAGGTTCGTGAGGAAGAGGGCTGCACCTACGATGGCGTCACGTCCGTAGTGGAGAGCCGGGTAGATGACACCGCCGTTTCCTTCACCGCCGATGAGGGCTCCGCATTCCTTCATCTTGGTCGTCACGTTCACTTCACCGACGGCAGCGTTGAAATATTTGCCGCCGTGTGCTTCAGTCACGTCACGGAGTGCTCTTGAAGAAGAAAGGTTGGAGGCGGTAGTGAGTTCCTTGCCTTTTCCATCCTCTCTGGACAGAAGGTATTCGGCTACGCTGACCAAGGTGTATTCCTCTCCGAACGGTTCACCGGTTTCCTGAATGAGGGCCAGACGGTCGACATCAGGATCGACGGAGACGCCGAGGTCTGCATGATTCTTCACGACAGCCTCAGAAAGGTCGACGAGGTTCTTCGGAAGCGGTTCCGGATTGTGCGCGAAGTTACCGGTAGGCTCGCAATGCACTTTGACGCATTTGACACCCAATCTCTCGAAAAGGCGTGGCATGATGATGCCGCCGACGGAGTTGATGGCATCCAATGCTACGGTGAAGCCTGCTTTTCTGATGGCTTCGACATCTACTGCAGGAAGTTCCAGGACAGCATCGATGTGCTTGTCTGTGAAATCTTTGTGCTCGATCGTTCCGAGTTCGTCCACCTCGCTGAAGTTGAAGGCGGCGTTTTCAGCGCAGTCCAGGATTTCCTGGCCTTCTTTCGCGTTGAGGAATTCTCCTTTCTCGTTCAGCAGCTTGAGGGCGTTCCACTGTTTCGGGTTGTGGGATGCGGTCAGGATGATACCGCCGTCAGCTTTCTCGAAGATGACGGCCATCTCTGTCGTCGGAGTGGAAGCGAAACCGGCGTTCACTACGTCGACTCCACAGGAAATGAGGGTACCGCAGACCAGCTGCTCGACCATCTCCCCGGAGAGTCTCGCGTCTTTGCCGACCACGACCTTGTATCTCTCTCCTTCAGGTTTCTGAAGGCGCTCTTTCATCTTCACGCAATATGAATAGGTGAATTTCACGATGTCGATAGGGGTGAGCGCTTCACCCGGGGTTCCGCCGATCGTTCCGCGGATACCAGAAATTGATTTGATCAGTGTCATATTTTTGGGTTTGGTTTAGAATATTCCTTTGATGCAAATTTACAATTTTATCTTAAAATACCCTTCGTAACGGTGACGAATCATCCGTTCTTGCATCTTCTTTCCTTCAATTCCGGCACTTGAGGGGATTTTGTACTTCGGTGGCCGTAATGCTGTACTGCTATGGTGCTCCGTTCTTCCTGTTTTCTCTCTCTTTTTCCTCTTTCTTTGGTAAATTTGCTGGACTGAAACTAATGACAACATGAAACAGATCAGACTAAGAGCATCTGTGGCGTCCTTTCTGCTGCTGTCTGTACTGACAGGGTGCGTGGGAATGGAGGAGACAGATGCTGAAATTGAAAAGCTGAAGATACGGATCGAGATGTTGGAAAAAGCTGCTGCTCAGGCCAATGACAATGCCATTGCCCTTCACAGGCTTGTCGGAGGAAAGCTGGCTGTCGTCGATATGGAAACGCTCGAGGATGGATATTCACTGGCACTCAGTGATGGCTCTGAGGTCCGAATCTTCAAAGGTTCCGAAGATAATGCCATTGCCCCGCTTCTTGGCATTGATGCGGAGGGATACTGGGTCGTTTCCATTGATGGGGGCAGGACTTTCCGGCCCATCGAGGGGGCAGATCGCCCGGATTCCGCAGACGGCAAGACACCTGACGTGAAAATTGACGCAGACGGATATTGGCTCATCAGTACCGATGGCGGCAAGAGTTGGACGCAGCTCCTGGATAAGCACGGCCTTCCGGTGAGCAGTCTCGGACGTGGAAGCAGCTCCTTCTTCAAGGAGGTCCAGACTGACAAGGTCAATGGAATGCTGCATATCGAGCTGCTGGATGGTCAGGTCCTGGAAGTTCCTTTCTGTTCGGACTTCGATCTTGAACTTCTCTCTCTTCCGGAATATCCGAAGATTTTTCTGGGGCAGACCCAGGATTTCGAGGTGCGCATGACCGGTGTGAAAGATGTCATCTTCCAGCTGCCGGATGGATGGAATGCCGTACTTACGGACAGCCGCTTCTCTTTGACCGCTCCTGAGGCAGGCAAGGATGGTCCTCATGAAATCGTGCTTCTGGCGGTGTCCGAGAAACAATATTTGAAGAAATTCAGCTTCACTTTCCAGCTCGTGGCCGCTCACATCGATGCGAATGCCTGCAAACCATGGAATGATTTCGTGGCCGGAAACGAGCAGAATGTGCTTCTGGATTACTCCTATGCCGGTTATCACCATGGGGAAGTGGCTCCAGCTGAAGCGTCTGGGCTTGGCTACAAGGTCTATGATGTGACGGATTTCGGAGCTGTGCCGAATGACGGAAAATCGGATCGCGAGGCTTTCATCCGTTGCGTCAATGCGGCACTCGGAAATGTGGGCTATGTGGAAAGCAATCATAATATCACTTTCAATTCCAAGGAAAAGGCCAATGCGATCGTCTATTTCCCGGAAGGGGAGTTCATTCTCCATACTTCGGACGATGACGTGGCTGCGGCCGGGGCTCCGCTTGGAAAATTCAGCCGGACCATCCAGATCCGTGCCGGAAATTTCGTGCTTCGAGGTGCCGGCAGGGACAAGACCATTCTGCTGATGCAGGACCCGAACCTTCCGACGGATGAGAAAGTCCTGTACAGTTCTCCGGACATGATCGAATTCAAGCATAACAGCGGCCTTACTGCCTTGACGCAAGTGACCGGTGCGGCTGCCAAGGGCAGCTTCAGCGTGGAAGTCGCTTCGACATCCGGCATTTCAGCCGGTGACTGGGTCTGCCTGTCTGTCCAGAATAATGATCCGCTTTTCGTGGCGGAAGAACTGCATCCCTATAAGGTTGCTTCCTGGATGACCGACATCAGGAACAAGGGTGTCCGTGTGCAGGATTTCCATCAGGTCCGGAAGGTAGAAGGCAGCAAAGTCATTTTCCATGAACCGATCATGAGGGCTGTAGATCCGAAATGGAACTGGAAAATCATGAAATATCCGCATTACGAGAATGTCGGAATCGAGGACCTTTGCTTCAAGGGCAATGCGAAAGATCACTTCAAGCATCATGCATCCTGGCAGGATGACGGTGCTTTCAAGCCGGTCAGCATGATCAGGCTGACGGATTCCTGGATGAGAAGGGTCAGATTCACCTCTGTCTCGGAGGCCTCTTCCATCTCTCTCTGTTCGAACGTATCGGTCTATGACGTGATCTTCGACGGACGCCGCGGACATTCGGCTATCCGTTCCGCCGGATCTTCCCGCATCTTCATCGGAGCGACGAGGGATTGTACGGGCGGCTACAAGGTTGATCAGGAAACCGAATATATGGAGAATGCCGGTCAGTATCATGCTGTCGGAGTTTCCAAACCGAGCATGGGTGCCGTGCTTTGGAGAAATGTCTGGGGCAATGACAGCTGCTTCGAATCCCATGCCACCCAGCCTCGTGCGACGCTGATCGACTGCTGCCGCGGAGGATGGATGAGATGGCGACAGGGGGGTGATGAAAGCCAGGTGCCGAATCATCTGAATGATCTGACCATCTGGAACTTCACCTCGACGACTCCTTATGGTGGCGAATTCGTCTGGTGGGATCCGTCCAGTGTCTGGTGGAAGTTCGTGATGCCGATCATCGTCGGCTTCAACGGCGAAGACTGTTCTTTTGCAGAAAGACAGATGAGGCTCCTGTTCAGCAACGGAGTGCCTGTCAACCCGGAATCTTTGTATGAAGCGCAGCTGAAGAACAGGCTCGGTGCCGTTCCGGCATGGCTCATGGAATTGAAAAGCAAATGATTGGAATAAAAAATAGAATCATGAATAAATCAATGTTCACAATAGGAGCAGCTGCCGTCATTGCGTTGGCAGCGACGGTTTCCTGCACGGATCTGAACCGCATGCAGGAAGAACTGGATGGTCTGGAGAACCGTGTCGAGGTGCTGGAAAAGGTACTTCCGGCTTTGAACGGAAACATCGAGGCCATCAGGACCTTGGCAGAGGGAGTGACCATCAACAAGGTCGAAGATAAGGAGGGAGTCTATACCCTGACCTTGAGCAACGGAGAACAGCTCGTCCTGACGCAGGGCAGCATCGGTGTCGGCAAGACGCCGGTCATGTCTGTGGACAAGGACGGCTATTGGATGGTGGATTACCAGGACGGAAAGGGAGCGGTCCCTGTCCTGGCGGACGGTCAGAAGGTGAAAGCGACCGGTAAGGACGGTGTCACTCCGAAATTCTCCACCGACAAGGATGGTTATTGGACCGTCAGCTATGACGGCAAGACCTACGAACAGGTGAAGGATGTCGACGGACGTCCTGTGAAAGCCTTGGCGGACGGTACCGCCGGCGATCCGTTCTTCAAGGAGGTCAAGTTCGAAGGTGAGGAATTTACGGTCACGATGCAGAATGGGGAAGTACTCCGTCTTCCGGTGGTCTCCGGCTTCCTCTGCGCGATCAAAGGAGCGGAAAAGCTTCAGGAGTTCGCACCGGGAGAAACAAAGGTCTATGCCGTGGAAATGAAAGGTGTCGCTTCGACGGTCGTCACCACGCCTCGTGGCTGGACGGCTGTGCTGACGGCAGACAAACTGAGCATCACGGCTCCAGGAAAGGCACCTGTGGCCAAGACCGCCATTGCAGACAGTCGTACGGATGTCTCTATCCTGGCCATTTCCGTCCAGGGACTTTCTGCTGTCGCCAAGGTTCGTGTCACCGGTGGCGGTGTACCGGCAGAACCGGAAATCCCGGTGGAACCTGTAGTGGGCAATGATCTTTATCAGGCTTATGCAGATGGCCTGGAAATCGACGTCTGCGGTCGGAAATACAGCAAGGCAGTCAATGGAGACGCAGTGCTGCTGACGGCAGAGACTGCTTTGACAGAACTGAAGCCGACCATCGCTTCCCGTTCCGCTGTCGTCTTCCTGGAAACTCCGAAGGGTACTTCCTTCACGATCGGCAGCTATACGAACATCGAGGGCGATGTCGCCCTGATCGGCCGTCATGCGGACCAGCAGGCCGTGCTTGCACCGCAATTCGCGTTCAAACTCATGTCCGGCAGTCTGGCAATGCGGAATCTGGTCATCGACCAGTCCTCCTTTGATGCCGGCAACAAGTATCTGCTCTACAATGCCAAGCCGAAGAACAGCGACAAGCATTTCGGTGGACTGTATTTCGAAAACTGCCGTCATGCCGGCATGGTAAAACCAGTGCTCTATCTTTCCGAGCCTTCTTGCGGTATCGGGGAAATCGCGGTGCGGGACTGTGCGTTCGAGATATCGGAAAACGCTGATCAGAAGTTCCAGCTCTTCAATCTTTACAAGACGACGGAACTCTCCGCATTCAGACGGATCGTCTTCGACAACAATCTGGTCTATTGCAGAAAGGGAGTGAAATGGCTCCAGCTTTTCAGCTATGCTCAGACGGTCGCCCAGTCTCCTGCCACCTGGAACACGGAGATCAGCATCAGCAACAATACGCTCTACAATGTGCCGGGCGGAAACGGTTATCTGAAATTCTATCAGGTCGCCAGACTGAAAGTGAACCGTAACCTCCTCTATGCGGATCCGACTTTCAGCGGCTGTGCTTCTTCCAACGTGATCCTGTACAGCGAGGGACAGACCGGGAACGGCATAGATCTCAGCGGAAACATCGCCTACGGACTTGCTGAAGGGAAGAACTGGTTGTGTGCCCATTCGAATTCAAAATATGTTCCGGAGCACAATTTCATCGACAAGCTGCCGGAAACACCGTTCCAGCAGGCCGATCCGGAGACGGGTACTTTCGTCGTCAAGGCGGAATATGCCGCCTATGGCGTTCAACCCGTAAAATGAAGATCACTTAGTAATTCATAACAATAAAGACTTATTAATCATGGAAACAAGAAAAATAGAAAGAAAAGAGTACAGGACGCCCCAGGTCCAGTTGCTTGAAGTACAGACCGAAGGCTTCCTGGCAACCTCTGCTGGCAAGTATCAGAATTGGAACGATGGTGAGATTGGTGACATATTCAACGACCTCGGTAATTTTTAAAGCAAGTTATTATGAAAAGAAATTTCGTATTGCTGGCCACTATGGCCGTAGCTTCTCTGATGGTATCTTGCCAGAAAGAAGAGGGAACTCAGAATACTCAGAAACTCATCACCCGTACCGTCACTCTCGAGGAAGGCGAGTGGCAGGAGGATGCGACCAGAACTATCTATGAGCCGGATGCCGGCGTGAAATTTACGGGTGCAGAAGTCATGTCAATCTATTATGCAGATCATAATGCACAAACTAAGAAAATGTTTAAGATTGACCCTAAAAAGAAACAGGGAAAAAATATAACCAGTTCAATAACAATCAATAAAGACGGAACATATACTGTCGTGCATCCGGAAATCTCCGGTGCGACTGCGTATGATTATTATTTCATGCTCGGAGGCTCACAGACTAATCTGAATGGCACCGGAACATCAGCTGCAGTGAAACTTGAAAAATTCCAGCAGCCGGGTGAAAATTCTTTTGATCCGACTTATGATTTCCTGGCAGGATGTCCTATACTGAACGTAGCTAAACAGACAGAAGCTATTACCGTGCAGAAATTCAAGAGAATTTCTGCTCCTTTGAAAGTCGTAACTGCGACGAATGCAGATAAAGTCATTCTGGCAACGCTTTCCTTCACACAGAAAGTAGACAATAAGAACGCATTGGCCGGAAACGCTTTCCTCCATCTGTCTGATGTCTATAATGATATTACTGTCAACAGTTACGGAGCAGATAATTTCTCCAATACAGTAACGGCTTTTTATCCGAATGCCACGAATGTCGTCAATCAGACAAAGAACATCTGGTACACGGTATATCCGGCTTCTATCAAAGAGGGGAATGTTGTCATGACTTTGATGACTCCGACCAAGACTTTGACCAGAATGGTACCAGTTACCAAAGCACTGAATATCGTTCAGGGACAGTTGAATGAAATCCATTTCAATATGGCTGGTACAGATGTGACTGAAGTCGCATCCGTTTATCAGGACTTCACTCAATTGCAGATTACCGATGTCAATACAGGAAATCCTGTAGGTCTTGTTGCCAGTGATGGTCAGACTTATCAGTGGACGTTTACAAAGGATTGTTCAATCCATGACGGAAAGAATACGGTTTATGCAAATTCATTGGGAAGTCTTAAAGGAACCAGACAGATCTGGCCGAAGGCTTTGTCAATGCCGGCGACTACATCTAAAATCACCTTCCCGGATTTCGGAAAACCGATCAGTAAGATTCGTATTTATGTGGCTCCGACAGATCAGGATAATCTGATGAAAGGTACGACTGGTGATAAGGGTATCATTGAAATTACCGACCCTACCAAATTCAACGACTTTTCAAGTGACGAAATAACGAATAGTCGTCCAGGTCGAATCGTCGGCATCGCCTTCGAGTTCGCTCCTGCCGCATAAGAACAGCTGTAGAGTGTTCATCACGCATTTTGCAGAGGGTCGGTCCGGGTCATTCCGGGCTGACCCTCTTATATATGGGTAGGGGTGAATGTCCGATGCCGGAGCCGGGCTGTCGCGCCTTTTCAAATTAAACGGGAAAAATTATGGTTTTTCTTCATTATTCCGTACCTTTGAATGATTTAATGAAAATTAATGTTTAACTGACCATAGAATATGTACACACAAGAAGAACTTATCCAGATTGCCGGTAAATTCGACATAGACGGCGAAATCGACAGTATCAAGGCCCTGGGCCCTGGATTCATCAATGATACTTTGATCGTCAAGACCAGGCCGTCTGTCAATGGATCGGCTCCGAAATATATCCTTCAGCGGAAAAACCACAATGTCTTTCCGGATGTTCCGGCCATGATGAACAACATCGAGATGGTGACGGAGCATATCAAGGCGAAGGTGGCTGCTGAAGGCGGTGACCCGATGCGGGAGGTCCTTACGGTCATCAAGAGAAATCCGGCAACCTTGACCGACGAGGAAAAAGCGTTGCCTCATTCTCATCTTTATCATAAAGATTCCAAGGGAAACTTCTGGGCCATGTGCCTGTTCATCGAAGGTTCCGTGACCTATGAGAAAGCTGACACACCTGCGCTTTGCTTCAAGGGAGGCCAGGGTATCGGAAAGTTCCAGGCGCAGCTTGCCGATTTCACGACCCCATTGGCAGAAACCATCAAGGGCTTCCATAATATCCGCTGGAGATTCCAGCAGTGGGATGAATCTCTCCGGGCCGATGCGGCAGGAAGAGTCAAGGATCTCGCTGAGGAGATCGGCTGGATCGAGTCTCGCAAGGCGGAGATGCTGGAGTTCTGGTCTCTCGTCGAGAACGGTACCATTCCTACGAGGGTGACGCACAACGATACGAAGATCAGTAACATACTTTTCGACAGGGACGGTGAAGTCCTGTGTGTCATTGATCTGGATACCTGCATGAGCAGCACTTCTCTCAATGACTTCGGCGATGCGATCCGCTCCTATACGAATACCGGCGCTGAGGATGATCGGGATCTGTCCAAGGTCAGCATGTCCATCGAGATGTTCAAGGCTTACGCGGAAGGTTATCTCTCCGAAAGGAAGTCCACATTGACCCGATCAGAACTGGACTGGCTGGCTTTTTCTGCCCGTTACATCACTTTCGAGCAGGTGCTCCGCTTCCTGATGGACTATATCGACGGAGACAAATATTACAAGACCAATGCACCGGACCACAACCTTGTGCGTACGCATGCGCAGTACAAGCTGCTCCGTAGCATGGAGGAACAGTATGACGAGATGGTCAGGATCATCAAGGAATTTTAATCAACTACACGATATGAAGAAGTTCAGTTTACCCAAAGATGGTGGTCTCAAGGAAAGCGAGACCCCGAAAGGAATCCTCCACAGTTATGAGAAGATTCCTGTAGAAATATTTGAAGACGAGCTCATCGCCAGTGTAAAAGTGGCAGATGAGATCGTTGCTACGATCAATGGAAACGGCGGTAAGGCGAAAATCGGACTTTCTACCGGAACTTCCCCGATCTTCCTTTACAAGGAACTGGTCAGAAGATATGAGGCAAAAGAGGTTTCCTTTGCGGAAGTCGAGATTTTCAGTATCGATGAATACAATCTTCCGGTACAGGTGGATCTTCAGAGACGTAACCACATTCTGATCGAGACTTTGATCCGGAAAATCAATCTCAGACCGGAGAATTTCCATGTTCCGTCAGCTCCGGTAGCAGACTTCGACAAGGCTGCGCGTGAGCTCGATATCCTCGTGATGGGAGTCGGTGAGCAGGGACAGGTCGGTCTGAATGAGATCGGATCTTCCGAGAAGAGCAGAACCAGAAACGTGCTTCTGTCCTACCAGTCCAGAAAGAGACAGGCGAAGAATTTCGGTGGTGATGTGAACAAGACTCCTAAGACCGGCGTTACAATGGGTCTTTCTACTATGATGACCGCAAAACGCATCATTCTGATCGCTTGGGGTGAGGATAAGGCAGGTGCTGTGAAGAAAGTTGCAGAAGGTCCGGCCACTTCGGATTGTCCGGCATCCTATCTTCATAGACATGAGAATATCTCCTTCTATGTCGATGACTATGCCTCAGCGGAGCTGACTCGTGTGAATGCACCTTGGCTGGTCGGTCCGTGCGAGTGGACCCGCAAGTTCGTGAGAAAGGCTGTCGTATGGCTTTGTGGTGAGGTGCACAAACCTATCCTCAAGTTGACTCATTCCGATTATCTGACTCATTCATTGGGAGAACTGCTCGAGCAGTACGGTCCTTTCGATAAGGTGAACATCGATGTCTTCAACGATCTCCAGCATACGATTACCGGTTGGCCAGGTGGAAAACCGAATGCTGATGACAGTACAAGACCGGTTCCGTCCACACCGGCGAAGAAAAGAGTACTCATCTTCTCTCCGCATCCGGACGATGACGTGATTTCCATGGGTGGTACATTCATCCGCCTTGTCGAGCAGGGGCATGATGTTCATGTCGCATACGAGACTTCCGGAAACGTGGCTGTACACGATTCAGTCGTGATGCAGATGATGGATGCTGCTCATGAGCTCGGATTCGCCGACAAATTCGACGAGGTGCAGAAGATCGTCGACAGCAAGCGTCCGGGTGAGCCGGAGCCGAGAGCGTTGCTCGACATCAAGGCTGCCATCCGTCGTAGCGAGGCCAGAGGAGCCGTCCGCTCATTCGGTCTGAACGAGAACACGAACGCCCACTTCCTGAATCTTCCGTTCTACGAGACCGGTGGCATCAAGAAGGGACAGCGTACACAGGCTGATATCGACATCATCATTGCCTTGCTCCAGCAGGTGAAACCTCATCAGATCTATGTCGCAGGTGACCTTGCCGATCCGCATGGTACACATCGTGTCTGCACTGAGGCTGTGCTTGAAGCCCTCCGTCAGCTCAAGGATGAGGAATGGCTCAAGGAAGCTCATTGCTGGCTGTACAGAGGTGCATGGATGGAGTGGGAACTCGGAAAAGTCGATATGGCAGTTCCGTTGAGCCCGGATGAGGTGATCAAGAAACGTCATGCTATCTACCGTCACCTTTCTCAGAAGGACATCGTTCCGTTCCCAGGTGAGGACCCTCGTGAGTTCTGGCAGAGGGCGGAAGAGAGAACTCAGAATACCGCACGTCTTTATGATGAACTCGGAATGGCTGAATATCAGGCTGTCGAGGTCTTCGTAAGACTCTTCTAAAAGGTATCTGCATAGAGATCAAGGGGTTTCCTGAATCTGGAAGCCCCTTTTCTTTGTACTCTCACAGTCCTTTATTATCTTTGTCAGACAAAGTTTGTCTGATATGCGGAAATCTTTTCATTTCATTTTGTCGGGGCTGTTCCTGCTGCTGCAGGTACTTCCGCTTCCGGCGCAGTTCAAGTCCGTCTATCATCTGGACGTAACCGACGGTCTTTCCCAGAATACGATCAATACCATCTATCAGGATGAACGACATTACCTTTGGATCGGTACGCGAAATGGGCTTAATCTTTATAACGGAAAGGACTTCACCTTGTTCAGGTACGATAAGGATGATCCGTCCGGGCTTTCCACGAATGACATCAAGCTGATCGATGGTGACGGGAGGGGACACCTTTTCATCTGTACCGGCTATTCTCAGATTCTCCGTTCAGATCTTGCGACGGGAGAGTTCAAGGTGCTTGTGCCCTCACGTGTAACTACCATGGACTATAGCGGAACGGACCTGTATTATGCTTGTTCCCATGAAATCTACCGCTATCCGGACGGCGCTGATGCTCCGGAACTGGTCTATGCTTTCGAAAATCCCCATAACGTCGTTTCGGCACTCTGTCATGCCGGCGGAAAACTCTATATCGGAACCACGTCGAAAGGAGTATATGTGCTGGAAGAGAACGGTTCCTTGCGCCAGGTCTTCCGCGAAGGTTACGTCACCGGAATCATGGAGGATTCCCGGCAGGAAATCTGGATTACTTTCCAGGCTAAATACGGTATCCTTCATCTGACGGCTGATCGCGAGGAGCAGTTCCTTCAGGATCCGTCCGATCCTCATTCCTTGAATTCGAACAAGACGCAGGCCTGCTGCGAAGACCGGGATGGGAATATCTGGATCGGTACCTTCGAGGGGTTGGCCCGTTACGACAGGCAGAGCCGCAGGATCACACGTTATGAACATCCGATCCTGGGTGACCGTTCGGTCATCACGCTCATGACCGACCATCAGGGAACGGTCTGGGCCGGTACCTATTATCTTGGGCTTTACCATTTCAATCCGAGCGATCAGGTCTATGATATCTTCACCGAATCATCTGACGGCTATGTCGGCTTGAGCTCGAATATCGTCGGGGAAATGGTGGAAGGGGAAGATGGCGTGATCTGGATCGCGACGGAAGGCGGTGGTGTGGACGCTTACAACCCTTCTGCCGGCACTTTCCGACGTTTCGGCACTGCTCCGGCAGAGAATGTGAAGACCTTGCATATGGATAGGAATACCCTCTGGGCCGGAACGCATCTGCGAGGGCTGGAACGCATCGATCTCAAGAGCGGCCGTATCCGTTCCTACCGTCATGTTGCCGGAGATCCTTTCAGCCTCCCGTCCGACATCGTCAGGGACATCATCCCGTATCAGGATCAGCTCTTGCTGGCCGTCAAGGGTGGCGTGGTCACTTTCGACCGGGCTACCGGCCGTTGCCGCCGTTTCTTCGAGGATGACAATTACCAGAACATGACGCATTACTGCAGCCAGCTCATGCTGGACAGTCGCGATCATCTGTGGCTCATCCATGCTTCCAACGGAGTCTACCGTTATGATCTCGCAAGGAAGGAGATGACCGTTTACCAGAGTTATGCCAATGAGGATGGTCACATCAGTCCGGGCCGCATCAATCATATGCTGGAGGATTCGAGAGGACGTATCTGGTTCTGCAACAACCAGAATGGACTGGATCGCTATGACCCTTCCACCGATACTTTCCGGAACTTCGATGTGCGCAAGGACCAGCTGGCCAGCAATACGGTCCTGGCCATCGCAGAACTGTCCCCTGACCATTTCCTGATCAGTATGGATCTTGGCCAGTCCTTCTTCACCTGTGGAGAGGACGGAAACATTGCAAAGGTGGAAAGCCGCATCTTCCCGACCTTGGTGGCCAATGAAAGGTCTCTGCTGGTCTCTTCTTCCGGTCGGATCTATATCGGTGGGGCCAATGGCATGGTTTCTTTCCGTCAGGGTAGCTTCTCCCGTCGTCGGGAAAGTTTCGAGGTCCGCCCGTTCCGCCTTTTTCTGGATGACCACTTGATCCGTCCGGAGCGTGGAGGAGTACTGGAGAAAGACTTTTCGCAGGTCAGCCGTCTTGAGGTGGGACCGTCTGTCAGCTCCATTTCCATCGAGTACGCTTGCACGGACTACCGCCCGTATGACAAGCCGGAGCTCCTTTATCGTCTGGAAGGTTTTTCAGATCAATGGCACCGTATGGACGAGTCCAGAGTCGTCACTTTCCTGAACCTGCGTCCGGGGAAGTACCGTCTGGTCGTCAAGGCAGACGGTGTCCCGGAGGAGGAATGTGCCGCCGATGTGCTGGCGCTGACTGTGCTTCCTCCTTTCTACAGGACTACTTTCGCTTATCTGATCTATCTGCTGCTGGCTCTGGCTCTCGGTCTCTACCTGGCCCATCTGCACAACAATAGGATCCGTCTGCAGGAGGCGGTGAAATACGAGAAATACAAGCTTCGTTTCTTCACGAACATCTCGCATGAGTTCCGGACCCCATTATCCGTGATCATCGCTCAGATCGAGATGATGATGGATGCTCATCATGATGATCTGTCCATCTATACTCCATTGAGACGGGTCTATCGCTGCTGCGTGCAGTTGAAATACCTGATTTCCGAACTGCTGGATTTCCGGAAACAGGAACAGGGCTACATGAAACTCAAGGTTCGTTCGGCGGACGTCGTGGATTTCGTGCATGAGCAGTACCTCAATTTCCAGGTCTATGCCCGTAAGAAGGAGATTTCCTACCGTTTCGTGAAACCGGAACAGAAAATCGAGGCCTGGTTCGATCCGAAACAGATGCAGAAGGTGATCAATAACCTTATTTTCAATGCTTTCCGTCATGTGAGACCGGATGGGGAAGTGAAGGTGACGGTACGGACAGACGGTCGTGCTGTTCTGGTGGACGTCTCGAATTCCGGCAAGGGCATCCCACCGCAGGATATCGGCAAGATCTTCGATCGTTTCTACCAGATCGACTCGAAGGACAGTGTCGGTGCAGGAACCGGTATCGGTCTGGCCTTGTCCAAGGGCATCGTGGAACTCCACCATGGAGAAATAAGAGTCACCAGCGAGCAGGACGGCGAGACGGTCTTCACTTTGTCGCTGCCGCTAGGAAAGGCACATTTCAGCGAGGAGGAACTCGTGACTGATGAACAGCCCGCTGTCCAGTTCATCTCCGATGTCCCGGACGAGGTCTATGCCGTCAGTCTTGATCTGGTTACGGAGGAAACGGACATCGGGGAAGGACAGCAGCAGCGTCATGACTGTACAGTGCTGGTCGTCGATGATAACGTGGAACTTCGAAACACGCTGCGTCAGCTGTTCAGCCCGTTCTACAATGTCTGTGTGGCTGAAAACGCGATGGAAGCGCTCAGAATCCTCGAGCAGCGGAGCATTGACCTGATCGTGTCGGATGTCATGATGCCGGGAATGGATGGTGTGGAATTCTGCCGTCGGGTCAAGACAGCGGAAAGGACGAGTACCTTGCCGGTCGTGCTCTTGACCGCCTGTGCGGCAGATTGCCAGAAAATGGCCGGAATGAAGTACGGTGCGGATGACTATATCGTGAAACCTTTCAACAGCAGGGAAGTGATCGGCCGGTGCAACAATCTGGTCAACAACCGCCAGCTGCTGAAAAAGAAATATGCGGGAATGGCGGCGTCCGGACCGGATGGCGGAAAGGAACCTGTGCTGGTGAACAATACACAGGATCTGGATTTCATCAGGCGCGCCAGAGAAATCGTGACCGACCATCTGTCGGATACCGGTTTCCGATTGGAAAACCTGGCGAAGGAACTGGGGGTTTCCCGTACGAAACTGTTTACCCGACTGAAGGATACCCAGGGAATGACTCCGATGGAATTCATCATGGATATCCGGCTGAAGGAAGCGGCCCGGATGCTGAAGTCGGAATCGCGGCTGAACATTTCTGAAATTTCTGAGAAGACCGGTTTCAGTTCCCCTAAATTCCTGAGGAAGTGTTTCAAGGAAAAATACGGAATGACACCTCTGGAATACCGCAAATCCTGACTGTTTGTATTTTCAGAACAGTTATTTGTATTTTTATGATGCGTCATATCCGTACAAATTCAGTATATTTGTAAAACAAAAACAATGAAACATAATTAACAACTTTTTTTATGAACAAATTTTTGAATTTTTCACTCGAAGGTAAGGTAGCTCTCGTAACAGGTGCATCTTACGGTATCGGTTTCGCCATCGCATCAGCATTCGCTGAGCAGGGTGCGAAGATCTGTTTCAACGATATCAACCAGGAGCTGGTTGACAGAGGACTTGCTTCTTACAAGGAGAAAGGAATCGAGGCTCACGGTTATGTCTGCGACGTTACAGATGAACCTGCAGTCCAGGCTCTCGTAAAGAAGATCGAGGCAGAGGTCGGTCCTATCGATATCCTCGTGAACAACGCAGGTATCATCCGCCGTATCCCTATGCATGAGATGGAGGCTGCGGATTTCCGTAGAGTGATCGATATTGACCTGAACGCTCCGTTCATCGTTTCCAAGGCTGTGCTTCCTGGCATGATGGAAAGACGTCACGGTAAGATCATCAACATCTGTTCCATGATGTCAGAGCTTGGTCGTGAGACCGTTTCTGCATACGCTGCGGCAAAGGGTGGTCTCAAGATGCTGACCAGAAACATCTGCTCAGAGTACGGTGAATACAATATCCAGTGTAACGGTATCGGCCCAGGCTATATCGCAACTCCTCAGACTGCTCCTCTTCGTGAGAAACAGCCGGACGGTTCAAAGCATCCGTTCGATTCATTCATCTGCGCCAAGACTCCGGCAGGCCGCTGGCTTGATCCTCAGGAACTCACAGGTCCTGCAGTCTTCCTCGCATCCGAGGCTTCAAACGCAGTGAACGGCCACATCCTGTATGTCGATGGAGGTATCCTCGCATACATCGGAAAACAGCCTAAGTAGTAGATTAACTCAGCCTATGGGGGCAGCGATTCAGTTCACTGCCCCTTTTGTGGCTTTAAACAGTATCTGATGAAGAAATTTTTATTGACATTGATCATGGCGCTTCCGTTGCTTGCCAGCTGCGGCAAGGGAGGAGTCGAGATCGAAATAATGAATCCTTCCAAGAGTGACCGGACCGCTGAGCTCGCAGAGGTGGATCTCGCGACCTTGAAGTCCGATCTCTCCTTGGAAGAAGGTGAAACCTTCGTGCTCAAGGGTGCTGACGGCAAGGAACTTCCTTACCAGATCACCTATGACGGCAAGGTGGTCTTCCCGGTACAGCTGAAAGCTGGAGAGAAGATTTCAGTCGTCTTCCAGAAAGGCACTCCGGCTCCGGTCGATGCGGTAGCCAGCGGCAAGGTTTACACAGAGCGTTATGATGACCTGTCCTGGGAAAACGACAAGGTCGGTTTCAGGGCCTACGGTCCTGGTCTCGAGCGTTCCGACGAATGGGTGAACGGCAAGATGTACGGATATGATCTTTTCCCTAAGAGAGGAACCGACCGTCCTGTCCTGGATCTGCTCTATGGTCCAGAACTCGCTTTGGGCCAGGTGGACCATTATCGGGAACTCGTGAAGACTGATCCTGCCAGAGCCAAGGAACTTCGTGCGCAGAAATCCTACCACGTCGATCACGGCTACGGTATGGACTGCTATGCTGTCGGCCCGACTTTGGGCGCAGGAACTACTGCCCTCGTGGACAATGGAAAGATCCTTTTCCCGGAATGTTACGAAACCTGCGAGATCCTGGACAAGGGACCGCTCCGTTTCACTGTCAGACTCGCTTTCAAGGCCACTCCGATTACTTATGAAACAGAAATGGTGGCTGCCGAGGGTGAAGCGCCTGTTAAGAAACAGGTGACAGATACTGTCAGGGAAGTACGTCTCATCACGCTGGATGCAGGTTCTTACCTGAACAAGACCGTTGTCGTCTACGAAGGTCTCAGCAGAAACATGCCGCTGATCGCTGGCGTTGCAGTCCGTGACAATGATGGTGAAATGCATACCGATATCGACAGGAAATACATTTCCTACGTCGCTCCGACCAACGTCGATCCGTCTGTTGCCGGAACCGGCGTGGACAATGGTAACCTCTTCCTCGGTCATGTCTATGCACAGCCTGCTTCCGAGACCCGTATGGAACACTACGATTTCAACGGTCAGGATTTCAAGCATTTCGTTGCAGAAAGCACTTATGCGAAAGACAGCAAGGGCTTCACTTACTGGTGGGGCTTCGGTTGGGACAAGTCTGACGTGAAGAATATCGAGGACTGGAACACTTACCTGAAGAGTTTCTCCGCAGGTGTCGGTACGCCGCTCAAAGTCAAGGCGAAGGAAGGCTTCATCGAGAGCATCTTCTCCTACATCATCGGTCTGGGTGCCGCTGTGATGATGCCGGTCATCTTCACGATTCTCGGTCTCTGCATCGGTATCAAGTTCAGCAAAGCGCTCAAGAGCGGTCTTCTGGTCGGTGTCGGTTTCGTCGGTCTTTCCGTAGTGACTGCCTTGCTGACTTCCAGCCTGGGTCCTGTACTCGAGGCCGTCGTCCTCAAATATGACCTCCAGCTCAATGTCTTCGATATGGGGTGGCCGTCTGCGGCTTCCGTAGCCTACAACACTTCCGTCGGTGCCTTCATCATTCCGGTCTGCCTGCTCGTGAACATCATCATGCTGCTCACGAAGACGACCCGTACGGTGAACATCGACCTCTGGAACTACTGGCATTTCGCCTTCATCGGCGCGATCGTCTATTTCGCGATGGACCACAGCCTCCTCTGGGGCTTCTTCGCAGCTGTTGTCTGCTACATCATCACGCTGGTCCTTGCGGATGCGACTTCCAAGAAATTCCAGAAATTCTATGATGGCATGGATGGTATCTCCATCCCTCAGCCGTTCTGCCAGGGCTTCGTGCCTTTCGCATGGCTGATCAACAAATGCCTCGACTGGATCCCTGGTTTCAACAAGCTGCACATCGATGCAGAGGGCATGAAGAAGAAATTCGGTCTCCTCGGAGAACCGCTCTTCCTCGGTATCCTGGTCGGCGCCATCATCGCTGCCTTCTCTTACAAAGGTTGGTCTGACATCGTCAACCATATCCCTCAGATTCTCGGCCTCGGTATCAAGATGGGTGCTGTGATGGAGCTCATCCCTCGTATCACCAGTCTCTTCATCGAAGGTCTGAAACCGATCTCAGAGGCAACGAAGGAACTCATCGGCAAGAAATTCAAGGGTGCTGCAGGTCTCAACATCGGTATGAGCCCGGCTCTGGTGATCGGACATCCGGCTACATTGGTCGTATCCCTTCTCCTCATCCCTGTCACCTTGCTGCTCGCGGTCTTCCTTCCGGGCAACGAATTCCTTCCATTGGCATCATTGGCCGGCATGTTCTATGTCTTCCCGCTGATCCTGCCGATCACGAAGGGAAATGTCCTGAAGACTTTCATCATTGGCCTGATCATGATGGTGGGTGGCCTGTACATGGTGACGAATCTGGCACCATACTTCACGCTGGCCGCACAGGATGTGTATGCAGTGACCGGTGATGCTGCCGTAGCGATTCCGAACGGCTTCTCCGGAGGCGCTCTGGACTTCGCATCCAGCCCATTGGCCTGGATCATCTTCCACCTGACCCACAGCTTCAAATGGGTAGGTGTCGTGATCCTCGTTCTCGTCACTTCCTTCCTCATGGTCCTGAACCGCAGGGCTATCGTCAAGTACCAGAAGGAACTTGCTGAAAATGAGAACGGTGGCGCTGCTTCAGACAAAAAAGAAGAATAACATTAAAAAAATTATACAGATATGAAAAGAATTACATTGTCATTGATGGCTATCTTCGTTGCCAGCGCGATGAACGCGCAGGTAGACGGAAGTGTCCGGAAAGTGAACGATTACATGAGCTACAAGGTGCAGACTGCCTGCCACCCGAGCGATGTGAAACATTATGATACCAACCTTCTCCGTGAGCGTTTCCTGATGGAGAAAGTCATGGCTCCGGATGAGATCAACCTTACTTACTCTCTTTACGAGCGTATGATCTACGGAGGTGTGATGCCGGTCAACAGAGAGCTTGAACTCTGCACTTTCTACGATCTGAAGGCTGATCATTTCCTGGACAGACGTGAACTCGGTATCATCAACACCGGTGGAACAGGTATCGTCAACGTGGACGGCATCGAATACACCATGAAGTTCAAAGAGGGTCTTTACGTAGGTATGGGTAAGGAGAAAGTCACTTTCAGAAGTGTCGATCCTCAGAACCCTGCCAAGTTCTACATCAACTCCACTCCTGCTTACAAGGAGTACAAGACGCTCCACATCACTACCAGCGAGGCTGATTACAAGGCTGACCAGAAACTCCGCAAGAACGATCCGAGAAAGCAGAACTACGTGAAAGCCGCAGCGCTTCCTAAGGGCTGCCTCGAGGAGAGCAACGACCGCGTGATCAACCAGCTGATGATCAACCAGGTGCTCTTCGGCGTAGAGGGCGGCGGATGCTGCCAGCTCCAGATGGGTCTTACTGAGTTGAAACCGGGTTCTGTATGGAACACCATGCCGGCACACACTCACACCCGTCGTATGGAGTGCTACTACTATTTCGGTCTGAAAGAGGGCAACGCTATCTGCCACCTCATGGGTGAACCTCAGGAGGAGCGCGTCGTATGGATGCACAACGAGCAGGCCATCACTTCACCGGAATGGTCTATCCACGCAGCTGCCGGAACCAGCAACTATATGTTCATCTGGGGTATGGGCGGTGAGAACCTGAACTACGGCGACGTGGATGTGATCCCTTACCTCGATATGAGATAGGACTGTTTGTTTTTTCCTCGGGATTAGGTAAATTTGTAAGAACTAATCCTGAGAAAAACATGAAAACAGTAAAATCACAATTCATTGATAAAATGGAGGAGTACAGTGACGAAAAGCTGTATTCCTCCATTCTTGCATGTACACCGCAACCACTTGATACGGTCAACTGGCCGGAATATCCTTATGCGCCGGAGGTGACCTTCAGAGTCGCTCATTCCGACAAGGCGGTCGCTGTCATGTATGAGGTGGCAGAGGACAATGTCCGCGCCGTCTCCCTGGAGAGCAACGGACCGGTCTGGGAAGACAGCTGTGTCGAATTCTTCGTGAAGCATCCGGTAAGACCCGGTTATGTGAACATCGAGATCAACTGCATCGGTACTGCCTTGGCTGCTTACCGTACCGGACGTGAGGATGCCGAGCATTTTTCAGAAGAGAAGGTGGCGAAGATCCGCCGTGTACATTCCTTGCCGCACGAGGCCATCGACTCTCATGTCGCCGGTCAGAAATGGTGGATGATCGAAGTCGTGCCGTTCGAACTTCTGGATCTGGACAGCAGGCCGGCTTCGCTCCGCGCCAATTTCTATAAATGTGGAGATAAATGTGAGAAAATGCATTTCCTGAGCTGGAATCCGATCGCTATCCCGCAGCCGGACTTCCATCGTCCGGATTATTTCGGCGAGATCATCTTCTAAGCTTGCAGGAAGAACAGTCGTTTCGGGCGGTCAGACCAGATCTGCACGGAAAACAGGAGAAGGCTGATGCTGTTCAGAGTTGAATCCGAACAGGGTTGGCCTTCCTTCTTTGTCTCTGAGGCAATAGATGCGGAGCTTCTCCGACAGGATTTTCGCCTCTTCCGGGTGCAAGGCTCTGGTCCGCAGCTCCTCCGGCAGCCATTCCTGCCCGTAGACCACCTGCAGATGGCCCCCTTCCGGCAGCCGTCCGGCTTCCTGCTCTTCCTCGATGAAGCGCTGGAGATATTTGATGCGGAAAACAGGGTCTCCCGGAACTTTCTTCAAGGAAATTCCGGCTTCTACCCAGGCAGCAGTCAGATCGTAGAGATATTCCGGAGCATGGTCCCGACACCATTCCATCAGGAGGACACCACGACGCTCCAGGCTCAATGGGGTCCCGATCACGGAGCGGACGATCAGCTCATCGAGGAAGGCATTCAGGAAATCCTTGCCTTCTGTCTTGAGGTCGCTCAGCATCAGCTGGCGGAAAATATCCTGCCAGGCTTCCGTATTGTAATAGAAATCCAGCATCCTGGACAGGTGCATGGCTCTTTTCAGATCGTCCGGCGTCATTTCCCGGGTCATGAGCACCTCATAGGGAGGGTAGGGGGAATAGCTCAGCCCCAGTTCCTCCGCTTCCTGGCGCATGCGGGTTCCCGGCAGCACCTTCAGCGATTCCAATTGAATCTCTCCGATCCGGAGGGCCGCCAGCTGCTTCACATCCTCGAAGATCTGCTCGAGGTGATAGAGCGGAAGTCCTGCAATCAGGTCTGCATGGACCACGAGATTGCCTAAGGAAGCCAGGTACTGCAGCCCGTCCAGCGCGGCATCGAGCCGTCCCTTCCTGCCGCTCGCATCCAGCACATCCTGGTGGAGACTCTGGATACCGGCTTCCACATGCAGAAGACCGGCCGGCATTTCCGCCAGTTTCGCTTTCAGCACTTCGCTCAGCAAGGCCGGATGTACTTCCAGATGGAAATGTATCTCTCCAGCGTAGGACTTGAACAGGTCCAGCATCTCGTCCGCGCGTTTCTGATCATAATTGAAGGTGCGGTCCAGCATCCTCACGTCCCGGATGCCGTGGGCATGGATATCGGCCACTCGTTTCCGGACCTGATCCATGCTCAGGACGCGGACCGGTTTCTCGCCACCGCTCACGCAGAATTTACAGGTATTGAAACAGCCCCTGCAGGTCTCCAGCTGCACGAAAGCCTTGTCCCAGCTGAAGAAACGGCTTTCTTCCGGCAGCACCAGGTCGGCGATGGAGGGCGTCTTGGCCAGGCCCATATCGTGATAGACCCCGTCTTCCAGCCAGCAGATTCCCGGTACTTCATCCCAGTTCTCCCGCCGGTTCCAGCGTGGAAGCCAGGCCGGAAAGGATACTTCGCCTTCTCCACGGAAAACGCAGCTGACGAAAGGATGCTGCTGGAGAAAAGTCTGGTTCTCTCCAAGAAATTCAGGACCGCCGAGGATGATCATGGCTTCCGGCAGCAGTCGCGAAACCCTGGCCAGCACAGCCATGAGATGCTCGTGCGTGAACAGCCAGCAGGTCGCCGCCACGACATCCGGATGAGCTTCCCAGATCTTGGCCGCCGCCTCGCCGGGATCCTCGTTGATGGTCGCGCGGACCACTTCCCATTCCCAGCCGGCATCTCCACCCAGCTGCGCGTGCAGGGCCGGGAGGGCCAATGATGAATGTGAATAGGAGCTGTTGAGGTCCAGCCAAAGTATCTTTCCTGTCATTTCCTGTCTGTCTTATTTCTGTTGTCCAATGAGCTAATTCTTATCTTTTCAGGTCAATGGATTCAGCCTTTTCTTTATTTGCTGATCAGTCCGAAGTGTCTGAGCGCCTTCGCGATGCCGTCATCGTCGATGTGGGCGGTCACATAGTCTGCCGCCGCTTTCACCGTGCCGGAAGCATTGCCCATCGCCACGCCCGTACCGGCCATCTTCAGCATGCTGATGTCATTGCCGCCGTCCCCGAAAGTCATGATCTCGTCTTTCGTGAGTCCCAGCTCCTGCATGATGACCTCGATGCCTTCCTGCTTGGTGCAGCCCGCGACGTTGATGTCCACGAAGCCGGGATGCCAGCGTCCGAATTCACAGCCCTTGAGTTGAGGTTTGATGGAATTTTCAGTTTCCAGGTCAATGAAAGGAGACATCTGCATCACGTCGAAGCGGATGTCCTGCCAGTCGATCGGCTCCATGTGGCGCGCGTTCAGCTCGTGATAGAAGATCCGTTCGAGTTTCTCGTCGCTCTGGTAGACGTAGGCGCAGTCCACACCGATGAAGGTACAGGAATAGCCATGGTCACGGCAGAAAGCTCCCATGGTCCTCCAGTCTTCTTCCGGAATCGGACGTTTGCAGAGCACCCGATCATCCGTGAAGACATAGCTGCCGTTCATGGTCACGTAGCCGTCGATCAGCCCGCGCTCCTGCAGCTGGCCGACATTGTCCATGAGGGCCGGCGGTCGGCCGGTGGAAATGTAGATCCTCAGTCCCCGGGCTTTCGCTTCAGCGATCGCGCTGACGGTGGAGTCCGGAATACGGTGGGTCCGTGTGCTGACGAGAGTACCGTCGATATCGAAAAACAGTGCTTTTATCATTCTCTTATCTTCTATCATCATTATCCTGCAAATTTACTCAAAATCCTGAAAATATGTTTTATCTTTGTGTGATTGCATAAAATCGGAAAGTAATACTTAATACATAAACGATGAACACTATTGAATTAATGAATCTTGCGGCAGACAATATCAGGATCTTGTCTGCATCCATGGTGGAGAAAGCGAAATCAGGCCATCCGGGTGGAGCGATGGGTGGTGCCGATTTCATCAACGTCCTTTATTCGGAATTCCTTCAGTACGACCCTGAACATCCGGAATGGATGGGAAGAGACCGTTTCTATCTGGATCCGGGACATATGGCGCCGATGCTCTATTCAGCATTGACCATGACCGGAAAATTCACGCTTGAAGATCTCCAGCAGCTTCGTCAATGGGGTTCAGTGACTCCAGGGCATCCGGAAGTCGATGTCCTGAGAGGTATCGAGAATTCATCAGGCCCGCTCGGCCAGGGCCATTGCTATGCAGTGGGTGCGGCGATCGCCGCCAAATTCCTGGCAGCGCGTACCGGTAACCCGACCTTCGCCAAGGAAACCATCTACGCTTATATTTCTGATGGCGGTATCCAGGAAGAAATCTCCCAGGGCAGTGGTCGTATCGCCGGTACCCTCGGTCTGGACAATCTCATCATGTTCTATGACTCCAACGATATCCAGCTCTCTACGGAGACGAAGGATGTCATGGACGAAGATACGGCAGTGAAATACCGTGCCTGGGGTTGGAACGTGCTTGTGATCGATGGAAATGACTGCGCGCAGATCCGTCAGGCCCTTACTGCTGCCAAGGCAGAGGACAAGCGGCCGACGCTCATCATCGGTAAATGTATCATGGGTAAAGGTGCCCGCAAGGAAGATAACACTTCTTTCGAGCATACCTGCAAGACGCACGGTTCTCCGCTCGGTCCTGGTTACAGGAACACGATCCTGAACCTCGGTGGAAATCCGGACGATCCGTTCAAGATCTTCCCTGAGGTAGCGGAACTTTATGCTCGTCGTGAGGCAGAGCTGAAGCAGATCGTCGCTGTTCGTCGTGCGGAAGAAGCAGAATGGGCGGCCGCGCATCCGGAGAAAGCCGCTCAGGTAGCCGAGTGGTTCAGCGGTAAGGCACCGGTCATCGACTGGTCAGCCGTTCATCAGAAAGCTGGAGATGCAACCAGAAACGGTTCAGCTGCCGTGCTCGGAGTACTTGCAGAGCAGGTTCCGAACATGATCTGCGCTTCTGCCGACCTCGCTAATTCCGACAAGACTGACGGCTTCCTGAAAAAGACGCATGCTTTCAAGAGAGGTGATTTCAGCGGTGCCTTCTTCCAGGCCGGTGTCGCAGAGCTGACCATGGCCTGCTGCTGTGTCGGCATGTCGCTCCACGGCGGTGTGATCGCCGCTTGCGGAACCTTCTTCGTCTTCTCTGATTATATGAAGCCAGCCATCCGTATGGCCGCCTTGATGGGTACTCCGGTGAAGTTCATCTGGACTCACGACGCCTTCCGTGTCGGTGAGGATGGTCCTACCCATGAGCCGGTGGAGCAGGAGGCTCAGATTCGTCTGATGGAGAAGCTCAAGAACCATAAAGGCAAGAACTCCATGCTCGTGCTCCGTCCGGCAGATGTCGAGGAGACCACCGTTGCCTGGAAACTGGCCATGGAGAATGTGGACACTCCTTCCGCTCTCATCCTTTCCCGTCAGGGTATCGTGAACTTGCCTGAGGGCAATGATTATTCACAGGTGGCTAAAGGTGGTTACATCGTCGCTGGTTCTGATGCGCAGCCGGATGTCACCCTCGTCGCTTCCGGATCCGAGGTTTCTACCCTTTGCGCCGGTGCAGAACTGCTCCGCAAGGATGGACTGAAAGTCCGTGTCGTTTCCGTTCCTTCAGAGGGTCTGTTCCGCAGCCAGAGCGCCGAGTATCAGGAAAGCGTGATCGCTTACGGCAGCAAGGTCTTCGGTCTTACAGCCGGACTTCCGGTCAACCTTCAGGGATTGGTCGGCCCGAACGGTAAGATCTGGGGACTCGAGACCTTCGGTTTCTCTGCGCCTTATAAGGTGCTGGATGAGAAACTTGGTTTCACGGCAGATAATGTGTACAGACAGGTCAAAGCCATGTTCTAGACCTGTTCACTAAACAAGAAAAGCACCGGTCCTGAAAAGGATCGGTGCTTTTCTTGTTTAGTGAGGGACCGGAAGGGAAATCTGCGGTCCCGGCGCTCAGCGCAGATGGATGACCAGCGGCTGGCGGAGCTGGGCGGTGAAAGTCTCCATATAGGCGTTCCAGGCTTCGTAGTCCTGAATGTCGGCCCGGTTCCAGCCGAAACCCCACCAGTAGGTGAAGGTCGTTCCTGGCACATAGGTGCTGCAGGCCAGTACATGACCTTCAGGACCTTTCTTGCCGGGCAGCGGTTCTTCCTCGAAATAGACGACTTCGGCCGCTTCCATTTCTTCGGCATAGGCATGTCCGATGTACAGTTCCCCGTTATCCGGTCCGGTTGTCGGATCCTGATAGGAGATGTAGCCCTTCTCGGCTTCGAGATGATGTGGGGTCTTCCGGTCGTGGATGACGATGCCGCTCACGATCGGCATGGCTTCGTCAAGGCTGGAATAAGTGATTTCCGTCTTGTTCAGACGAGCACCGGCATCCAAGGTGATGATTCTGGTCTCCAGAACATTGGAGTGACCGTTCACATTCAGTGGCGTGAAAGTCAGGCGGACCTTGAACCGGTAAGGGCCGTTATCCAGAAATTCGCAGTTCTCCCAGCACCAAGGATAGACGAGTTTTCCGCGGTCGACGAGGGCGGCGGCTCCTGCTCCGAGGGTGGCTCCTACGGCATAGCAGTCCATGCCGTGTCCTTTGTCGACATGGTAGGATTTGCTCCGGTGGAGGGCATCTCCTTCTTCCTTATGGCCGTTTTCCCGCAGGTATTTGATCCGTGCTTTCAATGCTGCGTCCGTTTCCAGACGGTACATTTCGGCCAGGACCGGTGCTGATGTGCCTCTCTTGGCGAAAAGGTCATAGCCGAAAGCCTTGTCTCCTCTGCGCTGCAAGGTCGGACCGTAGGCTCTGAAGGCTACCTTATCATTCTCCCAGGCCAGGTCATCGAACCGGGCCGGATAGATGGCACCGCAGGCGATCGTGTCCGGTTGAACCGGTTTCCGGCCGCTGATCAGACTGTACTTGCGCGTCTCGGAAGCTTTCAGCGTCACCGGGAAGATGACGGTCTGGTCGCTCGTGAGCTGGTAGGGCTGTTCTTTCCCATCCGGATCGAGGATCACGAAGCTGTCCGTCGGACGGAGTTTCAGTTTTCTGGCGATTTCGGCATAAGGGATTTCCACAGTCTCGGTCACCCGGTCGATGCCGGACGGTTCTGTGATTTCCAGGTTAAGGTGCCTGTGACTTGTGCAGGACACCGGAAGAAGGCCTGACAGCAGGATGACAGCGGTCATCAGAAGGCCAGGCAGCAGGTGCTGATTATTCATGGTTCATAGATTTTCAATACTGCAAAAATATCAAATTTGTCTTTCTTGGGCTTGCTGTTTTGTCTAGATTTGTTGCTGGAATCGAGGATGTATTTCAAAATCCGCTAAAAATTCATTAATTTCGTTTAAAATTTGGCAGTATGCTGCCCAATCATTCCCATTGACCCATGGACAAGATCAAACATATTCTTTTCTTTCTGCTTCTGCTTCCCGGCATTTTTCTTTCGCAGCGGCTTGCTGCCCATCATTTCACCGCACTTACGGTCAATGACGGACTTTCACAGAATACCGTGCTCACCATTGCGCAGGACCGGCAAGGTCGGATGTGGTTCGGTACGATGGACGGCTTGAACCTGTATGATGGCTATCAGTTCCGGGTGTACCGGAACCATGCGGAGGACAGTCTTTCCTTGGCGGACAACATGGTCCGGAAAGTCTTCTTCGACGAGGCCGGTCATCTCTGGATCGGCACGGAATCCGGACTTTCCTTCCTGGAGAACAGTATGGAAACCTTCCGGAATTTCCGATTCGGCTTTCCGGTCCACGACATCGCTCAGATTTCCGGAAATTATCTGCTGCTGGCTACTGCCGGCGGATTGGAGATGTTTGACATTCCGAATATGGAAATGCTTGAGATCGACAATGAAGTATTGGCCTCCGTGCATGCGACTGCCCTTTTCTCGCAGGGGAGTATCATCTATATAGGTACGGAGGACGGTTCTCTGTTCTCCTTCTCGAAGGACAGGCTGGACATCCGCAAGATTGCCGCTCCTGGTATCGCTGCACCGGTCAATGCGCTTCAGGTTCAAGACGATCTGCTATGGGTCGCGACGGAAGGGGAAGGGCTTTTCCGCCTGTCTCTGAAAACCGGAGAGATGGAGCAATGGTCCACTTATTCATCGCAGAAACTGCTTTCGAACTATATCCGCGCCTTGCATCTGGACAAGAAGGGAAAGCTGTGGATCGGCTCTTTCAGTGGTTTGGAAATCTATCAAGAAGGAAGTATCTCTCGCTATGAGAGCGATCCTTTCGAACCGGGCAGCCTTTCTCAGAATTCCGTCAGGGCCATTTTCGAGGACCGGGATGGCGGTATGTGGCTGGGCACCTATTTCGGTGGTCTGAACTACAGCCATCCTTTGAATAACCGTTTCAGTCTGATGACCCGGCTGCCCAAGGAGAATTCCTTGAACGACAATGTCATCAGCTGCATCGTCGAGGATAGGGACCATTCGCTCTGGATCGGAACCAACAGCGGCGGCGTCAACCATTTCATCCCGACTCTGCATCGTTTCGAGCATTACAAGTTCACTCCGAACAGTACAGGACTCGAATCCAATGATATCAAGGCGATCTGGCTGGACGAGAAGACAGGCAAGGTTTATATCGGTGCTCATGCCGGTGGGCTTTCTGTTCTGGATCGGAAGACCGGTCGGCTATCATCCATTTCCTTCGGCGCGCATCGTCTGGTCAATATCTATGTCATCGCGCCCAAGACGGACCGGGAACTGTGGCTGGGCAGTCTGGAAGGCTTGTACAGTCTGGACAAGATCAGCGGAAGATTGCAACCTTGCACGACGGATCTGGAAGGGAATAAGCTGGGAGTCAGTGCGGTCGAGGTCCTCATGCACGACAGCGAAGGCCGTCTGTGGATCGGCGGTAACGATGGGGTGGAAGTCTATGATGTCGTGTCCGGTGGTCTGAGACGGTGTGATTTCACCCGGAACGGTTTCCTGAAGAAGATCACTCATGTCAATTCCATGATCGAATCGGCCGACAATGCCATCTGGATCGGTTGCCGTGAGGGACTTTACCGGGTACTTCCGGCAACAGGAGGTCTCTTGCATTACACGACGGAGAACGGTCTGCCGAACAACATCGTCACCGGTATCGAGGAGGATCGTTCCGGCCGTCTCTGGCTCGGTACCGATTACGGACTCTGCTGTTTCAACCCATATAGTTCCAGCTTCCGTAATTTCACGATCGAGGACGGGCTTCAGGGCAATCAGTTCAACAAATACGCACATTGCTTCACCGAGGATGGAAAGATGTATTTCGGTGGCATCAACGGTCTGACTTCCTTTTTTCCGGATCGGATGTCGGACAACCCGTATTCACCGAATCCGATCATCACCGAACTGAAGGTCTTCGGCAAGAGAATCACGGCCGGTGATGCTTCCGGCATCCTTTCAGAAGATATTTCCATGACTTCGGAAGTCCGGCTTGGTCCGGGGCAGAACACCTTGACTTTGGGCTACTCGGTGCCGAACTATCTTTCCGGCGGCAAGGACAGTTTCTCCTACAAGCTGGAAGGTTTCGATCAGGACTGGTATCAGGTGGAAGGCAAGCGTACGGTCACTTATTCCAACCTTCCGGCTGGAGATTACCGTTTCCTGCTGAAGGCGGCGAACAACGATGGAATCTGGAACGAGACTCCGACCGAACTGCACATCATCATTGCTCCGGAATGGTACCGTTCCGTCTGGGCGAAGATCGGCTTCTCGCTTCTGTTTCTTCTCATCCTCTTCCTGGTGATGAAGTTTCTGATGGAGCGGGCGAACATGAAGAACCGGCTGATGCTGGACGAACAGGAAAAGGAACATCAGGAGGAACTGCATCAGATGAAGATGCGCTTCTTCATCAACATCTCCCACGAACTCAGGACCCCATTGACCTTGATCCTGAATCCTCTGCAGGAACTGATCGTGCGGGAAAGCGATACCTGGAAACGGAAGCGTCTCAAATATATCGAGGCCAATGCACAGCGGCTGCTGCATCTGGTGAACCAGCTGATGGATTATCGTCGGGCGGAACTCGGGGTGTTCAAGCTGCATGTGAAGGGCGAGGATGTCCACAAGCTCATCAAGGAGAACTGGTCTTTCTATGAGAAGCTGGCCCAGAGCCGCAAGATCCGTTACACGCTATCTTCCGAGGTGGAGGGACGGACCTGCTATGTGGACGGGCAGTATCTTGAACTCATCTTGAACAATCTGCTGTCCAATGCTTTCAAATATACGGAGAGCGGTCAGATTTCTGTCCATGCAGCCATGCAGGGAGAGGATCTGGTGCTGGAAGTGCGGGATACGGGTACAGGCATGCCGCCGGAGGTGCAGGAAAAGATCTTCGAGCGCTTCTATCAGGGGGACAGCGAGCACATCGGCAGCGGTATCGGCCTCTCATTGGTCCACCGTCTGGTGGAACTCCATCACGGACAGATCCGTATCGAGAGCAAGGTCGGGGAGGGATCTCTCTTCACCGTGACCTTCCCGCAGCAGCTGAATGCCTATACCGAGGAAGAGCTCCGCACTACCGAAGCTTCAGCGGAGGGTTACAAGTCTTCTTCCAAGGAGATTTATATCAATGATTTCGAGCCGCAGGAGGAGATTGTGCCGATCAAGACCGGCGGGCATAAGGCACGGCTTCTGGTGGCGGAGAACAATGATGAGGTGCGCCATTACATGCGTTCCGTTCTCTCGTCCATGTTTGAGGTGAAGACGGTGAAGAACGGTCAGGAAGCGTTGGATTATCTGCAGAGTGCGGAGGTGGATCTGATCGTCACTGATCTGATGATGCCGGTCATAGGTGGGGACAAGCTCTGTGCCCATGTCAAGCAGAACATCACTACGAGTCATATACCTGTGATCATCGTTTCGGCGAAGACTGACCCGAAGGATCAGCTGGAGGCGCTGAAGTCAGGCGCGGACGCCTATATCTTCAAGCCGTTCTCCATGAACGTGCTCATCGTGCGGATCCAGAACATGCTGCGTACGTCCATGAGGATTTCCGACCGGGCCTCCAAGTCCATGGATATCCTGCCGGAGAAGATCAGTTTCAACGCGATGGACGAGCAGCTGCTGAATCAGGCGATCGAAGTCGTGCAGCGGAATCTGGACAATGTTTCTTTCTCGACGGAGGAATTCGCGCAGGAGATGAACATGAGCCGTTCCAACCTGCATCTCAAGCTCAAGGCTCTGACTGGAGAATCAGCTCTGGATTTCATCCGGAAAGTACGGTTCAAGGAAGCCTGCAAACTGCTTAAAGATGGCCGCTACAGCATTTCTGAAGTGAGCGACATGGTCGGTTTCAGTACCCCGTCCTATTTCGCGACCTCCTTCAAGAAGCACATGGGCTGTCTCCCTACGGAATATATCAAGCAGCATAACGGATAACTGTCAGAAGGTATTCTGTACGAAAGAGGTGGTCAGCTGTGAACTGACCACCTCTTTTCTGCTTCAGAACGACCGGAGGAATCTGCTTCCGGTCTTCTCTGTTACCAGCCTGGATTCTGGATGAATTTCGGCATGAGGTCCTTGTCTCGCTGCGGAATCGGAAGCAAGGTGTGCTTCTCTGCGGTATAGATGCCGGCCTGATATTTATCAGGTGCATCTTCATGCCATTCTGCAAGTCCGGCATAGGTGTTCTTGATGGTCTCGACATAGATGCCCCAACGGGTGAGATCCTGTCTTCTGTGACCCTCGAATGCGAGTTCGTGCGAGCGCTCGTCGCGGACTGCCTGACGGAACTGCTCAGGAGTGAGGCCTGAAAGTTCATTCAGTCCAGCACGCCTGCGGACCATGTTCAGCGCATTGTAAGCTTCTGTTGTCGGAGCGCCTGTGCTCTCATTCAATGCTTCTGCATAGAGGAGAAGGACATCCGCATAACGGAGAAGGTACCAGTTGACGTTGGATACGTTCGCGTCGATCAGCATGTTGTCTTTCTTCGCATATTTCATGATGTCCCATTTGCCCGGATTCAGTGCACTGTTGAAGGCTTTTCTCCAGTCGCCTTTGGCATCTTCAGCCATGGCCATCTCGAAGTTGCCGGCCATTTCCGGTCCTTTGTCTCCTTCCTTGTATTTGAGGAGCGGCTCTACACCGTTCTTCGTGTATTTGTAATCAGCGAAGGAAAGCGCCCATCTTTTGTCCTGCTTGTAGTCCTGCCATTTCCAGAGGAAGGTAGGAACTACCTGCCAGTTTGCGGCGACCCTGATGATCGGAACGGAACCCTCACTTGCGGAAACGCCGTTCCATTTGCCGATGCGGCCGCTCGGGTCATTGTAGCTCTGTCAGGTAAGCACAGGGGAGTAGAAGCTGACTTCAAGCAGACTTTCTTTCGGATCCCATACGTTGTTCGCGGAATTGGACCAGAGTTGCGAGTAGTCTTCCAGCAGGCCGTGCTTGTGGTCTTCAATGAGCAGCTTCGCTGTCTTGGCGGCTTCTGTCCATTTGCTTTCATCCTTGACAGGATAGCCAGCCCAGGTCGCATAGACCTTGGTCAGGAGGCCGAGAGCACCGCCTTTGGAAATCCTGAACTGATTGCTTTTCCGGATGTTGTCGTCTGTCGCATAAGGAAGCACTTCGATGGCATACTTCAGATCAGCTTCGATGAACTTGTAGACGTCTTCCGGTGTAGCCTGCTCGAAAGTGGAAGGATGCTGGTAGGACTGTCGAGTGGAAGTCATGAGAGCGACATGACCATACCATCTTGTCAGTTCGAAATAGTAGAGGGCTCTCAAAGTCCTGGCTTCACCCATATAGATGGCGGCTCTTTTCTGATCGAACTCAGTGAAGTTCTTTTCATTGGATGCGAGTCTTTCGATGAAGTCGTTAGCGTCGTAGATCGCTTTGTAGAGGGCTCTCCATGTTATTTCGATTTCATCTTCGGTCGTTCCGTAATGGTTGTTCGGAACATTCCTGAAGTTGTTCAGTGAGTTTCCTTCCACCTTGGCCTGATCAGTCGGCAAGGTGAAGTAGAGAGAGAGATGGTAACCGTAGAGACCATCGTTGTTCATATTGCGGTAGACACCGAGCAGTACGGTTTCTGCCTGATCGGCATCTTTCATGTATTTGTCTTTCTCGACTTCTGTGTAGCTGATCTCGTTGAGGGAACAGCTCGCTGCCATGAAAGAAACGATCGCCGCAGTGATCATATTTTTGATTGTTTTCATGTTTTAACCTTTAAAATGACAGTTCAAGACCGAATGTGAATACTTTGCTCTTTGGATAGGCACCCCAGTCGAAGCCCGGCATGAGCGGGCTCTTCAGCATGCTGACTTCCGGATCGTAGCCGCTGTATTTCGTGATGCAGAAAAGGTTCTGTGCGGTAGCGTAGATGCGGAGTTTGCTGATATAGGCTTTTCTCATCCATTTCTCCGGGAAAGTATAGCCTAAGGTGACGTTCTTCAGTCTCAGGAAGGAACCATCCTCGATGAATCGGGAGTAGAGCTCGGATTTGATGTAGCCGTCAACAGCCGGAACTGCGTTGGAGGCGTTGGTCGGCGTCCATCTGTCTGCAAGCTCAGCATATTGGTTCGTCCTTTCGTCCATGGATTGTGTACAGAACATTCTGGTGGCATTGTAGACATCGTTCCCGTAAGTGAACTGGAACATGAAGCTGAAATCGACACCGTAGATGTTGAAGGAGTTGGTGATACCTCCGAAGAAGAGCGGTTGTCCGTTACCGATGACCGTACGGTCTGCGTCTGTGATGATGCCGTCAGGAACACCATTCGGTCCGGACACGTCCTTGTATTTCACCATACCTGGCTGAACCGGACGTCCTGCATGGTTGGAGATGTCTGCAATGCCTGGCTTGAGGACCATGCCTCCGTCAGGGGTGACATCGAAGTCAGAACTCTGGTAGACACCGTCGAATACATAACCGTACATGTCACCGAGTGAATGGCCTACGCGGGCAATGTAGTCGATACCGGAGAAGTTGGAGTTGAACTCCGTTCTTGCCGGCATATATCTGGTTCCGTCCTGAAGAGCCACAAGGGTGTTCTTGATGAAGGAAATGTTGAAGTCCGTTGACCATCCGAAGTTCTTCTTGTTGAAGTTGATGGAGCTGATGGACAGTTCGATACCGCTGTTGCGGATCTTGCCGATGTTCTGCATCTGTGATTTGAAACCGGTTACATAGGCGAGGTTCTGTTCGAGAAGCAGGTCTTTCGTGTCCTTGATGAAGCCATCGATCGTGAAGTTCAATCTGTTCTTGAGGAAGCCCATGTCGAGACCGAGGTTGGTCGTGGACGAGCCTTCCCATCTCAGATCCTTGTTCGGGAGATGTTTCGGATAGAGGACCGTGGACTGTCCGGAACCGAGTCCGATCTTACCGGTAGAGTAGAGGTCCATGGAAAGGTAGTTCGCGATGCGGTCGTTACCGACGGTACCCCAGCCGGCACGGAGTTTCAAGTTGGAGATCTGCGGTACGTTTGCCATGAATTTCTCGTTGGAGATGTTCCATGCGAAGGCGAAGGACGGGAAGAAGCCCCATTTGTGTTTCGGTGAGAATACGGTAGAAGCGTCAGCGCGGACCGTACCTGTGATCATGTATCTGTCGTCATAGTTGTAGAAAGCTCTGGCGAAGAAGGAAAGTCTCATGTTCTCCTCTCTGTAGGTGGCCACCTTGCTCGGTGTCGCTCCGAGTCCGAGGTTGTCGGAACCGAGTTCTTCCAGCGGAAAGTCTTTGGACTGCCCCTCGAGGAATTCGTATCCCTGGAAGGAAACTTCCTGACCGAGCATCATGTCGATGTTGTGCTTCTTCTCGAAGGTCCTCTTGTAGTTCAGGACATTGCTGTTCTGCCATCTGAGGTTACGTCCCATACGGGTCTGGCCGTAGGCGCCACCGGCGCGGAAGGCCTGACTGCTCTGTTTCCTGTAGAAGGTGTCATTGCGCTGGTAGTTGGCGTTGTAGGTCGCCGAAGTCTTGAATGTCAAGCCTTTGATGATTGTCGCGGTCAATGAAGCGTTGGCGATCCATTGCTCCTGCTTTCTGATCTCATCCACGGATTCAGCCTGGAGAATCGGGTTGACGGTAGATGAGTTGAAGTTGTTCTGCTCCAGAGCGAGCGGGTCATACATGGAGTGACGGAGCTCGTAGTCTGTTGTGTTCAGACCTCCGGTCGGACGGTATCTGAGGATGTTGGCCAAGGTTCCGCCACCGGTTCCGATACCGGATTTCGTAGCGTTCGTGTAGTTAACGGAACCGCTGAATGTCAGCCAGTCGGTTATTTTCTGGTAAACTTTCAGACGGCCGTTAAGTTTCTTGTATCCGCTGTTCGGGAACATTCCGTTCTCGTCGAAGTAAGAGAAGGATGCGGTGTATCGGGTATCTTTCGTACCACCCATGAGACTGACGTCGTGGTTCTGGGACCAGGTCGGTCTGAAGGCCTCATCCTGCCAGTCGATACCTGCAACGTTCTTGTAAGCATCGATGTTCTGGTATTTGAACGGATTGCCATCCTTGTCGTTGCCCTCTTTGTAGTAGGTGTCACCGTATTTTGAAGGGTTGGCTTCAATGGTCAGTTTCACGAACTCGTACGGATCGAGGAGGTCCATTCTTCTGGAAAGGGTACGGTAGGATGCGGAGCCGTTGTAGGTAATCTGCGGACGGCCCACCTTCGCGTCTTTGGTGGTCACGAGGACGACACCGTTTGCGGCGCGGGCACCGTAGATGGCTGATGCGGAGGCATCTTTCAGAATCTGGATGTCCTGGATATCCTGGTTGGCCAGGAAGTCGATGTTGGCTACTTCAAATCCGTCGACGATGTAGAGCGGAGCGGATTCACCGTTCAGGGTGCCGACACCACGGATCTTCACGTCAAATCCACCGCCTGGGGTACCATCTGCTGCCGTGATGTTCACACCGGCGATCTGGCCTCCGAGTGCTTCCATGACGGAAGCAGTCTTGAAGCTTTCGATGGATTTTGAATTGACGGATGCTACGGATCCGGTGAGGTCACTTCTCTTCATGGTACCGTAACCGACGACCACGACTTCATCGAGGACCGTGTTGTCCGGTTCCATTCTCACAATCACTGAAGTACGGTTACCTACAGGAATGTCCTGGTTCCTGTAACCGATGAAACTGAAGGTCAGGATGGCGTCTTTCGGCACTTTCAAGGTGAATTTACCGTCGATGTCTGTCACTGCACCGTTCTGTGTTCCGGCCTGGATGACGCCGGCACCGGTCAGCGGCTGGTCAGTTTCGTCATAGACGACGCCTTCTACGGTGATGTTCTTCTGCGCGGACACAGTCAGTGACAGCACCATCAGCAGCATTGAGACCAGAAGTCTCTTGCCTTTTATAAATGTTGTAATTGCATTCATATCAATTAGTTTTTCCGTTATTCAAATTTGGTGTCGAACCATACCATGATCGGGAATACTTGTGCACCTTTGCCAGGGTCTGTCTTTCCGGTCATGACGAATGTGGCCTGGGCCGCGAAAAGACCGTTTGCCGGAATTCCGTTCCTGTCGATGAACTTGTTCGGGTTGACGATCAGTGTACCGTCCTCGATGCTCAGGTAAGCCGCTGCCTTGCTGAGGTTGGCTTTGTTGTCGTTGTAGGACATAGGTGCTCTGGCACCGGTATTCGGCGCATCGCTGTTGAAATACTGTGCCCAGACCTCCCAGAGGAAGCCTTTGTCTTTCGGCTGACCGTCCTTGTGGCTTTGCGGACCGTTGATGTTGAAATAGTTGAAGGCACGCCTGAAGTCGATGGACAGATTGGCTGTACCGATTTCCTTCCTGTCTTTGTCATAGACGAGCGCCGGGGCGCCTTTGCCTCCCTTCAGCGGATTGATGCAGAGGGCGAAAGGTCTGTATTCCACGTAATGGTCTGCGCCTTTGACGATGAATATGTTATTGAAGAATACAGGGACTTTCCGGACGACGGCTGCTTCACCTTCGCCGACCGTGATGGTGACGATCACTGCGTTCACGTTTCTGCCCCCGTCGAACTTGACGGTTATCGTACCTTCTTCGTTCATGGAAACGCTGGCCTTGTCTTTCACGTAGACCGGATCCATTTCGAATTTCACCGGCTGTCCTTTCGGAATATCAGATTCCTTGATCGGAAGAGTAAGTTCCTGATTCTTTTCGATCCTGTGCTGGCTGGCATATCTGCTGACCGGTTCCAGGCCGAGGTTGTTGCCCCAGCTGACCATATGGAACATGTACGGGTTCTTCAGGATGTTTACGGTGAAGCTGGTCTCCAGCTCATTCTTGGAGTTCTTTGCCAGAACGGTGATGGTATGTTTGCCGATAGGGAAGTCATTGTGCTTCGGTGCGGTCACCTTACCGGTCGCAGGATCGATTTCCAGTGCGTTGAGGCCTTCCGGAAGATTCTTGAAGGAATAGACGATGTCGTCACCGGTGACTTCTTTCACTTCGTTGGTGAAAGAGCAGGTCTGGATGATGTTGTCCACATTCTCGTAGACGAGTTTCTCGATCGGTTTGATGAATTTGACCACCTCGAATGAGTATGCCTTATCGAAGTCCTTGCTGCCGAAGTCGTTGGTGACTGTCAGGCTGACCGTGTAGCTGTCACCGATGTTCAGCGTGTTGCCTTTCTTGAAGGACAGCACTCCTGTCGCTTCATCGATGGACAGTTCCGGACAGGCCGGAGTCACTTCCTTGATCGCGTACTTCAGTCCCTTGAAGGAGCCGATGAAGGACGGAGCCGGTGAAGTGTAGGCAAAGCCGGCCTCGACTTTACCATGAGCTGGTTCGTAGGTGATGGAGAGCGGCTCTGAAGTCACGTTGACGGTCAGTGCTTTTTCGAAGATTCCTTCCTCAGAGTTCTTGCCCACGATGAGCGTGGTGAGTTTGAAATCGATCTCATAGACACCGGGAATGAAGTCCTTGTTGCCGCCGATGATGCTGAAGCGGCCGTCTTTTGAAATCTTGAAACAGTCTTTTCCATTGTTGATGGATTTACCGTCCCTGCGGATGCCTGCAAGGAGATAGCTCTTGATGGAAATGTGCGTTCCTTCCGTAATGATCTGTGCTGTAGGCAGATTCTTGTTCTCAATGATGTCGGCAAGTTTCACTTCCAGAACGGGAGGCTCGACCTTGATGCCGTCCGGAATCGGTTTCATCATGTTTACGCGGATCGCGTCTGCAAATCTGTACTTCTTGCCGTTTGAGTTGCAGGAAATGCTCAGCAGATATTTACCGATCGGCAGACCTTCAGTATTGGACAGTGTGACCACTCCCGTTGCCGGATCGATGAGGAAAGATTCCACACCTTCGGTGAAAACCTTGCCCTCGTGGGTCACGTTGTAGATTTCAAAGCCGTTCGGCTGTGCTCCGTGCCATGTCGGTGTGACATTGATTGTTGTCGACGGTCCTATATCGGAAATTCCAGGATAGTAGAGAGAGAATTCCGATTCGTCTATCAATCCTTCCGGTTTGCAGGAATTCACTGCAAAGCAGATTCCGAGCATCGCGGCTATCGAAAGGAGCCATGCTGAAATGTTTGATATTTTTCTCATGAGTCTTTATATTGGTTATAGTGAATATTCCAGGTCGTAGACCTTGTCACCGATGGTGACGGTTACAGCTGCTCCTGTCGGAGCGTTGCTGGCAGCATTCCTGAATGTGGCGGAGATTTCCAGCTTCTCGAGGTCTTCCGGATTTCTGAAAGGCAGGATCACGGTGATGAAGCGCACTTCCTGGTCTGCTTTCTTGTCCACGCTGACCTGATAGCGTTTGCGGCGTGCCTTCACTCCGATGTCGTCGGAATAGTAGCAAGTGCCTTCATTGGCCTTGAAATTGTCTCTGCTGTCCGTGAATGTACGGAATAGCATGTTGTTTCCGTCTCCGAAAATGGTGTGCATACCATAGATATAGTGGTCGGACAGGTCGTCGGCGACCGCTACGTTCTCTGCAAGACCTCCTTTCTCGAGGTCACGGCACAGGCTGAAGTTCAGGACGGCCGGAACATCTTTCGCTGTACCGAAGGCTTCATCGACGATCACATAGAATTTCTTCTCCACCATGAAGATGGCTCTTCTGTGGCTCATATCATCGTAGGATGCGTTCTCTGTGACGATGAATTCGGCATTTCCGGACTGGCCTGATTTCAGGAATCTTCCTTTGGCGTGTCCTTTGGAGATGTCCAGCTTGTTCTTGGTCAAGGTATTGTGCATGGAGGTCGCAGCGAAGGCGCGACGGTCTGCATTCGATGAAGAGGAACCGCCGTAGGAATATACGCCGGCATCCGGAGTGAAGCATCTTCCATCGTTGTAGATGGAAACGGTACCGTTGTCATTCTGGCAGTGCCACCTGTCATAAGGGTTGAAATTATTCTTGTGGATGAGCATCATGTCGCCCGGCTTCCAGCCGCTTCTCAACATGTACCAGCCGGAAACTTCATATTTTCTGAGGGTGGACTGAGGCTCTTCTGAACGGCCTTCCGTCGCCATCCATTTCAGTTCCATGTCGTCCGGGAAAAGTGAAGAGTATTGCTTCAGGTTTCTCAGCAGCACGTTCTTCGACATTCTGGCTGACCTCGTGTCGTTGAAGTTGTCCACTGTGTAGTTCGGCCAGATGACATCCATGAGGAATCTGGATGCATTCTTGAGCTTGTCCTTGTAGTCCGCCGGAAATCTGTCGAGACAGTTGTTCTGATCGGCGATGCCGTAGACTTTCAGGAAATCTCCGATCACGCCCATATGATAGCTCGGATCCAGCTCGTTCTGAACTCCGTCAGCATTGAACTGGTTGTCGAGATGACGTCCGATCTCTTTGGAGCCATGCTCCAGCCATTGGCCTGCATTATTGAATTCAGGCATGAGGATGCCCACCGTGGCGAGTGCCTGGTCCTGGGCGAGTCTGATGTTGCTGTTCTCTTCCTTGACTGGATTGGCCTTGATGTTTTCAGCGGTCTGGGCCATCATGACGAGGAATTCGGAAAGCCATTCCGGAGTGAATGACGCTGACGGGAGGAAATAGAGCAGGGCATCCAGCTGGCTGAGCAGCCTTTCTGCAGGCTGAAGTCCGCTCCAGGCCCTTCCGTAATTCCTTTCCTCGAGATTGACGCTGCCGGACATGCTTTCGTCATAATTGACCTTGCCTTCCTTGTACGGGAAGGTCTTTGCCCAGTCCTTGTAGGTCTCGATCCAGGATTTCACATATTTCTCATCGCGGGTCACGGCAAAAGCCTGTGCCTGGTAGATCACCCATTGGTGACGGTGCTTCTGGATACCGAATTCCTTGTCTGCGTTTCCTGGTTCGAACATCCAGTCGATCTTGCCGTCCTTGCTCTTGAAGGACCAGTAGATGTCCTTGCCATTCTCGCGTTTCTCCTTGTAGTTGCGGACATAGAACCTGCCTTCCAGGGCCTGGTCAGCAATGTTCTGTCCTGCCTCTGTAATCTGCGGGGCAGTCAGGTTGACGTTGGGGTTGGTCACGCTGACTCTGGACCGGTAGTAGTCCAGGAGCGCATTGGCGGCCTTCCAGTAGTCCTTGGCCGAATAATGCTCCTTCACTTCCTCAAGTCCGGGATAGTCCAGGTTGATGCAGGTGAAGATTCTTGTGTCGATCGCCTCAGGGTCTCCTTTTTCAGGAACGATGCCGATGTTCGGGTCTACAGGTGTCTTGTCGATGTTGCTCTCGTCGAGCTTCGTGCAGGCGCCCGTCAGGGCCAGCATGCACAGCAGTAAGCTGATTCTTTTCATTGTTGTGTCGTGTGTATAGGACATATGTGGCTGTTTCTTTGTGCAAATTTACAAATTTGTATATCCTGTCCTCGGCTTCTTTGTACTTATTAATGTCAAAATTCTTCCAATCGTTTCAATTCTGTTGAATTTAATGTTGAAAATGTTCAAAAAACCATCGTTTGATTAAAAATGATGCTTTTTTCAACAAAAATGATATCTTTTGCTGCCCTTTGAATATCTTTGATACAGATGTCATATGGAGCGGCGCTGTTCTTTCGTTAACTTTGTACAAAAGAACAAATAATACACAAACGACATGAAACTGGTAAAACTTTTTTCTTTCATCGCTCCTGTGGCCTTTTTCGCAGGATGCCAGCCGGCAACTGAGGACAATGCCTGGCTCAAGCACGCATTGGATACGTCTGTCAGCCAGCTTAGGCTGACTGCTGAGGAAATCGATGCTTCCGGTCTGATGCCGCGTTCTATCCATAAGGGGCATGATGTCAGTTTCCTGGAACGGCAGCTTGAAATGGATCGCTCGCTTTTCCAGGATTCCCTCCGTGCGCAACCGGTACCGGAAGCGGTAGGGACCCGCAGGCTCTGCAAGATCTATGACTGGACCAGCGGTTTCTTTCCGGGCTCTCTGTGGTATGCCTATGAACTTACCGGCAACGAGGAAATGAAGGCGCAGGCCATCAATTTCACTGAAAAACTGAATCCTGTCCGTCATTATGACGGTACGCATGATCTGGGCTTCATGATCAACTGCAGTTACGGCAATGCGCTCCGTCTTTCTCCAGCGGATACGATTCCGGCAGTGCTCATCGAGACCGCCGACAATCTCATCAGCCGTTTCAATCCGGAAATCGGTGCGATCCGCTCCTGGGACTTCGGTCCTTGGAATTTCCCGGTCATCATCGACAACATGATGAACCTCGACCTTCTTTTCGAGGCGACCCGACTGACCGGCGATCCGAAATATCAGGCCGTCGCGCTCCGGCATGCGGACAAGACCATGCCGAACCATTTCCGTCCGGACTATACCAGCTGGCATGTTGTCAGCTACAACAATGACGGTACCGTCGAACTCAAACAGACTTTCCAGGGCAAGAATGATGATTCTGCCTGGGCAAGAGGTCAGGCTTGGGGCGTCTACGGCTATACCTCCTGCTACCGTGTCTCCAAAGATCCGAAATACCTGGATTTCGCCAGACACATTGCGGACATGATCATGAGCCGTGTACAGACCGAGGATGCCATCCCTTACTGGGACTACGATGCTCCGGTGACGGACGAGACACCTCGCGATGCTTCCGCAGCAGCCGTGACCGCTTCCGCACTCTTTGAACTCAGCACCATGGTCGAGGACGGACAGCGGTATTTCGATTATGCGGAGAAGATCATCAAGAGTCTTTCTTCGCCGGCTTATCTGGCGAAACCGGGTGAGAATGCAGGTTTCATCCTGCTCCATTCCACCGGCTCTCTCCATCATGGTTCAGAGATCGACGTTCCGCTCAACTATGCGGATTACTATTATCTGGAAGCGCTTCAGCGCTACATGAAACTCAAGGGTCTGTCCTACGCGGAACTTTAAGGACCCTGTAACACCTTAGAATAACCAATCAAATCAAACAAAATGAAGATATTCAGATATATGACCGCTGCCCTCTGCGCCCTTTCATTGGCCATGGCGGCGAAAGCCCAGGAACTCAGGACGGAAGTCTTCGATCTGCTGGATCTCGATGCTCCGGGACTGGAGCAGGTGAAAGCCCTTCACGAGCAGGGCGACGATCAGGGTGCGGCAGCTGCCTTGCTGACCTATTACCGTGGTCGCAAGGATGTCGTCACTCCGGAAATCAAGGATGCCGCCAAGGTGAAGATTTCCAAGGAAGACCAGAAACTGGCCGATGACGGTATGGTCCATACTTTCTTCGTCCATAAGGGCTATCAGCCTTCCTATAACTACGGGGAAGATATCGACTGGAGGTATTGGCCGGTTCAGGACAATGAACTCCGCTGGCAGCTCCATCGCCACAAATGGTGGATCCCGATGGGTAAGGCCTACCGTGTGAGCGGTGATGAGAAATATGCTGAGGAATGGACCAGGCAGTACATCGACTGGATCCGCAAGAATCCATATTTCCGCCTCACCGAAGCCCAGAAGGCTACGGCTACCCAGCAGCAGCTCGATGATCATCAGAACACCCGTTATGCCTGGAGACCGCTCGAAGTGAGCACCCGTATCCAGGATCAGACGAACATGTTCCAGCTCTTCATCGATTCACCTCACTTCACGCCGGAATTCCTTACCGAGTTCCTGCTGAACTACTACAAGCATGCGGAATTCATCCTGAACAACTATTCCGAGGGTGGCAACCATCTTCTTTTCGAGGCGCAGCGCATGATCTATGCCGGTACCTTCTTCAAGGAACTGAAGGCTGCGAAGACCTGGCTGCAGAGCGGTATCGACGTGCTCAACAAGCAGATCAAGATCCAGGTCTATGAGGACGGCGGCCAGTTCGAGCTTTGTCCGAACTACCACCTCGCTTCCATCGGCATCTTCCTCAAGGCTCTGGCCGTCGCAGACATGAACGGTTTCAGGGATGCTTTCCCGAAGAGCTATACGGATACGGTCGAGAAGATGATCGAGTTCTATGCGAACATCTGTTTCCCGGACTATGAGAACCCTTGCTTCAGCGATGCCAAGCTCCGCGGAAAATCCGAGATGCAGAAGAACTACAAGCAGTGGTCGAAGGTCTTCCCGGACAACCAGTTCATCAAATATCTCGCGACAGAGGGCAAGGAAGGTGCACTTCCTGAGTACAAGTCCAAGGGGTTCCTGAAGACCGGTTTCTTCGTCTTCCGTAACTCCTGGGCAGAAGATGCCGTACAGATGGTCGTCAAGGCAGGTCCTCCGGCATTCTGGCACAATCAGCCGGACAACGGTACCTTCGAACTCTGGTACAACGGCAGCAAGCTGTTCGCGGATTCCGGCTCTTATGTATATGAAGGCAATAAGGAGGTCAATGAACTCCGCAACTGGTTCCGTGCGACGAATTCCCACAACACATTGACCTACAGAGGCGAAAATCTCGAGACCACCGATTCCAAGACCCTGCTCTGGCAGCCGGAGGGAGAGGTGCAGATCCTGGTGACCGAGAACCAGAGCTACAAGAACCTCAAGCATCGCCGCAGCGTCTTCTTCGTCGACGGTCGATATTTCGTCATCGTCGATGAAGCGATCGGAAAGCAGGAAGGTCCGGTCAGCCTCTACTATCAGATGCCGAAAGGCAAGGTGGAGAACAGTCGTGACGACATGCATTTCGCGACGGAGTTCGACAACGGAAGCAACATGAAGCTCCAGGTCTTCAGCGATGGGAAACTTTCCATGAAGAAAGAAGAAGGCTGGGTTTCGACGGCATACCGCAAACGCGCGAAGAGGATGAAGGTCAGCTTCACCGTCCGTAAGGAGTCCGAGGAGCCGGTCCGCTACATCACGGTCATCGTGCCGAAGCAGGAAGCCGGAAACAATCCTTCCATCAAGGCCAAGTTCATCGGCGGTTTCAATGAAAACGGCGTGAAGGTTCAGGTCAAGGTCGGCAAGGAAAAGAAAGTGCTTGAATATCAGCTTGATTAATGAAGTAGATCCTATGAAACAGATCAGAACGATATATGCTTTGCCTTTGGCGGCTGCAGGCCTGGTGGCCTGCAGCGGCGGCAAGGCCGTGCAGGAGCAGAAACGCCCGAACATCATCTTCATCATGACGGATGATCATACGACTCAGGCCATATCCTGCTATGGCGGCAGGCTGATGCAGACTCCGAACATGGACCGTCTGGCCGCTGAAGGTATGCGCATGGACAACGTCTATGCGACGAATGCGCTCTCCGGCCCGTCCAGAGCGTGCATCCTGACTGGAAAACTCAGCCATGAGAACGGCTTCACCGACAATGCCTGCGTCTTCAACGGTGATCAGCTTACTTTCCCGAAACTGCTTCAGCAGAACGGTTACCAGACTGCCGTGATCGGCAAATGGCACCTGATCTCCGAGCCTCAGGGCTTCGATTTCTGGAGCGTCCTTTCCGGACAGGAAGAGCAGGGCGACTACTATGATCCTGATTTCCATGAAATGGGCAGGGAAATCCAGGAGAAAGGCTACGTGACCGATGTCATCACTGACAAGGCCCTCAGGTTCATTGACGGAAGAGATAAGGACAAGCCTTTCTTCATGATGTTCCACCACAAGGCGCCGCACCGCAACTGGATGCCGGCTCCGAGGCATCTGGGCATTTTCAACGACACCACTTTCCCGGTACCGGAGACGCTCTTCGACGAGTTCGAGGGCCGTGGCGATGCTTCGAAGGAACAGGACATGTCCATTGCCAATACCTTCCAGAACGAGTGGGACCTGAAGCTGCTGACCCGTGAGGAAATCCTCGCCGGCGACAACCGTCTGTACAAGGTCTATACGAGAATGCCGGAAGAGGTGCAGCGCAAATGGGACGAGGTATATGCTCCTCGTATCGCGGAATACCGCAGCGGCAAGCTCCAGGGCAGGGAAATGGTCGAGTGGAAATACCAGCAGTACATGCGTGATTACCTCGCTACCGTACTTTCAGTCGATGAAAGCATCGGCCGCCTGATGGATCATCTGGAGGAAATCGGTGAACTGGACAATACGATCATCGTCTATACTTCCGATCAGGGTTTCTTTCTGGGTGAGCACGGTTGGTTCGACAAACGATTCATGTACGAGGAATGCCAGCGCATGCCTTTCCTGATCCGCTATCCGAAAACGATCAAGGCCGGTACCGCCAGCAACGCCATCTGCATGAACATCGACTTCGGTCCGACTTTCCTGGACTTCGCAGGCATCGAGGTGCCGGAAGAAATGCAGGGCCAGTCCTTCAAGGCCGTTCTTGAAAACGAGGGCCGCGTACCGGAAGGCTGGAGGAATCTCGCCTACTACCATTATTACGAATATCCTGCGGAGCACATGGTCAAGCGCCATTACGGCATCCGTACACCGGAATACAAGCTCATCCACTTCTACAATGACATTGACCAGTGGGAGCTTTATGATGAGGTCAATGATCCCGATGAGATGAAGAATCTCTACGATGATCCGGCCTATGCCCAGGTTCGTGAAGAGCTGACGGTCCTGCTCAGAGCAACTCAGGAGAAATATGGGGACACCGATCCGGACGAGAAGGAGAAAGTCCTTTTCCAGGGTGACCGCAGATTTCTTGACAGATTGAACAAGAAGAAATGAACGCATAATCAATTATGGATAGAAGAAAATTTTTAGAGACATCAGGCTGGTCTCTTCTGGGCGTTGCCGCCGCAGGCAGCCTGCTCGGCTCCTGCACGCCAGGAACCAAGGAAGCGAAGAAGATCATGCCGTCCCCGAGCAATTTCAAGATGTATTGGGGAGACCTGCATAACCATTGCAACATCACCTACGGACATGGTGACATGAAGGATGCTTTCGAGGCTGCGGCAGAGCAGCTGGATTTCGTGAGCGTCACTCCTCATGCCATGTGGCCGGATATCGACAGCGAACTCATCCACGACGACCCACGTCTGAAATGGGTGCTCGATTATCACACCGATGCTTTCCGTCGTCTCCGTTCCGGTAACTACGACAAGTACGTGAAGATGACCCAGGAGTACAACCAGGAAGGCAAGTTCCTGACTTTCATCGGTTACGAGGCTCACAGCATGAAGCATGGTGACCATGTCGCTCTGCACTATGACCTTGATGCTCCGCTGGTAGAGTGTGATTCCATTGAAGACTGGAAGGAAAAGTTCAAAGGTCAGAAAGTCTATGTCACTCCTCACCACATGGGTTACCAGAAAGGTTACAGAGGCTATGACTGGAAATATTTCTCAGAGGGCATCCAGACTCCGTTCGTGGAGATGTATTCCCGTCACGGACTTGCAGAAGGCGATATGGGAGACTATCCTTATCTCCACGATATGGGTCCGCGCCAGTGGGAAGGTACGATCCAGTATGGTCTGAGCCTGGGCAACAAGTTCGGTCTCATCGGCTCCACCGACCAGCATTCCGGTTATCCGGGCAGCTACGGTGACGGTCGTGTCGGTGTCCTGGCAGAGAGTCTGAGCCGTGACCGGATCTGGGAAGGTCTCGGCAGCCGCCATACCTGCTGCGCCACCGGTGACAAGATCGACATCGATTTCCGGATCAATGATGCCTTCATGGGTGATGTCGTGAAAGGGGACAGCCGCCGCATCTATGTCAATGTGGAAGGCCAGAGCTGCATCGACTATGTCGATATCGTGAAGAACGGCAAGCTCATCGCTCGTCTGAACGGTCCGCTCATTCCGGTCATGCCGAAGGAAGAGATGGTCCGCTGCAAGATCAAGATGGAATACGGTTGGAACCGTGAAGAGAAATATGTAGCCTGGAACGGTCGCATCTCCATTGACAGAGGCCGTATCCTGAGTGTCACTCCATGCTTCAGAGGAGCTGCCTTCACTTCTCCTCAGCCGGGTGAGACCGAGTTCCATACTCACGTGAACCGCATCCGTTCCGTATCCGATACTTTCACGGAACTGGAAATGTACACCAGCAAGAACCCGAATACCATGACTCCTTCCACCCAGGCCGTGATCCTCGAAGTCGAGATGCCGGTCAATGGAGTCATCACTTCTGATTTCAATGGTCGCAAGTTCAGCCATACTCTCGGAGAACTCCTCGAAGGTTCCCGTTCACATTTCATGATCGGCTGGCTGAGCGAGGCTGTCCTTTTCAACAGGGCGATGCCGGAAAGCTGCTACAAGATCGAACATTACATGGTGGATGACCAGCCGGAATCCGATACGGACTACTACTATGTCAGAGTCCGTCAGAAAGATCAGCAGTGGGCCTGGTCTTCACCGATCTGGGTTGAACGTTAAAATTGTATGGAAATGAAATTTACTCCGAACAGAATGATGATGCTGGGAACTGCAGTGCTGCCGTTGACGATGGCGGCACAGCAGCGCCCGAACATCATCTACATCATGACCGACCAGCAGTGCTCCAGAGCGATGAGCTGTGCCGGAAATACAGATCTGAAGACTCCTGCAATGGACCGCCTTGCGGCCAATGGAGTCCGTTTCACCAATGCTTACTGCACTTTCCCGCTGAGCGGTCCGTCCCGTTCCGGTATGTTCACCGGCCTGTATCCGAGTGAGACCGGGATGAATGAGAATGATATCCCGATGCCGGAAGAACTCAAGGAGGAGAGCCTCGGCTGTCTGGTCAGGGATACGGGATATGACTGTGTCTATGCCGGCAAATGGCATTGCCACACCTTGTCCATTCCGAACGATGAATTCGGTTTCACGAACATTCATGACAACGGCGATCAGGGCCTGGCGGAAGCCTGCGTGGACTGGCTGCGGCACCGGGACAGGAAACAGCCTTTCTTCATGGTCGCTTCCTACATCAATCCGCACAACATCTGCGAATATGCCCGCAGCCAGCGGACACCGCATGCCCGTGTGGAACCGGCCAATCTGGAGGATTGCCCGAATCTGCCGGACAACTTCGCGGTCGCTCCTTATGACGCGACGGTCCTGCAGTTCGAGAAAGAGCAGAACTATGCCCTCTATCCGACCATGTCCTACGGCAAGGATGACTGGAGGAAGTACCGCAATGCCTACAACCGTCTGGTAGAGGCGGTGGATGCTGAAATCGGCAAGATCGTGGATGAGATCGACCGTCAGAATCTGTGGAAGAATACGGTCATCATCTTCACTTCCGATCATGGTGATGGAAACGGTGCTCATCAGTGGAACCAGAAGACCGCTCTCTATGAGGAGGTGGCCTGCGTGCCGCTCATCGTCTGCGCGCCGGGCAAGAAGAACGCCGGTACCGTGACGGAAGCCTTGGTGAACAGCGGCATCGACCTCCTGCCGTCCATCTGTGACTGGACCGGTGCGAAGGTTCCGGCTCGCAGGCAGGGCAAGAGCTACCGACCGGTCGTCGAGAAAGGTGCGGCTCAGGTGCAGGACTATGTCGTGACCGAGACGAACTTCAACCAGACCGGACGTTCTATCGGCTGGATCGTGCGTACTCCGAAGTACAAATACATTCTGTACGACAAGGGCCAGTACCGTGAGCAGCTCTTCGATATGGAGAACGACCGCGGCGAAATGGTGAACCTGGCCGTTGAATCCAAATACCAGGAGGAAGTGGAGCGGCATCGCGCGATGCTCGTCGAATGGCTGGAAAGCCATCCGGGACCGAATCGGGCACGCCACATGAAATTCATTCCGGAAACTTATTAATGGAAAGGAAAATGATTTTTAACAATAAGGCGGCACTCTCAGGTGCCGCATTTGCACTCGCTCTGCAGTTGACGGTACCGGCACCGGCTGCGGCTCTGGACTGCAGGACGAACGACAGGAAAGCGAAGACGGAAGTCGTCTTCAGCGACGGAATCACCGCAGCGGAACTGCGGGATCAGGAAAAGGTGGTCTGGACGGAACTCGAGGGAGTCCGCGTCCCGCTTCCACCGATCGAGCATCCGCGTCTGTATATCCGCAAGGAAGGAATTCCGGATCTCGCTGAGCGTGTGAAGGCCCCTCAGGGTAAGGACATTCTCAAACGCTTGCGGAAAGCGGCGGTGCCGAGAACTCCGGAGGAAGAGGCCGCAGTCACGGACTTCGGCTTCAGGTATTATGCGAAGATGCGTGGAGTGACCTCCGAGGTACAGCTCCAGGCGCTGGATTACCTTCTTCATGGCAACAGGAAGGTGGCTCGCAAGGCCATCACTTCCATGCTGGATACGCTCAGACGGACGAATTTCGGTACCAAGCAGGACCTCAGCCGTGCCAGCGGCGCGATGCTCATGGTCGGCGGTATCGTCTATGACTGGTGCTACGACCAGATGAAGCCGGCCGAACGCCAGGCCTACATCCGTGAGTTCGTGCGCATCGCCGGCACCATGGAGTGCCACTATCCGCCGAAACGTGACGAGGCCGTAGCCGGTCACCTTTCCGAATGGATGATCCTGCGTGACATGCTTTCCTGCGGCATCGCCATCTATGACGAGTATCCGGATATGTACAACTACGTGATCACCATGATCTTCGAGGATTACATCGAGGCTCGTAACTATACTTATGCCGGTCATGCCTACCATCAGGGAACGGGCTACATCACTGTCCGTTATCTCAATGACCTGAATTCGCTCTGGATTCTCGACCGGATGGGCGCAGGCGCGATCTACGATCCGTCCCAGCAGTTCGTTCTCTACGACAATATCTACCGCCGTCGTCCGGACGGTCAGGTGATTCCTGCCGGTGACGTCGATCCGAGCGATCGCCGCAAGCCGAAATCCTATGCGATGCCGGCACTTTTCGCAGCCAGCTACTATCACGATCCTTATCTGTTCCATGAATTCGAGCGGGATCCGAAGGTGGAGGAAAGCATGCTCATCCATCAGCTGCTCTGGCAGGACTTCGAGCTCCAGGGCAAGGCGCCGGATGATCTTCCATTGACCCGTTACAGCGGCACTCCTTTCGGCTGGATGATCGCCAGAACCGGTTGGGGCGAGGATGCGGTCATCGCGGAAATGAAGATCAACGAGCATTTCTACGGTAACCATCAGCATCAGGACGGTGGAGCCTTCCAGCTTTATTACAAAGGACCCTTGGCCATCGATTCCGGTGCTTACCATGGCACGTCCGGCGGCTACAACAGCCCGCACAACAAGAATTACGCGAAACGTACCATCGCGCACAACTCTTTGCTGATCTATGATCCGGAAGAGAAATTCCCGGCCTGGAACTACGGTGGCTCGGACAAGAGCGAGTTCGTCGGCAATGACGGTGGGCAGCGCCTGCCGGGTGACCGTTGGAAGACGGTCGAGAGCCTGGAGCAGCTGCTCAGCGAGGAATATACTGTCGGTCAGGTGCTGGCCCATGGCTTCGGTCCTGACCAGCAGCGTCCGGAGTGGTCCTATCTCAAGGGTGACATCACCAAGGCTTACAGCAAGAAGGTCAATGAAGTCCGCCGTTCCTTCGTGTTCTTGAATTTCAGTACCGAAGGAAGCCACAAAGTGCCGGCAGCCCTGCTGGTGCATGACCATGTGGTTTCCGCGAATCCGGAGTTCCGCAAATTCTGGCTCCTCCACAGCATCGAGGAACCGTCGCTCGACGGAAATACCTTCGTCGTGAAAAGGACCAAGAACGGGGACAGCGGTATGCTGCACTGTTCCGTGCTTCTGCCTGAGCAGGACAATCTCCAGCTGAGCAAGGTCGGCGGCAAGGAGAACGGTCAGGAATTCTGGGTCTTCGGCAAGAACTATCCGAACGATCCGACTTCCCGCAAGGATCCGTGCAATGAGCGCGGCGAGTGGAGAGTGGAGGTTTCACCGGCTGCTCCGGCAGCGGAGGATGCCTTCTTCAACGTCATCCAGGTCGCTGACAATGACTGCGCTTCCATGCTGGAGGTGAAAAGTCTGGAGGCCGAGAAGGTCGTGGGTGCGCTCATCGGGGACCGTGCGGTCTTCTTCAGCAAAGACTCCGCACCGCTGAAAGGCGGGTTCTCATTGACCTTGGAAGGTCAGGAGAAGGTCAAGCTGCTGGTGACGGATCTCGTGCCGGGTACCTGGCAGATCCGCAAGGACGGTGAGATCCTGATTCCGGCCATGGTCGCTCGGGAAGGGGAGGGAACCCTTTATTTCGAGGCGGATCCGGGCAAATATGAATTTTCAAGATAGAAACGATGGACAAGAATTTGAGATATATGCCGCTGCTCCTTGGAACCGCACTTTTCGGTCTCCAGGCGCAGGAGGCGGAGGCCGCGAAGCCTGTGAAGAAGGTGGAGCGCCCGAACATCCTCTGGTTGACCTTCGAGGACAAGAGTGCTTCGGAATTCGGCTGCTACGGTAATGTGGACGTACATACGCCGATCACGGACAGTCTGGCCGCAAGAGGTATCCAGTTCATGAACGCCTGGTCGACGGCTCCTCAAAGCTCTCCGGCCCGTTCTTCCATCATCACCGGTTGCTACGCGCCGACCTTCGGTATGGATTTCCATCCTTATCCTTTCGATACGCCGTCCGACATCTTCTTCCCGCAGCGGTTGAGAGAGGCCGGCTATTATTGCACGAACAACTGGAAGACGCATTACAATTCCACGGAGGATGATACCGCCTGCTGGGACGAGTGCGACAAGAAGGCCACTTACAACAGTGAGAAAAGAGGAAAGGACCAGCCTTTCTTCGCGGTCTTCAACAACCATACGACTCACATGGGTCGTATCCGTACCCACCATATCGACGGCCGCAGGGACTATACCCAGGAGGGACTCTATCCGTCTCTGCTGACCTTGCCTCCTTATCTTCCGGATCTGCCGGAGGTCCGTTCCGACTATGCCGGGGACCTGGAAAGCGTGCAGGATGTGGACAAGTGGCTCGGCTTCTTCCTGGAGGATCTGAAAGCGAGGGGACTGGACGAGGATACGATCATCTTCTTCTACAGTGACCATGGCGGCTGCCTGCCGAGAGGCAAGGGTTATCTCTATGAAACCGGTCTCCAGGTGCCTATGGTCGTGTATTTTCCGCCGAAATGGGAACACCTCGCCAACGGAATGAAAGGACAGGTGGACGATCTGGTCAACTTCATTGACCTGGGTCCTACGGTCCTGAGTCTGGCTGGGGTAAGACCGGGCAAGCGATATCAGGGCAAGGCACTCTTCGGTGAATATGCCGCTCCGGAGAAGAGGGAGATCAACTTCGCTTTCGCGGCGAACCAGCTCCATCATTTCATGCCGGTACGTGCGGCTCGCGATGCCCGTTTCAAATACATCAGAAGCTATCTGCCTTACCGTCAGTTCGCGCTCCGCAACTATTATCAGTGGGGCATGCCGGCGAACAAGGCTTGGGACAAGCTGGTGCTCGGCGGTCATAATACCCGTCCGGAACTGGAGCAGCCTTTCCTGCCTCATCCGGTAGAGATGCTTTTCGATCTGGAGAACGATCCGTATGAACTGCATGACCTGTCCGCTGATCCGGCCTATGCGGAGAAACTGGCGGATTTCCGAGAGGCGATGGCCGAGCACATCCGGGAGACCGGAGACCTTGGTTTCTTCCTGCCGACGACCAGAGCGTCCTGCAACCTGTATGAGAAGGCGCATAAGAGAGGCTTCCCGCTGGAGAAACTCTATGAACTGGTCGAGAAGGCCGGGGAGGGAAGACTCAGCGATGAACCGCTTTTCAGGGAGGCCTTGTCTTCAGAGATCGCTGAATTCCGTTTCTGGGGAGCGGCCGGCTATGCACAGCTGGCACGTACCGGAGTCTTGAAAGAGGCGCCTGAGGCATTGGTCACCCTGCTCGGTGACGAGGATGCCTATGTCTATTCGGAGGCTGCTTACGCCTTGGCTTATCTCGGCCAGGCTCGCGATGCGGTGTCCAGACTGCTTTCTCCGGACCATGAACCTTACCGCAAGGTCGGTTATTCGGCGCTGGAGTGCCTTTCTCTCGATCCGGACATGCGCCCGGCCATCCATGAGTTCCTGCCGGAACTCCAGGCTGCGGATGCGATGCTGCCGCACAAGAAGAATGAGGATGCCGGCCTGATGGTCCGTGGAATCCTCGTGAATCTCGGTGAGCTGGACATCGATGTCCTGCATGGACCGGAGGCTTACCGTCAGGGCTTGAAACTCAATCACGGACGTCGCCCGAATGGACCTTTACCTTATTAGACTGAGGAGGTTACCGTGATTGAGCGACCTGGAGGCAGCCGGCTGACGGTCGATCTTCCGGATAGCCGTGATGAAGAACTATACCATTATAAGACAGACCTTTATGCCGCCAGTCCGATTGTGGTTGAAATTCCGAAAAAATGATTACTTTTGCGTCCGGAGTTTTCAGGGAATCCTGAAGGCTCCGGACCATGTTTAGGTAGGGATACCTATGACGCATCATATGTACCGTACTTTTTTGAGTACATTAAACAAAAACATTATGCAACATTATTTCTCTCGTCTGGAAAAGGCGATAAAAGAAAACTGGAACAGCAAGGCGCTTGCTGACTTCCGCGGTGAGTCTTTCACTTATGGTCAGGTTGCTGCTGAGATCGAGAAATTCCACATTTTCCTGAATCTCATCGGTGCGACCAAAGAAGACAAGGTGGCGCTTTGTGCGAAGAACTCAGCCCGTTGGGCGGTTTCCTTCCTTTCTGCGAATACCTACGGCACGGTGGTCGTTCCTATTCTGGCAGACTTCAATCCGAAGAGCATCAACCACTTGACCGATCATTCCGAGAGCATCGTGCTCGTCACTGATTCCGAAATCTGGAAAAAACTCGATATAAAGGAAATGCCTCGTCTGAGAGCGGTCATTTCCACGGAAAACTTCTCCATCCTCTATGCGGCAGATGACAGCATCATCAAGGCCAGCGATCAGGTCGAGAAAGTCTTCGCTCAGAAATATCCGGGCGGTTTCGGTCCCCAGAATGTGGAGTATGACAAGGATAATGACAAGAAACTTGCCTTGATCAACTACACTTCCGGTACGACTTCCGCTCCGAAAGGTGTCATGATCCGTTACGAGTCCTTGAGTTCCAACATCGAGTTCGCGGCCAAGGTGCTGTCCGGCGCTCCTGGTGACGAGATCGTTTCCATGCTCCCGATGGCGCACATGTACGGTATGTCCTTCGAATTCCTTTATCCGGTGACCGCGGGTGTCGCTGTCAACTATCTCGGCAAGGCTCCGACTCCGACCCTTCTGCTGGCTGCGATGGCGAAGATCAAACCTTTCGCCATCATCACGGTGCCGATGGTTCTGGAGAAGATCTTCAAGAACAAGATCCTTCCGGTCATCAGTAAACCGCATATGAAGGTGCTGGTCCATATCCCAGGCATTCGCGAGGTCATTTTCAAGAAAATCAGGGAGACATTGCTGACTTCTTTCGGCGGCAACATCACGACCATCATCATGGGTGGTGCGGCTTTGAATCCGGAAGTCGAGAAATGGTTCAAGAGATTCAGACTTCCGTTTACGGTCGGTTACGGTATGACGGAAGGCGCTCCGCTGTTCGGTTATGAGGCTTGGGAGAAATTCGTGCCTCAGTCCTGCGGCAAGGTCGTCGATAATGTTGAGGTCCGTATCGATTCCGAAAATCCGTTGAAGGTGGTCGGAGAAATCCAGATGCGCGGTATCAACGTGATGAGCGGCTATTACAAGAACCCCGAGGCGACGGAAGCCGCTTTCACGGAAGACGGCTGGCTCCGTACCGGTGACCTCGGTCTGCTCGATAAGGATGGAAACATCTTCATCAAGGGCCGCAGCAAGAACATGATTCTTACTTCAAACGGTCAGAACGTGTATCCGGAAGAAATCGAAGCTATGCTCAACAACGAGACCTATGTCGTGGAATCTGTCGTGCTCGCACGTGTGAACAGCATTGTCGGCCTGCTCTATCTGGATGCTGACAAACTGAAAGCCGATGGCTATGATGCAGATGGAATTTCCGATATGCTGGATATTATCCTGTCCAAGGTGAACAAGCAGTTGCCTGCTTACGGCCGGCTTTCCAAACTTGAAATCATGGACCAGCCTTTCGAGAAGACTCCGAAGATGAGCATCAAGAGGTTCCTGTACCGATAATCATTTAAAAAGATCAGACTTATGAATTTTCTGGATTTAGTGAAACTTCGCCGTTCCGTGCGGGCTTTCCAGAGTCGTCCCGTTGAACAGGAGAAGCTGGATTACATCATGGAGTGCGTACGTCTCGCACCCTCGGCCGTCAATCTGCAGCCTTGGAGGTTCCGTATCGTGACCGACTCGGAGACGCTCGTGGCTCTGGCTGGCTGCTATAAGCGGGAATGGCTGGCGACCGCTCCGTGCGTGATCGTCGCCTGCTGTGACCATGAGGCTTCATGGCATCGTCGTGCAGACAATAAAGATCATGGTGATATCGATGTCGCCATTGCCGTCGAGCATATCTGTCTCGCTGCAGCGGAGCTTGGGCTTGGCAGTTGCTGGGTCTGCAATTTCAATGCAGAGCTTTGCCGGGAACGTCTGGCTTTGCCGGGGCAACTGGAACCGGTGGCGCTGGTGCCGCTCGGCTATGCTGAAGAAAGCAGTGAAGCACTTCCTGAAAAGAACAGAAAGGCGCTGGAAGATCTTCTCTTCTGAGGGAAATTCCAGAATCACTCAGCAGAAGGCTCATCCGGATCATCCTCTTCGAAATCAGAAGGGTCACTGATCTGGGTGAGCCTGTCTTTTGGTTCGTTGTCATTCCTCTTGCGGAAAATGACGAATTCATTGATGAAGAAATTCAGCACTCCGGAGAAACAGAGCGCGAAGAGGTTGCAGATGACCACATGCCAGCCGAAGAAATTCTCGATGATCAGCAGGAAGCCCATCTTGACCATGAAGACGCCGGTGCAGGAAAGGTTGTACTGAAGAAATTTCGTGAAGAATCTTTTCGGGTTCTTCTGCTTGATCCGGTCTTTCCAGATGAAGAAGAAGGAAAAGGCGAAGTTGGTCAGGACGGAAAGTTCGAAAGAAATGGCCGGCGCTATGATGTAGGTGCCGATATACCAGCCTTTGAAGACATGCGCGAAAAACAGAAGCGTCAAGGTGTCCACCAAGGTGCCGATAAGATTGCTTCCGTAGAATTTGAGTATTTTGTGGATGATCTTTTGGGTTCTTGTAGTCATTGGCGTGGATGTTTGCAAATTTTATGCTGAAACGGGTTATTATCTTTGCAAAGTATCATTTAGAATGTGGCACGGTACTTGCAATTATTTCTATTGAATAGTTTTTTCATAGGTTAAGTTTTAGGTTAGAATCAAGATGGTCTCCGGTGCGAATCGGAGGCCATCTTTCTTTCTGGTTTCCGGATTTTCATTTTCCTTCAAGATTCTGCTGTTCGCTGTCGGCCTGTACCTGAAGATGGAGTATTCATCCTCTGTGAACCATGACGCGTCTCACTTCAGTGGACTCTTCCACGGGAGAAGAGCAGGATTATATGATGTGAAAAGAGCGGTAGCTGATATTGCAGTCACCGCTCTTTTCATGGAGCCAGCTGTGAGGATCGAACTCGCGACCTTTTCGTTACGAATGAAATGCTCTACCGACTGAGCTAAGCTGGCTTTTCATTTGCGAATGCAAAATTAAGTTCTTTTTATGAATTTTCAAAAAAACTTTAGATTATCTTTGTACTTTCTATAGAAAAGAAGAAGAAAATGAGCTCTGAAACACTTGAAAATACTTTTGAAACGGCTCCGGAGCAGGAGGCGCGTATCCGGGAAGTCCTGGATTTCCTGGAAAAGCACGCCATACCTTATGAAATCTACCGGCATCCACCTTTGCCGACGATCGAGATTGCGCTGGAATACTGGAAAACGATCCAGGCGACGCACTGCAAGAATCTCTTTTTCCGGAACCATAAGGGAAACCGTCATTACCTGGTCAGTTTCGAGTGCCGCAAGAATCTGGACATCCATAGTCTCGAGCATCAGCTCCATCAGGGAAAACTTTCCTTCGCTTCGCCGGAACGCATGTGGCGTTGTCTTGGCTTGAAGCCAGGATCGGTTTCGCCCTTCGGGCTCATCCATGACATGGAGCTGGCTGGACGGGAAGACGTCAACCCGAAGGAGCTCTACGAAAACGGCCATCGTGTGAAATTCTTCCTGGATAAAGATCTCCAGAAAGCCGAGAAAATCAGCTTCCATCCTTGCGACAATACTGCCAGCGTCGTAGTCAGTCGTCAGGATTTTCTCCGGTTCCTCGACCTCTGGGGTGGAGAATATGAGTGGACGGAATTTACAATTGGATGAATGGATCGGGAAAATGGTCGTATTTTTATCACGAAAGGTCGATTTCTTTCCTGAGGAGGTCTGAAGGCAAGAATTTTGCACGCTTTTCTCCGTTATTCAAAGCGTAACATTCAGCTGTAAAAAATAGAGCATGCACATGTTGTGGTTTATAGCATTGGTCCTTCTTCTGACCGGAACGATTTTCGTGATTGTCATGGAAAACCGTAATCCGGTGAAGACATTGGCCTGGATTCTGGTGTTGACTTTCGTGCCTTTCCTCGGCATCATCGCCTACATCCTTTTCGGCATGAGTAATCGCAGCCGTCGTCTGATCACGACCGGCCGCTTTGCTGAGCTCAAGTCCAATGTGCCTCGCAACTATACCGGTACAGCGCTGCTGGAGGACGCTCCCCGGAATGAAAGTCTCTCCCGTACGTTGAAGGAAATCAATTATTCCTATGTGCTGGACGGTAATTCCATTGAGGTCTTCACTCGTTTCGATCCGTTCTTCACTTCGATGCTGGACGATATCCGGAGGGCGAAACGTCACATTCATATTCTCTTTTTCAAGCTGGAGGAAGATTCGATCGGAAATCAGCTGGCGGATCTGCTGATCGAAAAGGTCCATGCCGGGGTCCAGGTGCGTCTCTGTTATGACGATATCGCGAATTTCACGGTCTGCAAGCGCTTCTATCGTAGAATGCAGGACAATGGAGTGGAAGTCATTCCGTTCGCACGTTGCTACATTCCTTTTCTTTCCCGCAATGCCAATTACAGGAACCATCGGAAGATTACGGTCGTGGATGGTGAGGTCGGTTATGTCGGTGGAATGAACATCGCAGAGCGTTATTCGAAAGGCATCCGTGGCGGAATCTGGAGAGATACGATGGTCCGTATTGCAGGTCCGGCGGTTTCGGAAATCCAGACCGCGTTCCTGATCGACTGGCAGTTCGCTTCCGGAAAATTCGTCACCGGTCCTGAATATTATCCGGTCAATGCTCCACAAGGTACAGTCAAGATTCAGATCGCGACTGCGGGCCCGATGGCCAGATGGGACGTCATGAAGCATGCCTTTGTGGACATTATTTCCCATGCTCGGAAATATGTCTATATCCAGTCTCCTTATTTCATACCGACGGATTCCATCCTGATGGCGATGCAGACTGCGGCGATGTCAGGTGTGGATGTGCGCTTGATGATTCCGAAAAGGGGGGATAAGGGTATCCTACCTCCATTGGCCTCGAAGTCTTATCTGAAAGAGATCCTGAAGGCGGGAGTGAAGGTTTATTTCTACCAGGAAGGCTACCTCCATTCGAAGACGATGGTCGCGGACGATCAGCTGGCTACCGTAGGCTCCACCAACATTGACGTCAGAAGTCTGGAACAGAATTTTGAAATCAATTCTTTCATCTATGACAGTGATTTTGCATTGAAGATGAAGGAAATCTTTATAGAAGACATGAAGGACGCGAAGGAGATTGTCTGGAGAAAATGGAAACATCGTCCGTTAATCCAGAAGGTGAAGGAGTCGTTCGCACGCTTGTTCGCCCCTCTTCTTTAAGTTCATGCAGATTCAGCAACTGAAACATAATCAATTTATATTCATATGAAAGACAAGAAAGCACAGAGGATACAGACCTCTATTCTGAATGCCGCAGAGAAAAAGGCATTGGTGTGGTTGGCGGAAAGACAACCGAAATGGATGAGTTCAGACATGTTGACTGCGATCGGCAGCTTGGGCGCCTTTCTCATCGGTCTCGGTTTCTATCTGGCATCAAAGAATCTTGATTTCCTTTGGTTGACCATCTTCGGTTTCTTCGTGAACTGGTATGGTGACAGCCTGGACGGTACCTTGGCCCGCGTCCGCAAGATCGAGCGTCCGATTTACGGATATTATCTGGATCATACGGTGGACTGCATCAACGAGATGATGATGTTCCTCGGTATCGGCCTTTCCAGCCTGATGCACCTGAACATCGCTCTCCTGATCATGATCGCCTATTTCCTGATCACGATCAATGTAAGTGTCAATGCTCACCTCAAGAGTGAGTTCCGTCTTACTTATGCGAAACTTGGTCCGACAGAGTTCCGTATCATCGCGGTCATTCTCTGCCTCCTCCTGATGTATATCCCGGGAGCAACGACCTGGAGCGTCACAGCAGCGGTGTTCGGCGAGCAGGTTCTGCTTCAGACCATGGATATCGCCGGTATCGCCATCTTCGTCATTCTCATGCTGATGTATTTCGTATCTATCATCAGCGATGCGATGGGCTATGCGAAAATGGATCCGAAAGACAAGAGCCAGCTCAAGAAATAGGTTGGCTACCATACAAAGAAAAGAGGGTGACTCAAAAGTTCAAGATTTGAACTGAGAGTTTCCCTCTTTCATTATGTCGGATGGCTGCTGCTGCTTCCGCAGACCCTCTCCGCAAGCGGGTCTCCGCCATTACCACGCCATATTACATGGAAAACCGGGTCAAAACTACTTTTGACCCGGTCTCTTTTCTTTGCTTGGTCGAGAAGAGGCGACTCGAACGCCCGACCCCTACGTCCCGAACGTAGTGCGCTACCAACTGCGCTACTTCTCGTTTTGCGGATGCAAATATACGAAATATTCCGATAGGTTGTCCTTAAAATTTCAATTATTTTTCATCCGCCACCCATCCGTTGTAGCCGGAAGCCAGTTCAATGACCTCGAAACCATTGGCACAGAGGAGCTTTGAAGCGAGCTTGCTTCTTTTCCCGCTGCGGCAGTAAACGGCGACTTTTGCACCGGCAGGAATCTTTTCCCGCACTTTCTCGATGAAATCCTGGCCTTTGACATCGATGTTGAGGTCAGTTCCCGGAATGCAGCCTTCTCGGTGCTCGGCAGCGGTGCGGACATCCAGAACGACCGTACCGGCTTCTTCCAGGACCTGGCGGAATTCTTCGGTGTTTACGCAGCTGTAGCGGTAGCAGTGCTGGAGGCGGGCTTCCAGATAAGTCCGGAGGATTTCCCAATCATAGAACGGACCTCCGGCAAGGGGCAGCTGAGCGTCTCTTTCCCGGAACAGCACACGGACTTTGACGTCTTCGTTCCCGTTCCGGAAGAAAATGAGCTGGAGATTGGTGGCCATCGGAGAAATCTCGGAGACATTCCAGCATTCGTGAGCCTGTTCGACCGGTACCCTGTCATCAGTACTTTTTACGCCGATGAGTGCCAGCAGGGGAATGATGTTGCTGTCATGCCCGAAACGCAGGGAGGCTGAGAGTCCGCTTTTACCTGAAATCGCTCTTTCGGCTTCTGTGATGATATCGCGCAGCAAGGGTTTCGTGTTCTCGATTCTGGCATCGCCGTATCTGTACGCCGGGCCCATGTTCACGTAGGCATCGGCATTGATGCATTTCCAGAGCGAAATCAGTTCCTCTTCTGTGAAGAAAGGGTAGAAATCCAGTCCCAGATAGTCGTTGCATTGGGCGATGCTGGCCAGTTCGAAGCAGTCGTGCATGAATTCTTCCGGGGTGATGGACTGATCCTCCAGTGAAGCGGCTCCTTCCTTGAAGAGGAGAGTCATGAAGCGGTCCGCATGCAGATAAACCGTTTTCAGACTGTCGATCAGCGGGCGTTTCAATTCAGCATAGCGGTCCGGTTCGTTACCGGAGAAGAAGGCGCAGCCGATCTGGCTGGATTCGCGGGTGATCTGCAAGCTCGGTTCCAGTTCCTTCAGTCTCTCGTCAAAAGCGGCCATGCTGAGTATGCAGCGGATCACGCGGGTGGATCTACTGTCGATCCGTGCCCCTGGGCGGAACACTTCCGGATAACGTCGGAACATCCTTTCTGCGATTCCGCGATGTTCCTGCACCCCTCTCGGACTAAGGTCTCCGAGCCGTCCGTCTGCGTCAGCCGCCAGGATCTCCAGCTGCTGACGGAACTTTTCTCCTTCCTCGGTCAATGAATTTTTCCGATGCGCTTCTTCGAACCGTTCCAAGGTCTGTTCATAGAGCCTTTCCGAAGTATGCCATCTGCAGCCGTGCCTTCCGAAGTGGCTGATGTAGAAGGGAGTGTATCCCTCCGGGCAGGTTGCGGTCTCCGGACCTTCGCCGATTTCATAATGATGGAAATAGCCGGCCGTCCTTTCAGGGTCGGCCTGCAGATAGCTGCTGTAATCCTGTGCATGGACCGGACTGCTCAGCAGGCAGAAACACAGGAAGAAAATCAAACGGAATGTTCTCATGGGTATTAAACAGTTTGTCTTACGCTGGTAAAGATAGTGATTTTCATGCTTTTCCCTTTGAGGAATCTTGAAAATCGGTTGAAGTTGTGGTTCGGATTCAGTATATTTGTCTTGCAATAGAAATGTATTAACCACAGAACTCATGAAACATACATTACCTCAACTTCCTTATGCACTGGATGCTTTCGGTTCCAGGATCAGTAAGGAAACCTTCGAATTCCATTATGGAAAGCACCATCAGGCTTATGTCGACAACCTTAATCGTCTGATCGAGAACACTCCTTATGAAGACATGTCCTTAGAAGAAATTGTCTGTAAAGCCGGTCCGGGAGCTATCTGCAACAATGCTGCCCAAGCCTGGAACCATGAATTCTTCTTCATGACCTTGACTCCGGATCCTGTGGAGATACCTGCGGCGCTTGAATCCAGGATGGAACAGTCTTTCGGTACGATCGAGAATTTCAAGACTGTTTTCGTCAAGGCTGCGGTCACGCTTTTCGGCTCTGGTTGGGTCTGGCTTGTCGAAGACAAGGAGGGAGAACTGATGGTCATGCAGACTTCCAATGCCGGCAATCCGCTGCCGCAGGGGTACAGGCCGCTGCTGACGGTCGATGTCTGGGAGCATGCCTATTACATCGACTATCGTAACCGTCGCCAAGCTTTTGTGGAAACCTGTCTCGAACTCATGGACTGGAGCAAGGTAGCTTCCCGCCTGTAATGAAGCAGCCCTGACATGCAAGCTTATACCTATATCCGTCCGGGATACTTTGCCTTCACGGAAAAACCGAAACCGGAACTCATCGACCCGAAAGATGCCATCGTACGGCTCACCCTCAGCAGCATCTGCACCAGCGACCTGCACATCAAGCATGGCAGCGTACCCAGAGCGGTGCCCGGAATCACGGTGGGACACGAGATGGTCGGCATCGTGGAATCCGTCGGCTCTGAAGTGACGAAGGTGAAACCCGGCGACCGCGTGACGGTCAATGTAGAGACCTATTGCGGCGAATGCTGGTTCTGCAGACATGGTTATGTGAACAACTGTACCGACAGGAACGGCGGTTGGGCGCTCGGTTGCCGCATCGACGGCGGCCAGACGGAATATGTCCGTGTCCCCTACGCCGATCAGGGACTGAATCGCATTCCGGAAAACGTCACTGACCGTCAGGCGCTTTTCACCGGCGATATTCTGGCGACCGGCTTCTGGGCGGCCCGCATTTCGGAAATCACGCCGGAAGATACGGTCCTCATCATCGGTGCCGGTCCGACCGGTATCTGCACCTTGCTCTGCACGCGGCTCCGGCAGCCGCGGCACATCATTGTCTGTGAGAAATCAGAGGAACGTCGGCGTTTCGTCCGGGAACATTATCCGGAGATCCTGCTGACGGATCCGGAACATTGCCTCGAGACGGTCCGGAAGACGACCGACCGCGGAGGTGCGGATGTCGTGATCGAGGTCGCCGGGGCGGAAGATACCTTCCGCTTGGCCTGGGAGATGGCGCGTCCGAACGCTATCGTGACTATCGTCGCGCTCTATGACCGGCCGCAGGTGCTTCCATTGCCGGACATGTACGGCAAGAACCTCACGTTCAAGACCGGTGGAGTGGATGGTCGTGACTGTGACGAGATCCTCGGTCTCATTGCCGAAGGGAAACTCGACACCACGCCCCTGATCACGCACACGTTCCCATTGACCCGGATAGAAGAGGCCTACGCACTTTTCGAGAATCGGCTGGATGGGGTCATCAAGGTTGCTGTCACTTATTGACAGGAATCATCCTTGATGCTCTTCGCTTTCTCCGTCTTTTTCTCGTTTTTCCCGTTGACGAGGATGACGATGGTCACGGCTATCAGCACGACGAGGATGCCGAGGCCCTGGAGCCAGCTCATCTTCTCGTCGAATACCAGCACGCCCACAGCCAAGGCCGTCAACGGTTCCATGCAGCCAAGGACGGCCGTAGTCGTTGAACCTACGTTCTGCACCGCCAGAATCAGCGTGAAGTCCGACACGACGGTCGGGATCAGTGCCAGCAGGAACAGATGGGCTGCGGTATTGAAGTCCATGTGCACATCCAGCGCCTCTCCCCGCAGCAGCAGGTTCAGTCCGAAGACCGCGGAGCCGACCAGCAGCACGTAGAAGGTCAGTTTCAGTCCGTCCATCTTGGATACTATGGATTTGTTCACGCCGACGATGTAGAAGGCATAGGTGAAGATCGTGATCAGGACCAGACTCACACCTTTATGGTCAATGGCGCCGCTGTTTCCGCCTCCTAAGAGGTAGACACCGCCGATCGCCATGAAGATGGCTGTCATCAGCAGGACCGAGACCTTCTCCTTGAAGAAGAGGATCATCGTCAGCGTGACGACCACCGGATAAAGGAAGTGGATGGTCGTCGCGATGCCGCTCGGGATATATTGGTAGGAGGAAGTCAGGAAAATGGCTGTAGCTCCGTAGAGGATGCCCAGCACCGAGAGTACGCCCAGCTCGCGGAGATTGATCCGGAGGTCATGACGTTTCGCGGCCAGGATCACGCCCAGAAAGAGGGCGGAAAGGGCAAAACGGTAGAACAGTACGGAATTGATGCCGATGCCTGCGTTCAGGGCAGGAATAGCGAAAAGAGGAATCAGCCCGAATGTCGCTGAGGAAAGGATGGCGTAGGCTACGCCTTTGGTCTTGCTCATAATCAATCTTCAAAAGTTTGCGCAAATATAGTATAATGTGGTTATATTTGTTATCGAAAAAATTTTAAAACATGAATTTCAAGCATATTTTGGCAGCTACTATCGTATCCTTGGCTTGCGCCGGTGCTCAGGCGCAGATTTTCAATCCGATCCCTTCCGCTTGGAAATGGATCAGCGACGAGGAGGTCATCTTCTCGTTCGACGGTAAATATACCGGTGAGAAAGATTTCACCGTCAATCCGACCAGACACTTCCGCAGACAGTTGAAGAACGCACCTGAGAAATACGCGGAATTTCCGCTGGAGCCGGCCGGTGCCGTGAATCTGACTTATTCTCCGGATTCTACGAAACTGGCTTTCACGCGTGACAACAATCTTTTCGTCGTGAACATCGCGGACGGTAAGGAGCGGCAGTTGACCTATGATGGAACCGATCTGATCCTGAACGGTTACGCTTCCTGGGTCTATTATGAGGAAATCTTCGGCAGACCTTCCAGGTATCGCGCTTTCTGGTGGTCTCCTGATTCACGCAAGATCGGTTTCTACCGTTTCGACAATACGGAGGTGCCGATGTTCCCGATCTATTCTCCGGCCGGCCAGAACGGCGCTCTTCGCCAGACCCGGTATCCGAAGTGCGGACAGCCGAACCCGGAAGTCAGGATCGGCATCATTGACCTGGAACAGGGAACTACGACCTGGGCGGATTTCGACGAGAAGGAGGACCAGTATTTCGGTACCCCTTTCTGGGGCGCGGACAGCCAGGAATTCTTCATCAGCCGCGAACCGAGAGTCCAGAACACGCTTGATCTCTATGCCGTTTCCGTGAAGGACGGTTCGAAGAAACATATCTACCATGAGACTTACAAGACTTGGCTGGACTGGATCGACGGCATGATCTTCGGCGAGAAAGGACTGTACATGGCCCGTCAGTTCGAGACCGGCTGGGCGCAGATCTACTATCTCTCCTATGACGGCAAGGAATTCAGACGCTTGACGGACGGCCCGAACTGGAGAATCTCCTTGCTGCGGGTCGATGAGAAGAAAGGCGATGTCTATTTCACGGCAGAGCGCGATTCCCGCGTGCGCAAGGCCTTGTACAAGGTGGACCGCAAAGGCAGGATCACTGCATTGACCGATCCTTCCCTCAATGTCCACAATGTGCAGTTCTCACCGGACGGCAAGCATTTCGCCTGCATGCTTTCGAACTACACCACGCCTTTCCAGGTCTGGGTGTTCAATACCGCGAATCCGAAGAAAGCCTGTCTCGTGGCGGATCAGAAAGGTCCTGAATATAAGGAGGATACCTATGTCTGCCCGCAGTCGCTGACCATCACGACCAAAGACGGACTGACCCTGGAAGGAAACATCATGTACCCGCGCGGCTTCGATCCGTCCAGGAAATATCCGGTCCATGTCGATATCTACGGTGGTCCGGACACTCCAAGGGTCAATGATTTCTACTATGGGGCGCGCAATCAATGGTATGCCGAGAACGGTATCATTCAGGTTACGGCGGACTGCCGCGCTGCCGGTCACAACGGTCGGGAGGGCATGGATGTCATCTATCGTCAGCTGGATGTCCGTGAAGTCGAGGATTTCGTCGAATGGGGCCGTTATCTCCAGTCTCTTCCTTATGTCAATGGGGACAAGATCGGTGTCGAGGGCTTCTCTTTCGGTGGAACCATGACCACCTTGCTGCTCTGCGACCATTCCGACGTCTTCCATTACGGTATCGCCGGCGGTGGAGTCTATGACTGGTCGCTCTATGATACCCATTACACCGAAAGGTTCATGGATTCTCCGCAGAACAACCCGGAAGGTTACGCCAGGACCCGTGCTATCGACCATGCCGCCAATTATCCGGTGAAGAACGGCAGCAATCCGCTCGTCGAGCCGGTGATGCTGAAGATCACGCATGGCACCGGTGATGACAACGTGCATTTCCAGAGTACTCTCCAGATGATCGATGCCCTTCATAAGGTGAACGCGAAGTTCGAGTTCATGATCTATCCGGATGGCATGCACGGCTATCATGACTACCAGGGAGAACATTTCCTCGAGGCGAACCATGAGTTCTGGCGCAGATATCTGCTTGATAAATAAGGAATTTCGTCACGATCTGCACGAATTCAAAACAGTCTTCGGGAAACGGCTT
>JAHHQP010000020.1 GCA_020026355.1 Bacteroidales bacterium
TGATGATCCGGGTAATCGATTCCTCCATGGTGCTGATCTGAACTGGATTCAGAGACTGCTGCCTCCGATGAAGGTCCTGATAAGTGAGGTTGCCGGAATTTCCTTGTCCGATACTGGAGTGAAATAGTTCAGGAACTTCAGCAGACGGTGAGCATCACTGTATTCCGGACAATTTTTCGGAATGGTCATCAGGATGCGTTCTGCATGGGCTCTGAGTACAGCGAATTCGAGGATATAGGTCGAATTGAAGAGAACATCCGCATTTTCCTGGAAAGGATAGATCCATTTCACCTCCGCACGGCGGACATTCGGCCAGTTCGAGATGGATTCACGGGCAGTGAAGGCTCCTTTGTTGAAGTCTCGGAGAATCCTCCGGAGCAAACGGTTGTCACTGGTCGGGATGCAATTGTGATCATCCAGAGATATGCTGGTGATGGTGTTGATGAATATCTTGTATTTCGCGGAGGCCGGTACTTTGTCCGTCAGACGCGGATTCAGGGCATGGATACCTTCCACGAGCAGTACGGTCCCTTCATCCAGTTTCAATTTCTTTCCGTTCATTTCCCGGATTCCGGTCACGAAATTGTATTCTGGAACTTCTACTTCCTGTCCGTCCAGCAGCTTCAGTATATCTTCCTGCAAGGCTTCATGGTCGACGGTTTCGAAGTTGTCGAAGTCATAAGAGCCGTCAGGCAGTTTCGGAGTGTCCAGTCGGTTCACGAAATAGTCATCCGTGGAGAAGGAGACCGGATGAAGACCGCAGGCTTTCAGCTGGATGCTCAGACGCTTGCAGATCGTGGATTTTCCGCTGCTGCTCGGTCCGGTGATCAGGACGATCCTGACCGGATTCTTCAGGTGCACCCTGCGGTCGATCTCTTCGGCGATCTGCACGATCTTCTTTTCCTGCAGGGCCTCGGCAACCTTGATGAGGTCCCCTGCTTCTCCTTGTGCGCAGGCAAGATTCACATCGCCGACATTTTCCAGGCCCATGATCTTGTTCCATTGCAGATTCTCCGAGAAGACCTCGAAGGTCTTCGGCTGCTCGGTGAAAGGTGCCAGCTGGTCAGGATGGTGGCGGTCAGGCACGCGCAGAAGCAGTCCGGACCGGTACATGGTCAGCTTCCAGACTTTCAGATAGCCGGTGCTGGAAAGCAGAACGTCGAAATAGTAGTCTGGGGTATCGTCCAGCGTATAATAGTTCACATAGACATCGTTGGAGGTCTGGAGCAATTTGACCTTGTCCTCATATCCGAGGCTCCTGAACAGCCCGATGGCTTCTTCCAGACGGACTTCCATGCGACGGAAGGGGAGATTCAGCTCCACCAGTTCCTGCATCCTCTGCTGAATTCTCTCCAGGTCAGGCTGTGCGAATTCAGTCCCGTCGCCTTTGTCGATCGTGATGAAGTAGCCTTTCGAGATCGGTCTCCGGATGGTGACCTTCGATTTCGGGAAGACATCTTCAGTCGCCTTGCAGAGCAGAAAGCACAGGGAGTTGCAGTAGACGCTTCTTCCGGTATAGCTCCTGTAGTCCAGGAATTCGACCTGGCGGCTGTTGAACGCGCGGTATTTCAGTCCCTGACTGACGTTGTTGACCTTAGCGGATAAAATAGGAAAAGGCTGCTCGAAATCGAATTCGGGCAGCATTTCCATCAGTGTGGTTCCCTCTGGGAATGTTTTGCTGGTTTGTGTATTTACGCAGAATATCTTTACCATAAGTTACGGATCTGGAATATTCTACGAATATAGCAAAATTTTAGTTCCTTTGGTACAAATATCTTTTGATCGATTTCTTCGGCGTTCTTTCGAAGTCTTCCGGCATGATCTCTATCTTGCTGATCTTCGCGTAATTAGGAAGCTCCTTATTGACGACGATCAGTTCATCCTCCAGGATCTTTTTCAAGGATTCCTGGTCCTTGCCGTCCTTTATGGCTGCGGCGAAGTCCGGATAGATCAGGGCAGTGAGACGTCCTTGGTCCTCGATGACGAGGGATTCGATCACATATTCCATGGAATTGATCTCATTCTCCAGTTCCTCCGGATAGATGTTCTGGCCGGACGGACCGAGAATCATGCATTTCGAGCGTCCTCTGAGGTAGAGGTAGTTGTCCTTGTCAAGGACACCCATGTCACCGGTGCGGAACCAGCCGTCTTCCGTGAAGGCTTTCTTCGTGGCTTCTTCATTCTTGTAATAGCCGAGGAAGACATTCATGCCGCGGACCAGCACTTCTCCCGGTATGTGCTCGGGATCATCGGAAAGGATCTTCACCTCCATGCGGTTCACAACCTTACCGCAGGAATTCGGACGGGTCGTTTTCCAGCCGTCATAGGTGATGATCGGCGCGCATTCCGTCATTCCGTACCCGATGGTGATCGGGAAAGAAATCTTGCGCATGAACTGTTCCACTTCCTTGTTGAAGGCGGCACCGCCGGCGATCACTTCCTCGAAATTACCGCCGAAAGCATTGGTCAGTTCGGTACGGATCTTCTTCATGATCATCTGGCTCAAGATCGGAAGCCTCAGCATGAACCTGATACCTTCTTTCTCGATGATCGGTTTCAGCTTGTTGCGGTACACTTTCTCGATGATCAGCGGAACGGCGATCACGACATTCGGACGAATCTCAGCCAACGCGTTCATGATGATCTTCGGACTCGGTGTACGGTTCAGAAAATGGATGTGGGCACCGATGGTCATCTCGAAAAGCACTTCGAACATCATGCCGTACATATGGGCCATCGGCAGCATGGAAACGACATTGGACTGGTTGTCCAGCTGCGGCATCGCTTCGCTGGCAAAGGCAATGTTGGAGTAGATGGCCCGGTAAGGGACCATGACACCTTTGGAGAAACCGGAAGTTCCGGAAGTATAGTTGATCATGGCCAGCTCGTCCGGCTGGTCCTCATGGAAATCCAGGCAGTCCGGTGTGAAGGATTCCGGATATTTCTTTCCGAAAAGCTCGTTCAGGTGACCTACGGTTGCCTTGATCTTGTCATCTGCCCACGTGAGCAGCGTCATGTTGTTCAGTCTGATGATCGCTTTCAATCCCGGCATCTCTGTCTCGCAGAGTCCTTCCCAGACATCTTCTCCGACAAAGAGAATCTTGGCTTCAGAATGGTTGACCAGATGGTGGATATTGGAGGGTTTGAATTCATGCAGAATCGCTACAGGAACAGCGCCATAGGTAAGTGCAGATAAGAATGCGACCGCCCAGTTTGCCTGATTACGCGAGCAGATGGCAACTTTGTCACCCTGCTTGAGGCCGCAATGCGCATACATGATGTGGATCTTTGCGATCCTCAAGGCTACTTCCCGGTAATGGAGGGTCACACCTTTATAATTGGTCAATGCAGGTCGGTCCCAGTTCTTGATGAAACTTTCCTGATAAATCTTATTGACCGATTTGAATTCTGACATAAATGTTCGGATTTAGTTGTACATGAATCGTTTTATACTCATTTTCGGAGTCTTCTCAAATGGTTTGTCCACTACTTCGATCTTAGCGATTTTACTGTAAGAAGGCATGCTGGAGTTCACTGTATTGCGGATTTCCTCCAATTTTATCTTAAGCTTATCCTCGTTGATACCGTCTGCGGCGAGCAAATCTTTGTCAAGATACAAAAGTGCTGTGATTTTTCCAACTCTATCGACGACTACGGATTCGATGACGTAGTCCTGATTGTTGCATACCGCTTCGATTTCTTCCGGGTAGATGTTCTGTCCGTTGGAAGAAAGAATCATGTTCTTGCTTCTTCCCTTGATGAAGATGTTGCCGTCCTTGTCAATGAGTCCGAGGTCACCGGTATTCATCCAGCCGTCAGCAGTGAAAGCTGCCTCAGTCGCTTCCTGGTTCTTGTAGTAGCCGCTCATGATGTTCAGTCCTTTGGCTTGGATTTCACCGACCTTGTGCTGCGGGTCTTCAGAGTCGATGCGGACCTGTATGGTATTGATGGCCCGGCCACAGGATCCCGTAGCATAGCTGGTCCAATGGGAATAGGCCATGAGCGGAGCGGCCTCTGTCATGCCGTAACCTACCGTATAAGGGAGACGGAAACGCTTGAACCATTTCTCGACATCCGGATTCAGTGCGGCACCTCCCATGATGATCATCTGTACTTTTCCGCCGAAGGCGTTCAGGAGGGTTTTTCTGATCTTGCTGAAAATCAGATTGCTGATGCCAGGTATGCGGGTCAGCACCTTCATCACAGGCTTGCTGAGCACCGGTCTTATCTTCGTCTTGAAGATCTTCTCCATTACAAGCGGTACGGTGATGACCAGATATGGCTTGACATGAGCCATTGCGGACAGGAGAAGGGAAGGGGTCGGCGTCTTGCCCAGATAGTAGACGCTGACACCGCTGCAGACCGGATAGATCAGCTCGAACATCATACCGTACATATGAGCCATCGGCAGCATGGATACGATCTTGTCGTTGCAGCCGCACGGAATATTTCGTTGAGCGAAGTCGACGTTGGCGGTCACGCATTCGTAGCGGATCATCACGCCTTTCGGAGTGCTGGTCGTGCCGGATGTATAGTTGATGATGGCCAGATCGCCTGCATTGTCTGTCGGATAATGGACGTCAGCGGCTGTGAATCCATCCGGGTGAAGCTGCTTGAAAGTGCTTTCGACCTCGTCGAAGGCTTTCTGGATCTCCGGTGTTCTCGCATAGAGCAGTCCGAAGTTGGAAGATGAGATGACGGCTTGTACCTGCGGCATCTTCTCGATGTCCAGATTCTTCCAGATTTCAGTATCCGTGAACAGAATCTTGCTTTCGGAATGATCGACCAGCGAATTGATGCTGTCCGGATGAAAGTCGACAAGGATAGGTACCGTCACGGTCTCGTAAGTGTTGGAGGCGAAGAAGGCCATACCCCAACGGGCGGTGTTCTTTGCACAGAGAGCAACTTTGTCGCCTTTCTTCAGACCTGTCGTCTTGAAGAAGATGTGGAATTTCTCGATATGTTCTGCCAAGTCAGCGAAAGTGAAGCTGTCACCTTTATAATCGCAGAGGGCTGGATGATTCCAGTACAAGTTCATGGAGTCTTCTAGACTCTGGAGATAATGTTTCATGTCTTTATGTCTAAAAAAATTCTGGCTGCAAAAGTAGGACATGTCACTCGTTTCACCGCCTTTTAGAACGCTCATGTGGTCATTTCCGCATCATTTGTGGTGAAATGTGCGGTATGAGTGGTGAATTCATCGGTTCATTGCCTTCGGACTATGCCGCTATCCATGCGGTCCATCGTGTGAATCGCGCCTGCCGTGTCCGTGAAGAGCGTCAGTCCTGAGCGGAACGGCTACCGGGCGAAGGTGTTTTCAGAATCTTCGGGAACATGATCAGGAAGATGACCGTGCAGCAGACCGCAGCGATGCCGTCTGAAATGGCTTCTGCCGCAAAGATTCCCTTCACTCCTTCAATCTCCGTATAGCGCTCGAACAGTCCAGGGAGAATCAAGGCCAATGGTATCAGGAGGAAGACTTTCCTCAGCAGGGCAATGAAGATGGAGATTTTCGCCTGGTTCAATGAAACAAAAATGTTCTGACAGGCTCTCTGCAGACCGAAAATGGTCATTCCTGCCAGGAAAAGCGGCATGGAGCGCTCTGTAACGGCTATCAGCGCCTGATCTTGGGTAAAGGCGCCAGCCACTGTTTCCGGGAAAATCATCATGAGGACGGTAATCACCAGATTAAATGAGAACATGAATGTTATACTGATTGAAGCACAAGATTTTACGCGCTGAATGTTCTTGTGGCCGTAATTATAGCTGATGATCGGGATGAAACCTTGCGCGAAGCCGTTCAGCGGTGCGCTGATCAGCTGCATGGCACTCTGCATGATCGCCAGAGCGCTGACATAGATCACGCCGTAGGTGCTGAGGCTGCTGTTCAGGACGAAGCCGATGAGACTTTCCGTACTGGCCATGATGAAAGGGGAGAGGCCGAGACTGAGGGTCGCCGTCAGGATCTTCTTCTCGAGTTTCATATACCTTCTTTCCAGTTTCAGGCTGGCTTTGCCGGACATCAGGAAATGTATGATCCAGGCAGCGCTGGCGGCCTGCGAAAGCACCGTCGCGATAGCGGCACCTCTCACGCCGAGTCCGAACACGAAGATGAAGATCGGATCCAGGACAATGTTCAGTGCGGCACCGATCACGACAGCCGTCATCGCGATGCCCGGTCGTCCCTGCACGTTGATGAAGGAATTGAGGCCGGTCGCGATCTGTACGAAGAAGGTTCCGATAAGATAGATTTCCAGGTACTCTCTGGCGATCGGAAGGGTTTCCTGATCCGCTCCGGAGAAAAGAAGGATCGGATCCATGAACAGATAGGTCAGGGCTGTGGTCAGCACCGTGAAGAGGATCAGGAGGCTGAAGCCGTTTCCCAGCATCTTTCCGGCCTGTTCGCGGTTTCCTTGTCCTAAGGCGATCGCCGCCAGCGGGGAGGCTCCTCCGCCGACGATCATCGCGAAGGCCGAGATCAGGATGATGACGGAAGTGGTGATGCCGACTCCAGCGAGAGCGGCCGTTCCGGTTCCTTCGATGTGTCCGATATAGACACGGTCCACGATGTTGTACAGCAGATTGACGATCTGGGCGACGACCGAAGGCAGGGCCATCTTGAAGATCAAGGGCAGCATGGGCTCTGTGCCGAGTTTTTCTTCGTATCTCTTATCGCTCATTGTCAATGAATTCTTTCAAGGCAGATTTCCAGTCCCGGAGTTCGATGCCGAAGGTCGTTCTTACCTTCGTCTTGTCCAGCAGGGAGCAGGCGGGCCGTGCGGCCGGCGTCGGATAGTCTGCGGTCGTGCAGGGATGGATGCAGCAACGGTCGTGACCGGCCAGCGTCGCGATTTCTTCTGCGAAGCGGTACCAGGTGCAGCAGCCCTCATTGGTATAATGGTAGATGCCGGTCCGGGTCAACGGACCTTCGGTCACGGCTGGACTTTCTTCCACGATCCTGATCAGGAAGGCCGCCAGGTCCATCGCGTTGGTCGGTGTCCCGTACTGGTCATCGACTACTTTCAATGCTTCTTTTTCAGCGGTCAGGCGCAGCATCGTCTTCACGAAATTCTTTCCGTAGGGGCTGTAGAGCCAGGCGGTGCGGAAGATGAGATACCGGCAGCCGCTGTTCGTGACGGCTTCTTCTCCGGCCAGTTTCGTCCTGCCATAGACGGTGGATGGATCTGTACGATCGGTTTCCTTGTAGGCTTGCGGGGCTTCAGGGGCAGACAGACGCCCTTCTCCGGAGAAGACATAGTCTGTGGAGATATGGATCAGTACGGCTCCGTGTGCGGCGGCGGACTGGGCCAGGTATTGCGGCGCATCCGCATTGAGCCGACGGGCGGCGTCCGGATCGGACTCTGCCTGATCGACCGCCGTATAGGCGGCACAGTTGATGATGACATCTACGGCCTCATCGGCAATAGTCTTCTCTACAGCCTCCGGATCGGTGATGTCCAGTTCCTGATGGCCGGCAAACAGCCATTCATGCCGGGGCTGCTCCTTGGACAGGAAATGCTCTAGCGACTGGCCTAATTGGCCCTTAGCGCCCGTGATGAGGATTCTCATAATTCCGGATAGAAGTTATCATTGACCTGAAAATCTACAGGAGCATCGGCCAGACAAGGGTAGAGCTGGTCCTTCGCGCTGAGAATGGCCTTCTCGACCGGTACTTTCCAGTCGATGCCGAGCTGTTCATCCTTGAGCTGGATGCCCGCTTCTGACTGAGGAGCATAGAACTGATCACATTTGTATTGGGTGACAGCCTTTTCGCTCAGGACCGAGAAGCCGTGTGCAAAACCTTTGGGGATGAAGAGCTGGCGATGGTTTTCACCGCTCAGGATCACGGAAACATGTCGGCCCCAGGTCGGAGAGCCTTTGCGGACATCGACGACGACATCGAGGATTTCTCCTTCGACGCAACGGATCAGCTTGCTCTGCGTGTAGGGCATGCGCTGGTAATGGAGACCTCGGATGACTCCGTAGGTGGAAGCGCTCTGGTTGTCCTGTACGAAACGGATGGGCATGACTTTCTCGTCGAATTCCCTTTGGGAAAAGGACTCGTAGAAATACCCTCTTTCGTCTTTGAAGATGCGTGGCTCCAGGATGAGCACACCTTCTATTGCTGTTTCAATGATATTCATAGGTACAAATATAGATAAAATTGCATGCTTTTTGCTATTTTTGTCTTCGTTAAAACTTAAATCTGAACATGTACAGTGGAATCTATCCCGTCACGGCTGCGGATATGGATGTGAATTATCGAATGACTCCTGCTGCGGCTTTGCTATATTTCCAGGATTGCTATGCCAGTTATCTGGCTCATAATCAAATCAGCGCCTTCGACCTCGTGAAGGAGGGGAAGATCTGGGTGATCACGGATTTCGATCTTCATTTCATCGGAGAAAGAGCCATGTGGCTGGATGTCGTCAAGGTCAGGATCACCCTCAGCGAGATTACTTCCTGCCGGGCTTACATCGCCTATGAACTGGCCATCGCCGATACCGGTCGTGTCTTCGCGAAAGGAGAGAGCACCTGGGTCGTTCTGGATATCGAGAGCCGACGACCTTGCAATATCGTGGAGATCCTCGACCGTGCCGGTGCGCAGTCAGCAGGCATCCGTCATCGGGGCAAGAACAATCCGGTTCTCGAGGACAAGGAACTTTTCAAGACCGTGAAGCATGAGGTCAATCCTTCCGACCTGGATTTCAACGGGCATGTCTGCAACCGCAGCTACATGCGTATGGCTATCGCGACCGTGGATCTGGACTTCGTCAGGATCAGCAATCCGGTCCATGTGCATATCCGTTTCGTGAAAGAATCTTTCCTCGGGCAGACGCTCGATGTGATGGTCTATAGGGACAGGAACGATGCCAACCAGCTCTTCCATGACATCCGCAACCAGGACGGTGAGCTCATCTGTACCGTCTATTCTCGCTGGAAGACTGATAGGGAAGGACTCTCCCGAGATGTCTGTGACCTGATCAGACGCTGATTCCACTTCATTCGGAAACCTTTTCCGGTTTTCCGGTCATATTGATATATTTGGCCAGAGCTGTGATATAGGCAATCTTCTTGTCTGTCAATTCATCTCTGGCCAGCTGCAGTTCTGTAGCAGCCTGGAGGTATTCTCCGACCGTCGCCTGACCGGAGGCGAGCGTGCTGCCGGAACGTTCGTAGGCGGTTTCGCTCCATTCCACATTCTCTTCGGCAAGACCGAATTCTTCCCAGGTGCAGAGCACTTCTTCCCACAGCATCTGCGCTTTCAGTTCCAGCTGGTTGTCCAGATAGACTTTCTGATTCCTCGCCTGCTCTTCCTTGATCTGGAGACGGCGGATCTTGTGGGAACTTCTCCACCAGTCAGTGATCGGAATCGTGATCTTGGCCATGACCAGTCCGTTCCAGCGTGGATTCCGGCTCATCATACGGCCGTAGCCTCCGGCCAGACCGACACCGACCTCAGGCAAGGTGCTGCCGATTTCCATTTTCTTTTCCAGTCGGGCTGCTTCGACGGAGAGTTCCAGCAGACGGGCTTCCGTAGAGTTGGAGGAAGCGACGAAATCCTCGGCGTAATAGCTTTCAGGTCCCTCCAGATGGTCCAGGTCGGCCTGTACGTCAATCCGGTCGATGAACGGGCGTTCTTCCGTTGCGTTGGTTTCCAGCAGGGAGAACGGCTGGCCGATACTGTTCAGCAGGTCCATCTTCGCGAGACGCATTCCGCTTTCAAGTCGTTTCCTCTTGGATTTCAGGATGTTCTGTTCCTTCATGACCTTCATCAGATCAGTATCCAGCGCAAGTCCGGCTCTCCGGGCCGCATCGACGGTCGTATAGAGAGTTTCGGCCAGTTCTTCACCGGCATCCAGACTTCTGCTCTTTTCTTTCAGGGAAATGAGCTGCCAGTATTTCTTGTCGATTTCTTCCGTCTGTGCGGTTTCTGTCATCGAGGTCTTCAGTTCAGCTGCTTTTACGCCTATCTGAGCCAGACGATTGCCGTTGACGATCCGACCTCCGGCGAAGACCGGCTGAATTACAGAGGCGACGGCGATGAAGCCCCAGTCCATCCCTTCATAGCCCAGGTTGATGCCCTGCGGTCGGGTGATCTGATTGATCTGGTTCATGATGTTGTTCGCGAGATCGGAGTTTCCGAGGATATCCCGCATGCCGATCTCTACGAATGGATCCAAGGCATAGAAGCCCATGGAGCGCACGGACATGCTCGGAAAATACATCGTGAACGCTTCCATCTTCTGCTGTCTGGCGGCTTCGATATCCAGATAGGCGTTTCTGATGTCTGCATTTCCTTCGCGGGCTTTTTCCCTGCAGGTGCGGAGATCCAGCAGCAGACTATCTTTCGCCGGTTCCACCTCTTGCGCCATTCCGGCTGCAGGTAGTTCCTGCAGCAGCGCCAAGGCCAGTATATTCACCAGTATGGTCATTCTAGATTTCATTTTCCTTCTCTCCTGTCTTCTTATCCTGATGCTTGAATACCTGCCAGTATGAAACCGGCATGACCAAGACGATCAGCAGTATGGATAAAATGGTACCGAAACAGATCACGACACCCATCGGCTGCCAGAGCAGGTCTTTGCTGACCAGCATCGGAAGCACGCCCAAGGCGGTGGTCGCGGAGGTCAGGAAGATCGGTTTCATTCGTCTGGCACCTGCCAGCATGGCGGCGGTCTTCACATCGTAACCCTGTCCGAATCTCAGCTCTTCTGCGTATTCGTACATGATGATACCGTTGCGGACAATGATACCGATCAGGCTGATCAGTCCCAGCACGGCCGTGATGCCGAAGTCGAGCTTGAAGATCCACAGTCCGAAGAAGGCGCCGAAGAAGCAGAGCAGGCTCATCACCAGGGTCAGGATCGCCAGGGACACTTTCTTGAAATGCAGGACCATGAAGACGATCAGCACGGCGATGGCCGCGAGGACCGCCAGGATGATTTCCGGAATCAGTCCCTTGTTGGAAGCGGACAGACCGAGGTATTCGACTTCGCTCTCGTCATCCAGCTTCGGACGGATGCGGTCTTCCACATAGCGGTCGATCTGTTTCATGACCGCTGGCTGGCTGACACCGGTCTTCAGATCAGCCAGAATGGTGATCGCATCTTCTCCGTTATATCTTTCAAGGGTGGTGTGCTGCCATTCCGGGGTGATGCCGGCGATCTGTCTCAACGGTACGCAGACGCCCGGAATCATGGTCGGGATCATCTGGTTGCCGATATTGTTGAAATCCATCGTGTCGGAGACTTCACCCGGATACAGGTTGATGTCCACCCCTTTATTGTTCTCCATCACACGTCCGAGATTCAGTCCGTTGAAATTTCCGGACATGCTCAAGCCCAGGGCCGCTCTGTTGATGCCCAGTCTGGCCGCCTCATGCTCGTTCATGCAGACGTCGATCTTCGGCATGAAATCATCGGCGGAGCTGTGTACCCATTTGATCTGGTCATCCAGGCTCATCATGTAGCGCTGAAGTTCTTCTGCCTGTGCATAGAGCTTCTCCCGATCTTTTCCGCGCAGCATGACCATGACCGGAGCTTCCGTATCCTGGTAGTCCATCTGCTTGAAGCGGATGATCGTGTTCGGAAACAGATGCTCGTACTTGTTCTCGTATTCTTCCAGCAGGCTCTGCGTCGAGGTGATGCTCTTCGTGTTCACGATGATCTGAGCCATCGTCTTGCTCGGCAGGATCGGGGCGTAGGTCGCGACGAAGCGGGGCGCGCCGGTGCCCATGAAGGAAGTCACGGATTCCACTCTCTTGTCATTCAGGAGAATGTGTTCCAGCGAATCGACCACTTCTCTCGTGTTGTCCAGATTGTTGCCGCTTTCCAGTTCAAGCTCGATCGCGAAGAAGTCACGGTCGGATTTCGGCATCATCTGTACATTGAGGTTCATGAAAATGACGACGGAAACCGCGACGGTGGCGACGGCGAAGCTCAGCGTGAGGTAGGGGTGCCGGAAGCAGAAGCGTTCCGCAACGGCATAACCTTTCTCCAGTCCCCGGAACAGGGCGTTCTGAGCCTTGGAAATGATGCCTTTTCCCTCAGGAACGGCTGAGTTGATGTGCCTGATCTCCATGGACGGCACCACGAGCACCGCATACAGGAGGGATACCATGAGGGCAATGAGGATGACCCATGGGAAGGTGCTGATGAAATCACCGATGTAGCCGGTGATGATCTTCTTGGACGGGAAGAACATCAGGCTGATCGCCAGAGTGGCGGCCAAGGTCGGGGCGAAGAGTTCCTGAATGCTCGCGATGGCGGCTTCTTTCCTGGGCTTTCCCGAGGCCAGATGGTTCATGTAGCCATCCATCGTGATGATGGAGTTGTCCACGATCATGCCCAGGACGACGATGAGTGCGGCCAAGGTCACCGTGTTCAGGTCCATTCCGGTGAAGTACATGATCGCCAAGGTGATGGCCGTGCAGATCGGGACGCCGGAACCGGCGATCAGCGCCGACTTCATGGAGAAGAGACTGAGCATGACCGCGATGACGACCAGCATGGACATGACCAGGTCCATCAGGAAGGAATGGACGGAATTCTCCACGACCTTCGGAAGGTCTGAAATCCTGCTCACCGTAATGCTGTCCGGCATATCTTTCATGAAATCCTTCAGGATCTCGTCCACCTGGTCACCGAAAGTGACGATATCGTTGCCGGCTCTCATGTCCACGGCGAGGACCAGGCAACTGTGCCCGTTGTAGGTCACCATATCGGAAGGATCCTTGTAGCGGCGCTTGATCTCGGCAATGTCTTTCAGGCGGATCACATGACCCAGCTGGTCGGACCAGACGATCTTTTCCTCGATTTCCTGTTCATTGGATACATTGCTCTTGATCCGGATCGGTACGGAAAGGCCGCTGTTCTCGAAGATTCCGTCCGGAAGGTGGAGGGAAGTGGTCTGGTAGTCGAGCATGAGCGAACTCGGGGAAAGACCGTAGCTGGAAAGTTTTTCCTTGTCAATGATGACGGCGATCTCTTCCTGCTGCTGACCGATGATCTGGATCTTGGCCAGGTTCGGCATCTGCCGGAGGTCGGCACTGAGGTCATCTGCATATTCCTGCAGTTCAGCATAGCCTTTGTCCGAAGATTCCAGGGCAATGAGGATGGAAGAGATGGAGTTGAAGTCATCCAGGACCATCACGCCCAGCACTCCTGCCGGCAGCGTGATCTTCTCGGCCTGGAGTTTCAGCTTGATCTTCGACCAGACTTCATCTTTCTTGCTGGTTGGGCAGTTGATGTCGGTATAGATGTAGCAGATCCCGTCTTTCGTGACGGATTTCAGATTCTCCCGCTTCACTTCCGGGATCCGGTAGAGAATCTCCTCCAGCTTGACGGTCAGCTGGTCCTCGACCTCAGCGGCATCCGCTCCCGGATAGACACCGACGATGAGTCCCTGCTTGATGACGAAGGTCGGGAACTCATCCTTGTTCATGAATTTCAGCCCGACGAGACCGCATGCGACAAGCAAGGCCACCAGCGAATACACGATCTTCTTGTGGTCTATGGCCCATCTGACGATGGACGCGATCATTCCTTCTCTTCTTTTCTTCATTTACCTCTTGACATTTACTGTCATTCCACTGGAAATCTTCCTTCTTCCTTCGATGACGAGAAGATCGCCTTCTTTCAAACCTTCTGCGACGACGACTCCTTCTGAAGCGAAATTCTTCACGACGATACGGGTCTTCGTCACGAGACCTTCATAATTGCCTTCCGCATTCTTCGTCAGACTTTCCGCCGGAGTATGGCCGATGGCATGCCGGGTATCAGCAGGCCTGACGGTCCAGACATATCTGCCTTGGATGTCCGACATCACGCAGTCCAGCGGGATGATGATTTTTCCTTCTTCCGATTCTTTCAGGAAGACCTTGCAGACCATTCCCGGAAGGAGCTGGTCGATTCTGGAGTCCGGATTCAGCAGACATTCGTAGGTATGGGTGATCTCGTCGGCGGTGACGCCCTTGACGATGATGTTCGCCCGGGCATCCGTCTCCAAGGCCGGAATGACCACATAGGCTTCCTGACCGATCTGCAGATGAGAAATCTCCGTCTCAGGAACGGGAATGCTGATCTGGACATCGGACACGTTGGAGATGCGGGCGATCGGAGAAGCCGGCAGCACTTCCAGACCCTCGGAGGTGTAGATTTCCTCTACGATACCGCTGTAAGGGGAGCGTACGGTCAGTTTTCCGCTGGCGGCTTCGGCGGATTTCAAGGCCGCCTGCGCTTTCTCCAGCTGACTTTCCACTTCTTTCTTCTTCAGTTCGGTCACGCCCCCTTCCGCATAGAGCTGCATCATCCTGTCATAGCCGTCCTGCGCCTGAACGACCGTACTGGCGGCGATGGCCAGCGCGCTGTTGATGTTTTCCGAATAGACCCGGGCAATCTCCTGACCGGCCTGTACCATCTGTCCTTTCCTGATGGATACCTTCTCCAGGGTGCCGGCATTGGCACTGACGATCGTATTGCTCCTGGCCGGCAGGATCCTGCCGACATAAGGAGTATCCTTCACATCATTGACCCGAATTATCTTCTGTACTTCCACAGTCACCGGCTCAATCTTTTCCTGCTCCTTGTTCTTGCAGGCGGGGATGAGAACGATGCCGCAGAGGGCAAGCGTCATAAATTCCTTCTTCATAGATCTCATTTTTCATTCTTGAAAGCGACACACTTGATCTTGCTTCCGATCACGGACATTTCCTTGAGCTTGTAATCCATCTTTCCGCTCAGGCTCAGATTCATGACGACCGCATTGTCATAGACCTGTCCGTCTCCTCCCAGAATCAGGGTGGCGGTTTCAAGTCTGACGGGTCCTTCACCGAACCTGACCATCATTTCCTGGTTCTCGGCGATCGAGAAGGCCAGACCGTCCATGGACGCTTCCACGACCGTGACATGGCCCAGCATAGGATTGAAGGAAAGATAGACCTGTCCATCGCCTCTGTCGATGAAATGAAGCTGCCCATCTTCCGGTGCCAATGTCAGGGTAACCGGTTCGAAGGTGAGACCGTCTTTCTCGAACTGTTCTTTTTCTTCAGGGGTAGCTTCGACAAATCTCGTTTCCTGCAAGGTGACGGTACCGCTGGTCTTGTAGGACCAGGAGTCATTGAAATCTTTGAATGTATCTTTGTTGCAGGATATCAGCAGGACGCTGGAGAGGAGCGGGGCAAAAAACAACTTGAAATGATTCATGATGTCATGGTTTTTTACTGTTCTCCTTTCGGTACATAAATTATACCATAGTCAAATTCTGCATCATTGATTCAGCCTACTGCAAAAAAGTCAGGCAGTAGGGCGACTTTTGCAAGATTTTTGCAGAAAAGGACTCCGATCGTGGTGATTGCCACGATATAGTATCATATTCAGTTGAACGAAAAATAAAGTTAGTAGTTATGAACAAAAGAACCATTTACTCCATCGTGGCTCTCGGGTTATCCTTGTCCATCCTTTCCTGCAAGAAGGAAGAGCCGAAAGATCCGAGTCTGTACGCTCCGACAGCAATCGTTACCTTGAAGAAAAATCCTTCCGACGGTCGTTTCTACATGCAGTTGGATGACAAGACCACCTTGCTCCCGGAAAATGTGAAGGAGGCACCTTATGGTGGCAAGGAAGTGCGTGCATTCGTGAATTACAAACTCGTTGCAGGGGATGCCAGCGAATATACGAATCTGGTACATCTCAACTGGGCGGATTCCATCCGTACCAAGTCAATGGCCCCTTCCTTCGCGGAGCCGGGTGCTAATGAACGGAAATACGGCAACGATCCGGTGAACATCAGCAAGAATTTCTGGCCGACAGTCGTTGAAGACGGTTATCTGACCGTAGTCATCGAGACCGTTTTCGGAAGTCCTTATCGTCATGAGGTGAATCTTGTTAAAGGAACCAAGCCGGATGAGGTCATCCTCTATCACAATTCCTTCGGTGATACCAACGGTCAGCTTCGTCAGAGCGTCGTAGCCTTCCGTCTGGACGATCTCGAGTTCGAAGGTGCTGAAGAAAAGGAACTTACGCTTAAATGGCGTTCTTTCTACGGAGACAGAGAAATGAAATTCAAGTACCTGCCGCGGAAATTCGAGCAGGGACCGGTAGAAAAAGAATAGATAATTTCTTACATTTGTGGCTTCCAAGAAAGTAGCCATGAAAAAAATCCTGAAAGAATGGATGCTGCCGATCGCAATGCTTGCAGGAATGCTCAGTTATCTGGTATATTATGGCATTCCTGCTCTGCATCCTGCTGGACCGGTTCTGTCCAGAATCATCGGAGTCGTGCAACCGCTCCTCATTTTCCTCATGCTTTTCCTATCTTTCTCCAAGATCAGGCCGAGAGATATCAGACTGCATAGATGGCATCTGTGGCTGCTGCTCATCCAAGGTGGATTATTCTGTCTGGGTGGCGCGGCCATTCTGTTTTCTGTCCCGCAGGTCGTGACAGCCGGCGATGCCCGGACCCGCATCCTGATCGAATGCGCGATGATCTGCTTCATCTGCCCGACCGCGACCGCTTCCGCAGTCGTCACGGGTAAGCTCAAGGGAGATATGGCAGGAATCACGACCTACATCATTCTCATCAACCTTCTGACTTCCGTACTGGTTCCGTTGGTCATCCCGATGATCAATCCTTCCGATACCCGAACGTTCACCGAGGCATTCAGCCTGATCGTCGCGAAAATCTTCCCGTTGCTGATCTTCCCGTGCCTGGCCGCCTGGCTGGTCCGCTATCTGCTTCCGAGAGTGCACCGCAGGATCCAGAAATATCCGGATCTGGCCTTCCATCTCTGGGCTGTGGCATTGACCTTGGCGATCTGCGTGACGACCAGGGCTTTGGTACATAGTGACCTGTCTTTCACGGACATTCTCCTGATGGCGCTGATCTCATTGACCTGCTGTGCCTTCCAATTCTGGATGGGACGCAAGATCGGCAGGTGGAAAGCCCATAAGAATCAGGAACATGCGACGGAAATCACTGCCGGACAAGCTCTTGGACAGAAGAATACGGTGTTCGCGATCTGGATGGGGCTTACCTTCATGACTCCGGTAACGGCAGTCGTCGGCGGTTTCTACAGTATCTGGCACAATCTGTGGAATTCCTGGGAACTCCGAAAGGCGGCACGTGCCGAAGAAACAGAAAAAACAGAGGTTGCTTCCTGACAGCAACCTCTGTTTTTTCTGTTCAAGCCTATCGGCTATTTGCAGCATTTTCCCATCTTCTTCAGAACGATCGCATCGATCGCGGCAATCGCCGTGATGTTCACGATGTCCCTGACGGAACTCTCGATATCGGTGAAGTGGATCGGTTTGTTCAACCCCATCTGGATCGGTCCGATCAGTTCTACATCGCTCATGGCCTGGATCAGCTTGTAAGCGGAGTTCGCAGAGCTGAGGTTCGGGAAGACCAAGGTATTCACGGTCTTGCCGGCCAGCTTGGAGAACGGGTACTTGCGGTCACGGAGTTTCGTGTCGAGCGCGAAGTTCACCTGCATCTCACCGTCGATGACCATATCCGGCCTTTCTTCATGCAGGATATCTACAGCATCATGTACGGATTTCGGTGAACCGACCGTATCTGCTCCGAAGTTGGAGTAGGAGACCATGGCCATGACGGGCTCATGGTTGAAGAATCTGACGGTCACGTCGGCAAGTTTCGCGATATCCACGAGTGCCGAGGTGTCCGGATGTCTGTTGATCAGGGTATCGGCGATGAAATAGGTTCCTTTCTTGGAATTCAGGATGTGCATCGTACCGAAATGCTTGTAAGGAGGACGGATGCCGATCACTTCCTTGGCGACCTTGATGGTGTTGCTGTATTTCGTGTAGGTACCGGTGATGAAGGCATCGGCATCTCCAGTCTCGACCATCATCATACCGAAGTAGTTCGGTTCGAACATTTTGTCGCAGGCTTCGTCATAGGTCGCTCCTTCACGCGCTCTCTTCTCGGAGAACAGATGGGCGTAACGGTCTCTGCGTGCCGCCTCGTTGTCATGGCGCAGGTTGATGATCTCGATACCGTCCAGATTCAGTTTCATGGATTCAGCCGCTTTCGCGATTCGTTCGTCGTTACCCAGCAGAATCGGCTTGCAGATGCCTTCTGCATAGGCTTCTACCGCTGCGCGGATCATGTTCGGGTGGTTTCCTTCAGCGAAGACGACGCGTTGCGGTATCGCTCGTGCCGTGTCGTAGAGCTGACGGATCAGTTCTGACTCGTAACCCATGAGTTCCTTCAGATGCTGACGGTAGCCTTCCCAGTCGGTGATTTCCTTACGGGCGACTCCGGAGCTGATGGCGGCTTTCGCTACGGCGATGGAGACGTCCGTGATCAGACGAGGGTCGACTGGCTTCGGCAGGAAGTAGTCCGGACCGAAAGTGAAGTTGTTCATGCCATACACATTGTTCACTACGTCAGGCACCGGTTTCTTGGCCAGGTCTGCGATGGCATGGACGGCAGCCAGCTTCATCTCTTCGTTGATCGCCTTGGCTCTTGCGTCAAGCGCTCCTCTGAAGATGTACGGGAAGCCGATCACATTGTTGATCTGGTTCGGATAGTCGGTACGTCCGGTGGAGATCAGGATGTCCGATCTGGAAGCTTTCGCATCCTCGTATGAAATTTCCGGCACCGGATTGGCCAGGGCAAACACGATCGGCATGTGATTCATGCTGCGGACCATGTCCTGGGTAAGTACATTTCCCTTGGAAAGTCCAAGGAAGACATCCGCTCCCTTGATGGCCTCTTCCAAAGTATGGACATCACGGCGATCGGTGGCGAAGAATCGTTTCTGCTCATTGAGGTTTTCGCGGTCGGAAGTGATCACGCCCTTGCTGTCCAGCATCAGGATGTTCTCTTTTCTGGCACCGAGTGCGAGATAAAGTTTCGTGCAGGAAATGGCAGCGGCACCGGCACCGTTGACCACGATCTTCACATCTTCGATCTTCTTGCCGGCGACTTCCAGTGCGTTGATCAGACCGGCACTGGAAATGATGGCTGTGCCATGCTGGTCGTCGTGCATGACAGGAATGTCCAGTTCTGCCTTCAGCCGCTGCTCGATCTCGAAACATTCAGGTGCCTTGATGTCCTCCAGATTGATGCCGCCGAAGGATGGAGCGATGGCTTTCACGGCCTCGATGAATTTGTCCGGATCTTTTTCATTGACCTCGATGTCGAAGACGTCGATGCCTGCGTAGATCTTGAACAGCAGCCCTTTTCCTTCCATGACCGGCTTTCCGCTCACGGCTCCGATATCGCCCAGTCCCAGCACGGCGGTACCGTTGGAGATGACTGCGACCAGATTCCCTTTATCGGTATAGTCGTAGGCACAATCCGGGTTCTTCTCGATTTCGAGACACGGTTCCGCGACACCTGGAGAATAGGCGAGAGACAGGTCTCTCTGCGTACTGAACGGTTTGGTCGGAACGACTTCGATTTTTCCCGGTCTGCCCTGTGAATGATAGAGCAGAGCCTCTTCTTTCGTTATCTTGCTCATAATGAATGATTTATTGTTTCTGTGTTTTTTGCGACCCTAAAGATAACAAAAAACAATGAAATGGAGGTATTCTCCATCACATTCTTGAATTTCAGGAAAAAATGAAAAAAAATCAGAAAAAGTGTAAATAAAATTTGGAGGGAGAACAAAATGTACTATCTTTGCAATCCCAAACAAGAAAACAAGCCTTGAACTGGAAACTACTGGTGCGGTAGTTCAGCTGGTTAGAATATCGGCCTGTCACGCCGAGGGTCGCGAGTTCGAGTCTCGTCCGCACCGCAGAAAGCTCTGGATATGCTCCAGAGCTTTTTTTAATATCTTTCCGTTTCGGGAAGTCGCTCAATTTCCTTACATTTGCAGTTCACGAAAAATTGTAGAGATGATAGTTTGTATCGCAGAGAAACCGAGTGTTGCCAGAGAAATAGCAGACGTGCTGGGGGCCAAGGTGAAGAGGGACGGCTACCTGGAAGGCAACGGCTACCAGGTTACCTGGACTTTCGGACATCTCTGTACATTGAAGGAACCTCATGACTATAGTCCGCAATGGAAGATCTGGTCCTATTCGCAGTTGCCGATGATTCCCGAACGATTCGGAATCAAGCTCATCGAGAATGAAACCTACAGGCATCAGTTCGAGATCATCCGAAATCTCATGCAGCAGGCGGAACGCATCATCAACTGCGGTGATGCCGGTCAGGAAGGAGAACTGATCCAGCGTTGGGTCATGCAGATGGCCGGTGCCAGATGTCCGGTGCAGCGTCTCTGGATCTCTTCATTGACGGAAGACGCGATCCGGGAAGGGTTCCAGCATCTGAAAGACCAGTCCGAGTTTCAGGCACTGTACGAGGCCGGCCTGTCCCGGGCAATCGGAGATTGGCTGCTGGGCATGAATGCGACGCGGCTTTACACTTTACGTTACGGACGCAATCATCAGGTCCTGTCCATCGGACGTGTGCAGACGCCGACCTTGGCCCTGATCGTGAACCGGCAGGCAGAAATCGATCATTTCGTTCCAGAACCTTACTGGGAACTCAAGACTATATATAGAGGTGTCACTTTCAGCGGCACGAAAGGTAAGTTCAAGGATCAGTCGGAGGGAGAATCCTTTCTGGCTCAGGTGAAGGACAGTCCTTTCACCGTGACGGATGTCACGGAGAAGAAGGGCAAGGAATTCGCCCCGCGTCTTTTCGACCTGACCTCACTGCAGGTGGAATGCAACAGAAAGTATGCGTTTACGGCAGAACAGACGCTGAAGGTCATCCAGTCGCTCTACGAGAAGAAAGTGACCACCTATCCGCGTGTCGACACGACTTATCTGAGTGACGACATTTATCCGAAGGTACCGAAAACACTGGAAGGTCTGGTCGACTATACGGCCTTGACTGCTCCTTTGAAAGGGAAGAAGCTGCCGAAAAGCAAGAAAGTCTTCGATAACAGCAAGGTCACGGACCATCATGCCATCATCCCTACGGGGGTCCCTGCCCGTAATCTGACGGAAGAGGAACGGAAGGTCTATGACCTTGTGGCTCGACGTTTCATCGCGGCTTTCTATCCGAATTGCGAGATTTCCACGACTACGGTCCTTGGTAAGGTAGATCAGATCGATTTCAAGGTGACGGGTAAGCAGATCCTGAGTCCGGGCTGGAGAGAAGTCTTTGCGCAGGATCGTGCCGATGAGGACGAGAGCGAAGGAGAAAAGGAGGAAGACAAGGTGCTTCCAGCCTTCGTTGCCGGAGAATCCGGACCCCATGAACCGAGCTTGAAGGAAACCTGGACGACGGCACCGAAACCTTATACGGAAGCCACTCTGCTCAGAGCTATGGAAACGGCAGGCAAACTGGTGGAGGACGAAGAACTGAAAGATGCGCTCAAGGAAAATGGAATCGGCCGTCCTTCTACCCGTGCCGCAATCATCGAAACCTTGTTCAAGCGGAACTATATCCGGAAAGAAAGGAAGAGTCTCTATCCGACCGAAACCGGTAAAGGTCTCATCGGTACGATCAATGAAGAACTGCTGAAGAGTGCGGAACTGACCGGTTTATGGGAGAAGAAGCTCCGCATGATCGAAAGAGGAGAGTATGCCGCCCGTGATTTCCTCTCGGAGCTGAAGGAACTTTCCAGAACCATCGTCATCAATGTCCTGTCCGACGAAAGCGCTTCGACGCTGAATACCGATATCCCTATCTGTCCGAAATGCGGAAAAGGACGGCTCCTGCGTGGCAAGACCGCCTACGGCTGTTCGGAATACCGGAACGGCTGTGATTTCCGACTCAGCTATGAGGAGTACGGGAAAGGGCTGTCAGACCGCGACCTCAAGAAGATCATCGCGGAACTGTAACTGAAAATAAGAAAAGAACATGAAGATACAGAAAACGAATGCGGCCCGTCTGCTGGACCGCGAAAAGATTCATTACGAACTCATCCCGTATGAAGTGGATGAGAACAATCTGGCGGCTACGCATGTCGCAGACCAGTTGGGAGAAGATATTCGTCAGGTTTTCAAGACGCTGGTCCTGAAAGGGGATAAGACCGGTTATTTCGTATGTGTCATTCCCGGAGATCTGGAGGTGAACCTGAAAGCGGCTGCCAAATGTTCCGGCAACAAGAAATGTGACCTGATCCCGATGAAGGATCTTCTGGGCGTGACCGGCTATATCCGGGGCGGCTGCACGCCTATCGGGATGAAGAAGACTTTCCCGACCTTCATACATGAGACCGTGAAGGAATATGATTACATCTATATCAGTGCAGGAGTGAGAGGATTGCAGATCCGTATCGCTCCGGACGATCTGATCCGTTTCACAGGAGCGGAAGTCCTGCCGGTAGCGGAGTGATTATCGGCCGAAGACAAGGTGGACCAGAGCATGACCGGCCATCACGGCAAGGATGCCGAGGATGACGCTGCCGCCAGCATAGGCTGAGAACTGTACCCATTGGTGGTTTTCCAGCAGGCGGAAACTGTCATTGGCGAAGGTCGAGAAAGTGGTGAAGCCTCCGCAGACACCGGTCGTCAGCATGAGCAGCAGGTGGCTGTTGCCGTCCGGAAGTCTGGAAAAGATACCGTAGCACAGGCCGATCACGAAACAGCCGAGCACATTCACCAGGAAGACGGCCAGTGGAAATCCGCTGGACGGAGTCTTGATGAACAACAAGAGAAGATAGCGGAGAATTCCTCCGATGAAACTGCCGGCACCGACCAGCAAGATGGAAACTAACATGATGGTATCTTTGTAATCTGGTTATAGATTCTGCAAAAGTAATCAATTAATCTTGATTAATGTATTTTATCATTAATCGGTATAATAATTCGAAACAATCCGTATGACTCAAGAAACTATCGCACTGATCGACAGCATCCATGTCGATCCGGCCGGAACGACTGTCCTGAACATCGTCTTGGCGTTCATCATGTTCGGCGTCGCGCTCGGCATCAGACCATCCACCTTCAAGGAGGTTTTCCTGAAACCGAAATCCGTCATCCTGGGTGTTGTCAGCCAGATCGTGCTGCTGCCGATGCTGACCTTTCTCCTCGCTTTGGCCATGAATCGATGGATCTCGCCGATGATCGCCTTGGGCATGATTCTGGTCGCTTCCTGTCCAGGAGGAAACATTTCCAATTTCATGTCTTCCTTATCGAAGGCTAATGCGGAACTGTCCGTTTCCTTGACTGCGATTTCCACGACCTTGGCCGTCGTCATGACTCCAGCGAATTTCTCCTTCTGGGGAAGTCTCTATCTTGATTTCGCTGGTAAGCATATGGCCGGTGGTATCCCAGAACTGGTCATCCCGTTCCGGGAGGTCTTCAATACGATCGTGGTTCTCCTCGGGATTCCATTGGCACTGGGCATGCTCTGCTCGCATTATCTGCCGGAATTGGCGAAGAAACTGCAGAAACCTCTCCAGGTCCTTTCGATCGTCTTTTTCTTCGCGATCGTGCTCATTGCCTTCAGCAGCAATGTCGATGCTTTTCTCAAATGTATCAAATATATCTTTCTCATTGTCCTGATCCACAACCTGCTTGCCTTAGGTACGGGTTATCTGACCGGTACTGTCTTCAAGCTTCCTTACCGTGACCGCAGGACCTTGACCATCGAGACGGGTATCCAGAATTCCGGTCTCGGACTGATTCTGCTGTTCAATCCTCAGATCTTCGACGAGACCTGGACCAATGTGGCATTGATGGGCGGAAACGGCGGAATGGTCGTCATTACAGCCTGGTGGGGAATTTGGCATGTGATTTCTGGTCTGACGGTATCATTTTTGTTCCGTCACAGTAAGCATAAACATTGAATGATATGGAAATCTACGAGAAAGATTGGCGTTATACTGCCTTGAGGCCTTATGTCGATGCTTTCACGAAAGCGAGTTACAGTTCTTGTGAAATAGTCGGACAGGGAAACATACCTCAGAACGGTGCCGTGATTCTGGCGCCGAACCATTGCAATGCGCTGATGGATGCCCTGGTGGTCCTTCGCTCCGGGAAGAGACCGATCGCTTTCGGTGCCCGGGCCGATATCTTCAAGAAAAAGACCAATGCCCGGATGCTGTCGTTCCTGAAAATCCTTCCGCTGGTCCGTCGAAGGGATGGACTGAGGAATGTTTCCAGAAACGTCGAGACCATCGATCGTATCGTAGAAATCATGGACCATAATATCCCGTTCTGCCTATTCCCGGAAGGAACGCACCGGACGAAGCACTCGCTGCTTCCGATCGGGAAGACCCCGCTGCGCCTGGCTTTGAAAGCGATGGAGGCTATAGATCCGTCCAAGCCGGTCTATATCCAGCCGGTTGCCATCGAATACGGTGATTATTTCCGTTACAGGAACACCTGCCTGCTCACATTCCCGGAGCCGATCGATGTCCGTGCTGAACTGAAGAATATCGGTGCGGAACATCTGCATGAAGCGGAACTCCACAGGCATTTTTCCGAGCTGATCGCCCGGAAGCTGATGTCCGGCATCACTTATATTCCGGATGATGAGTGGTATGACGGAAGATGGGCCTTGCTGAAGGCCTTGAGAGCCGGTTCAAGCGGGAATCTCGAAGATCGCCTGCGCCGCAACCAGCAATGTCTTTCCCGCATGCTTTCCAATGAGAAGGAGAAGCCGGAACGGATGTATGACCTTTACAGGAAAGCCGAGGAATTCGAGCAGGAACGTCTGAAGGCGAAGATTTCGATTCACTCCTTCGGCAAGGAACTGTCGAAGAAACTGATCACCAAGACCATTTCCGCTCTTGTGCTGCTGCCGATCTTCGTACTGACCATTCTGCTGGTCTGGCCGGCCCTTCTGACTGCCAGCTTCACCAAGAATGCCTTCAAGGACACCGCTTTCAAGAATACCGCCTGCATGGTCGTGAATCTGGCGGCGACTCCGATCCTGACCCTTGTCTGGGCTGTGATCTTCTTCGTCTTCCAGCCTTGGTACTGGGCCCTTGCAGGCACTCTGCTGACGATTGCTTCCTATCCGTTGTTCTATGAAATCCTTGAATTTCTGAGAATCTACGTCTCTGATTGGAGACTGCTTTTCAATTCCAGGATCAGCAAGATGTATAGAAAGCTGGTAGCTTAATCTTCCTCATCAGGAGTGATCTGAACCGGATCTTCCGGAATGGTCAGAGCTGCCCCTTTCCTCCTTTTAGCGCCGTGCATCATCACTTTCCTCGCAGAGGTGGTGATGCTTTTCCCATTGTCCTTGAGCTTGACCAGACCGGAGTTGTAACATTCGGTCAGTCCTTTCAGTCTTTTGCCCATGTCAATGTAACTGTCGTAGAAGAGTCCGACCCGCTCGATCATGTCGGAAGCCGCGGCCGTGATGTCCTGGATATTGCTGTCATGCTCGAATTTAGTCCAGGTCAGCTGCATGATCTTCAGGAAAGGGACAATGGTCTGTTCCGTCGTGATCAGCACGTTCTTCTCATAGGCATATTGCCAGATCATCGGATCGGCATCCTGCGCGACACGGAAGGCCAGGTCCCGCGGCATGAACATCAGCACATAGTCCGCGAAGGAATTCGCATCCTGCTTATGGTATTCCTTGCCGGCCAGCTCGTCGATATGGCTGCGGACGCTTTTCACATGCGCCGCAAGATAGATCTTCTTCTGCTCCTCGTCCGTCGCGTTCATATAATTGACGAAGGAGGTCAATGAAACCTTGGAGTCGACGATGAGGTCTTTTTCCTCAAGCCCTTCCTTGAAATGGAAGACGAAGTCCGGACGGGTGCCGCTCTTGTTCACTTCTTCCCGGGTATAATGGAGCCCTTTCACGAGTCCTTCCTGAGCCAGGATCGCTTCCAGGAAATTCTCGCCGAAGCAGCCCTGTACCTTCGGTCTGCCGGTGAGGGCTTCCGAGAGCACATCGGCTTTCTTGCCGACATTGGAGGTCTCCTCGCGCATTTCCCGGACAGCCTGCTTGAGCTGTTCGGACAGTTCCGTGGTCTTTTTCAGATGGCTTTCCTTATTCTCCTGCATGGCTTTCTGCATGTCCTCGATGCTGGTCTTGAGCGGTTTGAGAATGTCATCCATGGTGTTCCGGTTTCCTTTTGCCAGTTCCTCCTCGCGCTGCTTGAGCAAGCGTTCGGTTTCGGCCTGCATGTTCTTCACGACATCCTCTTTCATGGAAGAGATGATCTTCTCGTAGTTCTGACGGATCTGCTCGGTCAGACTCTTCTGGGCAGCCAGTTCAGCGGCAAGCCGGGAATTATCCATGCGGGCGGACTGCAGCTCGCTCTGGAGGGCGGCCTGCTGCTGCGAAGCCTCATTGACCTTATGGAGAATACGGTTGCGGTTGCTGCTGCGCATGTAGATGAAAGTGAGGATTCCAGCCGACAGTGCGGCGAGGAAAGCGGTGATGAGGGTTTCGGTCATAGTCTCTTGATTTATTGTTACAAATATAGCCAACTTTGTTCTAAACCTCTCTTTTAATTAACCTGGAATTAGGCGTGGAGCGTAATTTGTTATATCTTCGCAACAGAAAAATCGCAATATACATGAACAAACCGATCATATATCAGATGCTGCCTCGTCTCTGGGGCGCAGATAAGACTGAACCGCAGAAGAATGGAAGTCTTTCCGAAAACGGATGCGGCACTTTCAAAGACATCGACAAGGATACCTTGGATTACCTGCATTGGCTGGGTTGCACCCATGTCTGGTTCACCGGTGTCATCCGGCATGCGACCGCAGCTTCCGAGCGAGGCTGCACGCCTTCGAACTGTCAGTTCGTCAAAGGGAATGCAGGCTCTCCCTATGCTATCTGTGACTATTACGACGTGAATCCATATCTGGCCGAGGAGCCGGAGCATCGTCTGGAGGAATTCAGCGCATTGCTGGCCCGGACGCATCAGGCCGGTCTGAAAGCCATCATCGATTTCGTTCCGAACCATGTCTCCCGAGATTATGGCAAGGTGCCGGGAACGGTCCTGACTTCCGGTATGTCGGCACCGCAAGCCATTGCTGGTCAGAGTGCGATGAGGGATAACCATCCGGTGACAGGAGTGACGCACCCTGTTCTGGGGGCAGAAGATGACAAGACCGTACATTGGAAGCCGGAGAACGATTTCTTCTATTATCCCGGCCAGGCTCTGAAATTGCCCGTACCGCCGGCGGAAGGGGAGAAGGCCTATGTGGAGGAGCCGGCCATGGCGACCGGAAACAATTGCTTCCAGCCAGATCCGAGCATCAACGACTGGTACGAGACCATCAAGATCAATTACTGCGATTTCCATACGGCCACTTGGGACAAGATGTACGATATCGTCCGCTACTGGGCTTCACAAGGGGTGGACGGTTTTCGTTGCGATATGGTGGAACTTGTGCCGCCTCAGTTCTTCACCTGGCTGATCCGGAAGGTGAAAGAGGAATTTCCGGAAGTCATCTTCATCGCGGAAGTCTACAGCGAGGACCTTTACAAGAAGTATATCCGTGAAGTCGGATTCGACTATCTCTACGATAAATCCGGTCTTTATGATACACTCCGGACTGTTGTGGAGAAGAACGTGATGGATACCGGAATGCCACTGGAAATGTGGCAGTCGACAACCGGAATCACGAGGAACTGGCAGCAGCTGGGAGATCTTCAGCCCTATCTGCTGAATTTCCTGGAAAATCACGATGAGCAGCGTTTCGCTTCCGATTTCTTCGGAAAATCTGCGGATAATGAAATGGCGGCGCTTCATGTTTCGCTGCTGCTGAACAATGCGCCCTTCATGATCTATGCCGGTCAGGAAGTCGGTGAAAGGGGAATGGAAGAAGAAGGATTCAGCGGTAGGGATGGAAGGACGACCATCTTCGACTGGTGGACAGTCGGTTCGCTCAGACGATTGCGGAAAGCGATTGCTGCCGGAGCTTACCGTGAATTGGATCCAGCTGCCCTGGAAGCGGCCGGTCTTCAGAAAGAAGAGGCGGAATTCTTCTGCCGTTTCGCCGGTCTGATGCGTTTCGCTCGTCAGGAAAAGGCCGTGACTGAAGGAACCTTCTACGATCTGTGCTACAGCAACTACGGTTCTGAAGGCTTCGACAAGCATCGTCATTACATTTTCCTGAGAGATTTCGAGGAACAGACGATTCTGGTCGCCGTGAATTTCTCGAACAAGGATGCGGTGATGAAGATCCATATCCCGCAGCATGCCTGGGACTGGATGGGCATCACGCCGACGGAGCAGTACAACCCGTCACAGCTGGTAGAGATCAAGATCCCGGCCATGGGGGCAGAGATCTTGCGTGTCTCTGAATGATTCAGCGCTGGAGACCTTGGCGTCTGAATTCGGCAACGGTGATTGCGGTCGCTACGGCAGCGTTCAAGGATTCTGAGCCGGTCTCATCCATCGGATAAGGAGGAATGTAGAGGCGGTCGGTTACTAAGGAACCGATCGCCTCTGATATTCCTTCAGATTCATTTCCGATGACGATGAGGGAAGGGGAGGCCTCCCCGCAGGACAGGTTTTTTCCGTACATGTTCTCTCCGTTCAGGAAAGTACCGTAGATATTTCCACCGGCTTTGCGGACGATGCCGCAGAGCCGGGAGAGATCACAGTAATGGAAACGGACACGGAAAACAGCGCCCATGGTGGCCTGAACCGTCTTGGAATTGAAGACATCGACAGTATCCGGTGAAGCGAAGATCGCTTCGATGCCGAACCAGTCTGCGATACGCAGGACCGTGCCGAGATTTCCCGGATCACGCATGGAATCCAGAGCCAGGTAAAGCCCCTGACCATTCGGACAGGCTGCCTTGATGCCAAGTGCTGTTTCCAGAGCGGCTGGATCCGCAATCTCCAGATCAGCCGGCTTCTTCACGACAGCCAGTACCGGTGAAGGACTGTTCTGCTGTGAAATCTTCTTCATGGCCTCTTCTCCGATCTCATCCCGGCGGTAGATTCCTTCCACCTCGAAAGAGGAGGAAAGTGCTTCATTGACAATCTTTTCCCCTTCGACCGTGAAAAGTCCGAGCTGGTCCCGGTATTTCTTCATGGACAGCGACTTGATGCGCTTGATTTCATTATTGGAAATAGCCATGTCCTAGTATCCCAGAATCTTCAACATGGATTTGTAGGTCTGCTCCTTGCTGAACAGTTTCGTCGTGTATTCACCGTTCTCGTCACGGTCGATGATGATGTGCTTAGGAGCCGGCTGGAGACAATGCTGGATGCCGCCGTAACCTGAGATGGATTCCTGGTAGGCACCGGTGTGGAAGAAGCCGATGTACAGCGGTTCATCCGGGTTACCTGCATCTTTGTTCGGCAGGAAGATGGCGTTCGCATGAGCGTCCGCATTGTAGTAGTCCTGGCTGTCGCAGGTCAGTCCACCGAGGAAGACACGACCGTAAGTCTCGTTCCATTTGTTGATCGGAAGCAGGATGAAACGCTGCTTGATACCCCAGGTATCCGGCAGCGTGACCATGAAGGAACTGTCGATCATGTACCACTGCTCACGGTCGTTCTGCTGCTTGCTGTCAAGGATCTGGAAGATGGTCGCACCGGATTCTCCGACGGTGAAGCTTCCGAACTCGGTGAAGATGTTCGGTTCCTGTACGCCGTGGGCGTTGCACATCGTCTTGATCTGCAGCACGATCTCTTCAGCCATGTATTCATAGTCATAATCGGAAGCGAGGGAATTCTTGATCGGGAATCCTCCTCCGATGTTCAGGGAATCCAGTTCCGGACAGATCGCCTTCAGGTCGCAGTAGACACCGACGCACTTGGCCAGCTCTGTCCAGTAGTAGGCCGTGTCACGGATACCGGTATTGATGAAGAAATGGAGCATCTTCAGTTTGAATTTCTTGCTGTCCTTGATCTTCTCCTTGTAGAAAGGAAGAATGTCACGGTAGCGGATGCCGAGGCGGGAAGTGTAGAAGTCGAAGGTCGGCTCCTCCTCGGAGGCGATTCTGATACCGATGCTGATCGGAGTCTCCACCTTCTCGTCCAGTTTGTCGAACTCACGCATGTTGTCCAGTACCGGAATGATGTTTTTCCAGCCACTGTTCGCGAATCCGGCGATATTGTCGATGTAAGTCTGTTTCTTGAAACCGTTGCAGATGATGAACTGGTCCCTGTCCACGAGCCCTTCTGCTTCGAGAGCCTCGATCAGGTTCAGGTCGAAGGCGGAAGAAGTCTCCAGGTGGATGCCGTTCTTCAGCGCTTCACGCATGACGAACTCGAAATGGGAACTCTTGGTACAGTAGCAGTAGTTGTAGCTGCCTTGATAGTCCGCTTTCGCGATGGCTACATTGAACATCCTTTTCGCCCGCTGGATCTGGGACGAGATTTTCGGGAGATAGGTGATCTTCAAAGGGGTTCCGTACTGGTTGATGATATCCATCATGTTGATATCATGGAAATATAATTCGCCATCTTCAACGTTGAATTCGTCCTGCGGAAATTCAAACGTCTGGTCAATCAAGTCGCTGTACTTGTTCTTCATTTCAGCAATGCAATTAAGTTACTTTATAAAAATTCGACAGATCCGACTGAGTCGGATGCACTGATTCGTGCGCAAATTTATCATTATTATTCCATAAGGAAAACAAAATGAGCAAAAATTTTGAGAATCGTGGCCAAGTCACTAAATTTGTAGGAATTTGACGACAATGAAGGTTCGAATGAAGAGAAGTACTCTCCGTATGGCAGGTTTGGCGGCAGCGGTCGTTGCGCTGTTCTCGTGCAGTACCACAAAGGTCCTGCAGGATGGCGAGTATCGTCTGGCAAAGAACACCATCAAGGTGACCAATGATAAAGATTTCAATGCGGATGGACTGATGTCTTACGTCAAGCAGAAGTCCAATTCTTCCGTCATCTTCAACTGGAACCCTTTCCTGAACGTCTATAACTGGCAGAACGGTCGTGGAAAAGGCTGGGACAAATTCGTCAGGAAGATCGGTGTCGCACCGGTCATCTACAATCCTGACCTGGTCGACAAGAGCGTCGACAATATCCGGCAACATCTGGAATATATGGGATGGTATGATTCCAAGGTCAACAGCGAGGTCAGTGTCAAGCGTAAACTTGTGAAGGTCAATTATCTGGTGGAAGTCGGCAAACGCTATGTCATCGACAGCATCACCGTGACCCTGCCGGACAATCCTGAATTCGAGGCCGCCTTCTGGAAAGATCGTCCGAATTCGCTTCTCCAGGAAGGATGCTGGCTGTCCGAAGAACTGCTGGATAAGGAAATCGACCGCTGTGCCTCAGTGCTGAGGAACGACGGCTTCTATACCTTCAGCAAGAACCAGTTCTTCTTCGAAGCGGATACCCTCTCCCATGACGGGAAGGCCGTCCTGCATCTGAGCGTCAAGGAATATACCAGGAATGAATCGGAGCAGAATTCCGTGCCCATCCGTCCTTTCTATATCAATGAGATCGATATTTCTTATCCGCAAACCTTGAATTTCAGGCAGAAGGCTCTCCGCAACTTCAATACGATCGTACCAGGAAGCCGCTATAGCGAGGATGCTGTGGCCCAGACTTACGAACGGTTCTCTTCCATCCCGGTCTTCAACAGCGTGAACATCGAAATGAACCAGGTCGACACGAATCTCGTCGACTGCTCGATCCGTCTGGCCCAGTCCAAGACGCAGGGCTTCAAGGTCAATCTCGAAGCCTCCGTCAACTCCAGCGGCCTGTTCGGTATCTCCCCGCAGGTGTCCTACTACCATAAGAACATCTTCAAGGGTGGAGAGCGGTTCAACCTGAGTTTCATGGGAGATTTCCAGTTCCGGACGAAGGATAAGGTCCGGTCCAATGAGTTCGGTGTGAATGCTGGTCTGTCTTTCCCGAAATTTCTGATTCTTCCGGACAAGCTGTTCAAAGGCTCGATTCCGAGAACGGACCTGAACATTTCCTACAACTATCAGGACCGTCCGGAATACAAGAGGAACGTCATATCCACTTCATATAACTATAACGGCAGTACGAAGAAGAAGCTCTTCTACCAGTATTATCCGCTGCAGCTGAGCATCATCCGCCTGTTCGCCCTGAATCCGGATTTCTACGAATCCCTGGCTTCAGACCCGTTCATGAGGAATGCTTATCAGGATCACTTCGACCTGGGGGCCAGCACGACCTTATATTATACGACCAATCCATCCACGAAACCGAGGACCACTTTCTTCTATACCCGTTTCCAGTTCGATCTTTCAGGTAATCTCCTGAGCGCCTTCAAACCTTTCATGAAGAAGAATCAGACCGGTGCCGGCATGCTCTGGAACACTCCGTTCTCCCAGTATGTGCGTGCGGAGATCACGGTCGGCAAGACCTGGTTCCTTGGCCAGCGAGGAAACCATTCCATCGCGACACGTTTCAATGTCGGTGCAGGCTGGGCCTACGGCAACTCTACGGCGCTGCCGTTCGAGAAGCATTTCTATGCCGGAGGTGCGAACAGCATGAGAGGCTGGACCGCCCGCTCCTTAGGACCAGGCCTTTCGCAGCGGGATCTGACCTTCAAGATTCCGAACCAGACCGGTGACATGAAGATGGAAATGAACATTGAATACCGGTTCCCGTTGTTCTGGCAGTTCGACGGGGCGATCTTTGCCGATGCCGGTAACATCTGGACCTTGAAGGATGAGGGAACGCCGGAAAGTGCGCTCTCCCGTCTGCAGTGGAATACATTGGGGGACAGCATCGCCGCTGACTGGGGACTTGGCCTGAGACTTGATTTCGACTTCCTGCTGATCCGCCTCGATTGGGGTATGAAAGTGCATGACCCGGCCAGACAGAACTCATGGCTCAAACCAGGTGAATGGTTCAAGCGCGACGGTTATGCCTTGCATTTCGGTGTGGGACTGCCGTTCTGACAAATCCCTCTTCGACTTATTTCTTGTAGTATTTCGGCCACATGATTTCCATTCTGGCCCGGAGTTCCTGCTCTTTGCGGTTGTCGTCCGGTTCCCAGATGACATGGCCTTTCAGGTCATCCGGCATGAATTCCAGATCCACGAAATGTCCCGGATAATCATGCGCGTACCGGTAACCGTCTCCGTAGCCCAGCTCGTCCATGAGTTTGGTCGGAGCGTTGCGGAGATGCAGCGGAACGGAACAGGTCTGCGTCTGCTTGGACAGAGCCAAGGCATCATTGATCGCGCGGTAGGCCGAGTTGCTCTTAGGAGAAGTCGCCAGATAGATCGTGACTTCCGACAGCGGAATGCGGGCTTCCGGCATACCGATGGTATGCACGATCTGGAAGCAGGAATTGGCCAGCAGCAGGGCATTCGGGTTCGCCAGTCCGATATCTTCGGCCGCGGAGATGCAGAGCCTCCTGGCAATGAAAAGCGGGTCTTCACCGCCGTCCAGCATCCTGGCCAGGTAATAGACGGCCGCGTTCGGATCAGAACCGCGGATACTCTTGATGAAGGCGGAAATGATGTCATAATGCATTTCTCCGCTTTTGTCATAGACGGCCATGTTCTCCTGAAGACATTCGGTCACGAGCTTGTTGTCGATGACGATCTCTTTCTTCGAGGCAGAAGCCCCGGTGACGATTTCAAGGATATTCAGCAGCTTCCGGGCATCTCCACCGCTGTAACGCAGCAATGCCTCGTACTCATTGACCTTGATCTTGCGGTTCTTGAGAATCTCATCTTTCTCCAATGCTCTGTGGACCAGAATCTTGAGGTCCTCCGCTTCGAGGGATTTCAACACGAAGACCTGACATCTGGACAGCAGCGGAGTAATGACTTCAAAGGAAGGATTCTCGGTTGTGGCACCGATGAGGATGAAGGTACCGTCTTCAACAGCCCCCAGCAAGGCATCCTGCTGGGATTTGCTGAAGCGGTGGATCTCATCGATGAAGAGAATCGGCGCGAGGCCAGTGGAAAACAGGGAATTAGACTTGGCACGTTCAATGACCTCACGCACGTCCTTGACTCCCGCGCTGACCGCCGACAGGGTATGGAATTCCCTCTTGAGCGACTTCGCGACAATGTTGGCGAGCGTGGTCTTTCCGGTGCCTGGAGGCCCCCAAAGGATGAACGACGAAAGATTATCATTGTCGATCATGTTCCTGAGGATACAGCCTTTCCCGACCAGATGCCGTTGACCGACATAATCATCCAGGGAAGACGGCCTCATCCTTTCCGGAAGAGGGGGCAGCATCCTGCTTTTCGCTATTGCTTCTTCGTTGTCGAACATCATTCAACCGGTTTTCCGTAGATTCTTCTGTGTTTGTGGCGGACTTTCTCGAAAAGTTCCCACTGAGCCTGTACCTTCTGGTTGTGCTCCAGCTCAGGATTGGACTCTGCCCATTTGTATCCTTTCGCTTTGAGCTTGGTGAACAGGTCGTTCATCAGCATGGCGTTCACGCCTTTGTTCTGGTATTCCGGCTTAACGGCGACCAGCAGCATCTCGAGGGTATCCGAACGTTTCCAGTACAGGGCCTTGAGCATATGGTACCAACCGGTAGGGAAGAGGTGACCGTTCGTTTTCTGCAGCGCATGCGCGAAGGATGGCATGGTAGCCGCAGCCGCTACCAGATCACCGTTTTCGTTTTCGATGAAGGAAAGCATGTCGTAATCCAGCATGCTGAGATAACCGGCCACGAACTGATCGATCTGTTTCTCGTTGAGCAGCGAGTATCCGTAAAGGTCACAGTAAGCTTCGTTGATGAGATTGAAGAATTTCTGTCCGTAGCGTTCGGTCTTGATTTCCTTGTAAGTGACCTTGCGGACATGGAGCTTCATCCTTTCCTCGACGACATGTGCGATCTTCGTGAATTTTTCCGGCAGCTCATCCGGAACCTTCAGCTTGTATTCGAAGGAATCCACTTCTTTCTTGAAGCCCAGACGATCCAGATGTTTCGGATAATAGGATGCGTTGTAGCGACCTACATAGGTAGCGATCTGGTCGAAACCTTCGATCAGCATACCTTCCGGATCGAAATCAATGAAGCCGAGAGGACCGACGATGGTGGTCATTCCACGTTCCTTTCCCCATTTTTCCACGGTAGAAAGCAATGCGTCGCAGACTTCTTCATCGTCGATGAAATCGAACCATCCGAAACGGACCTGTTTGGTCTTCCAGTAGTCATTGGCTTTCGTGTTGATGATCGCGGCAACTCTGCCGACCAGCTTTCCGTCCTTATAGGCAAGGAAGAAATCAGCATCGCAGAAATCGAAAGCGACATTCTTGGTCTTGTCAAAATTGTTGATCTCGTCAGCTTCGAGATAAGGTACATAGCAAGGGTGTCCCTTGTATAATCTGTTTGCAAAAGCTGTAAAGTCTTTCCTTTGTTTGCAGGAAGATACTTTAACAATGTTTACTGCCATCTGTTTAAAGGTTTTTAGTATGTTTCAGTACAACTGTTAATTTTGTTCTTATTTCAATTCATGTCTTTGTCAGCGATCCTTCCCCTGTATTTCCCGATCGTGAAATTCAGGCCGAAGGACACCGTCGTGTTCAGCGGGCCGACCGGTATGTAGATCGGCGATGCGATCTCTGCGAGTTCCGTGAACGGAAGGACGGAATCCGTAGCGATGAAGAGGTTGAAGCCTCTGGCATGTATGCTCATGATAGCACCGGCTGAATGGCCGAAGTCTGAAATGGCGTAGTTGCCGCTCAGTCCCAACCATCTGGTCAGATTCATGTTCAAGGAGAAACGACCTTCCATCCAACGGTGGATGCCGTTCAGATGAATGGTCCCGAGGGCACCGATGGACATTCTCTGCCAGAACGGCATCCTGAATTCCAGGCCGGTGTTCACCGTCATGGACAGCATCTTCGTCTTTTTCGGGAGCAGATCCTCTTCAGTGAACTTGGCAATGCCGCTCAGTCCATCCAGCACCACATTCAGCTGGTCATTCATCGAACCGGAATCGTTGATGCCGATATCTTCACCAAGACCGGTATAGATCCATGGTTCCCCGGAAGTGCTGATTCGGGTCATGCACGGAACGACTATGAAACCAAGGTCCAGCACGGAGGCGGACAAGGTCAGATATTTCAGGAAATCTACGGAGAATCCGAGGTCAATGGCACCGCCGAAACTCAGTGTGTTCTTCGGATCCGAAAGCAGGGCGTCCGGATTGATGGCGTAGGTCGGAGCATTGTTCTCATCAATGCCCAGGTCAATGAGCTGAGAGGCCTGCAGATTTACCTTGGAGTCGATGCTCCATTGATCCTCCTGAGCCGTCACCAGGAATTTTTCAGCCTGCAGCTGTGCATGGGCCGCTCCGACGAGGAACTTGAAGCGCGCACCGAAACGGGCCCTGTCCTTGATGCTCGTCGAGAAACCGTAGCCCAGTTCGACGAAACCGTCCACGTTGGCGCCTGTCTTCTTAAGGTCATAGACATCCGGACGATTCCTGTCCACGGAAGGGCAGCCTTTCAGGAAACGGAAAAGGTCTCCCGGTATACTGAAATCGCCCAGCATACGGGCAGAAAGGTCAATGCTGTGGAAAGTCTTCCTGCTCCACCAGCCGAACGAAAGCACCGGCGTGGAAACATTGACGCTGATCCTGTTGTTGTCCTTGATCGCTTTCAGCATCGTTTCAGCCGGAATGGCTGAGTTCAGAAAAGTCGTCAGCTGACCGTTTTCGGTCGGGTAGATGATGGAACTGAGTCCGAGATTCGACTCGGCACCTATATTGACCTGGCCGATAGCTGGAAAGGAGAAATATCCTCTCGCGCTGGCCAAGGCTGGATTCATCTTGTAACGGTAGGTATATCCTTCCAGGAAATAGGCAGACCTCATCTGCTGCGCAGACAAGTGACCTGCGCCGAGAAAGCCGGCGCATAAACATAGGAATATATGGATTACCTTCTTCATTACATCTTTGTTTCATTTCCTCTATTTGTTGGATATACCATCCGGAAGGGTAATCCTTAATCTCGTCAGGTGGAGAGCCTGGTTCATGTTCAAGGTTTCATGGACTTCCTGGCTGCAGGAGGCTTTCAAACTCAGGCGGAGCTTGCTCAGAACGATCGGAGCGTCAGATTCCAGAAGAATCCTGATCGGGTCGGTCGTCGGCGAAGCAAGCGTGCCGGCTTTCAGTACGGACTCTGTATGGATCCTGATGTCCTGCGCTATATTGTTCTGCGCGTCCAGTGCTATCGGGTGGATCTGGAAGTCGAATGGCAGGGTATTGACCGCATCAAGCTTCAGAATGACTTTCCGGATGTTCTGCTCAGTCATGTTCAGATCCATAGCGATGTCCTGGTCCATCTGGAAGTCCAGTTCTTTTCCGAAGGTCAATGGGGCCGTGATTTCGAAGTCCATGCTGAACCTGTAATCCTTGTTTATGGCGACAGTGCATGGCTCATCATCGAAAATGATCTCAGGTTTACTGATCTGCAGCTCATCAGGAATGCGGTAGACCAGCTGGTCCAATCCTGGAACTTCTGCATCCATGAACGGGGCTTCTGCGCCCTTGCCTTTTTCCGAGAGCGAGATATTGGTCGTGCCGGAAGCAGGAATGCTCAGCGGACCGATGGCTACCGGTTCTCCAGGCTGTCCGGCAAGGAGCGGGGTCACGGTCGTGACGAAAGTGCAGCCGAGCGCAAAAGGATTGCTTGCCGTCAGATTGATCCGCAGATTCTCCAGATCGACGGTAGCGTCGCTCAGAAAGTCCGGCAGCCCTTCAATGGCAACCGGAGCGACCTGAACATCCGGAACAGGAGCAAAGCTGCAGGTAATGGACTGCAGATCGACATCCGTCGTGGAGAGCGTGAAATCGACGGTCGGAGTACAGGAGCCGACCTGATGGATATCGCTGGTTTTCGCATAGACCTTGAAATCCAGGGAAAGTTCATCGTCCACCTTGAAATGTCCGGGGGCGACAAGTCCCTGTCCGGCTTTCAATTCAGTGAAATCGGCACCGATAAGATGTATGCAGATGGTCTTGCCGCCATTTTCCGGAATCGCGAAATCCTGATCGGCTACCAGGACATTCCGCTCCGCTTCCAGATGGAAAGGAGCCGGTATCCGGGCAAGATCGATGACCATGGAAGCCGGAAGATTGATCTTGGAACCGGCAGAAACGTATAGATTGCGGATCGGAAAGTTCCCGTATCTGACGGTCAGGCTGAGATCCGCAGTAGTAGCGGCGCTGTAAATGGCCTTGATCTCCTTCGGAATGCCGGTGTGCTCACCTGCGATCTGCCAGGTGGTCCTGGCTTTCTCGATCTGAAGTCCACCTGGAGTGGACGGGATGATGGCCTCCGGAGTCCCGGCAGGAACGTTCGGCAAGGTGATGACCGGAAGCTGAACCTGAGTGGTTCCGGATCTGATGAGATTGCCCAAGTTGATCTGCGGCGTCGTGTAGTTGCTGATGACCGGGTCTCCTTCAATGCAGATGCTCAGATTACCGTCCGCGTCTTCTTTCAGCGCGGAAACCTGTTCCGTGCCGATCATCTCGCGGAGCGTCAGCGGCTTGAAACTGCCGATCGGTACCGTCACTCCGGACAGCACGGTCACGCTCCGGTCAAGTTCCTTGGTCAGCAGATCGTAATCAGGATTGACGCACGATGAAAATACTGCGGTGCCGAGGACAGAAACAGACAGTATGGACCGAATCGATTGTTTTGTCATAAAACCTGGGTTTAGTGCAATAGGGCATGAATCCCGATATTCGTTTTCTGTAAGGGGCACAGAAATAATAGTTTATGAATCCGTACACCACTTTGCAGACGGACATCGGCAATTCATCTTTTCATTTTACCGCGGCAATTTAAGCATTTTTTTCAATTTAACCACTATTCTCCGTCAAGAGCTGGACATCTCATGAGAATGAAAATTTTGAAAATCG
>JAHHQP010000021.1 GCA_020026355.1 Bacteroidales bacterium
ATCCAGACTATACTGTCGGTACCGTGATCGCAACGGTTCTGCCTTCGCCGGGGGAACCGGACCGGGCTCGCGGACTATACCGCCGGTAGGGAATCGCACCCTGCCCTGAAGATATGCGGCGCAAAGATAAGTCAATCTTTCCGGAAATCAAGATCCTCTGCCACATTTTTCGGGAAAATGCGGCAGAAATGTCATTTCAGGAAGGTAGGTCTTCGATTAATGTAGGACTGACTCAGTCCTGTACAGTGGTGGTTCCGTCTTCTTCGGCTTCGGTAACGACCGGAGGAACGAGAGCTTTTACGGCATCGCTGATCTTTTCGGTGATGTTGTCGAAGTGTCCGCTCTTGTTCAGCTCGAAAGTGACTTCTTTACCGAGGGCGCGCAGTTTCTCTACGGCAGTCTCTGTAGCTTCCTGGACTCCGGCGAACACTTTATTTTTAGAATCCTTTTCTTTTTCTCCCAAAGAGAAATAATATTTTCCGCAGGCAGTATTCTCCAGCCCGGATATCCAGGTCTGGAATCCTTCATACCAGAAGGATCCGGAAATGGAGGCGACTCCCTTGAAGCAGTCTTTCTGTGCCGTCGCCCAGACTGCGAACAGTCCGGATAAGGAAATACCGATCAGATATCTCTCCGGTTTCTCGATTCTCATGGAATGCTCGATGAGGAAACAGTCATCGTTGATGAATTCATCCAGGAATTCCTTCGCTTTCCCTCCATAGGTCTTGCTTTTCCGGAAGGCATCCTGTGCCGGCCATGGGGTCATGCAGGAATCCCAGTCGAAACCGGATATCAGGATGACGTTGACTCCGCAGGTCTCTGCAATTTTCTCGATAGCGGCAAGTTTACCCTCTTCCATCTGTTCAGGAAGAAGGATGTAGATGACTTTGTCGGAACCATTGTCCGTATGGTCCAGGTGAAGTGAATGATAGATTCTTGATTTCATATTAAGGACAAAGGTAGCCAAAAAACTTTGTCATTGTACTTCAAAAGGAGAAATTTTGTAGAATACGGGCCGTTTTCACGGCTTTTCAGATGCTTGCCTTGGAATAGGATTTCATGAAAGCGATCAGGCTGCCGCCGTCCCTGTTCCGGAAACAGGGACGGCGGCAGCCTGTGCGTCAGGTCATTTTCTCTTCAGTATGTAGAACTCAGCAAGTTCACCTTCTGCAGACTTGCCTTCAGCATCCGTGAGAGCAACTCCGTTTTCCACGATCTTGTAGTAAGTCTTGAATCCGGTCGATGGGGTGATGAGGACGATGAGGTCTTCTCCGGAACGTTCATAGACGCCGGAGGTCTTGATTTCTTCCTCTTTCCCGTCGAGGTAGACTGTGGTGAGGTCGTAGGTCGTATCCTCGTTGAGGACAAGAGTGGTGCGGATACCTTCGCAGTCAGCTGCAGGGAGAGTACCTTCATAAGTGCCGTAGAAGCAGGAAGCACACTTCTCGGTCGGAACGGCTTCTGTGCAGCATGCTGGCTTTCCAGCGTTTTCTTTCTTCGTGTTGGATCTGCAGCCGGCTACGATCAGGGCAGCGGCGGCGAATGCGATCAAAAATACTTTCTTTTTCATGACAGAATCTTTTAGTCTTTGTTCAAGGAACCGAAGATAGTGAATCTTCTCGAGATTTCCTATCCCGATCCGGATTCCGGACCGGAATCTGTTTCCGGGACCAGGCACATGGCATTCTTTTATGGAAAAGGAAGGGTCAGGCAGAGTATTTGCTTGCAGTGATGTAACCTTCGGGAAAAACGGTGCATGATGGATCAGAAAAGCAAAGAACAGGACTTCAACCGTGTATTCAGGACGCATTTCGACAAGATGGTTTCATACATCAGCCTGTATACGAAAGACGGTGAACTGGCGCGTAACATCGCCCAGGAAGCCTTCATGACTTTATGGGAAAATATGGATCATGTGCTGCCGGGCAAGCATGTGCCCTATGTCTATGCCGTCGCCCGGAAAAAAACGATCAATGAGGTCAAGCGTGATGTCATCATCAAGCGTTTTCTGGAACATCACCGTTATAACATGGATGTGCTCTGTCTGGAGACCGTCAACCGCGATAGTCTCAGCACCATCTATCTGAAGGAAATGCGTAAGGTCATGTATGAAAGTATGAATGAACTCAAGGAACCTGTCCGTAATACCTTCATGCACAGTCGCTTCGGCTTGAAATCCAATTCTGAGATTGCCCAGATGCAGGGAATCTCGGAGAAGCTGGTCGAGTATCGGATCACGATCGCGTTGAAGACCATCCGGAAGAATTTCCGGAGGTATCTGGAGACGGACTGATGCCTACCGTTCCGGAATTTTTCCGGAAAAACAGAAAATATACTCAAAAAACCAAAAAAAATCCGATTTCGCTTTAGGAGGATAGAGGAGAAGTTTGATTATATATAGGTTGTTTATTTTAACATATAATATGAAAATTTCATTTTTAAGTCCTCTGATACTGGCAAGTCTGCTCTTGCCGGTCGGGACAATGGCTCTTCCTTCCGGTACGATGCCTCAGTTTCTTGACAGTCTGGTTTCTTCCGCAGATACGGTACATGTCGGTTCGATCGCTCAGGTCCAGAAGAAAAAGGTCAATGGAGTCGTGTATGACCCCGCCGGTGAGACGATTCCGGGCGCATCCATTCTGGTGAAGGGCAAGAATACGAACACGATCAGTGAACTGGACGGAAGCTTCTCCATCGAGGCGGAGCCGGGCGATGTCTTGATTTTCCAGCTGTACGGCTATCGGGAAGAAAAGGTCAAGGTAAGAGGGAATTCTCCTTTGGAAGTCGTCTTGTATGATGATGTAATGGCGCTCGAAGGAGTGGTGGTGACCGGTTATCAGAAGATCAGCCGGGAGCGTGCGGCCGGTTCCTATGCGACGGTCGGCGCGGAGCAGCTGGAGCTCAAGCCGGTAAGCAATGTCGGAGAGGCGATCAAGGATGTCGTGCCGGGAATGACGGCCGACAAGGACGGTAAATTCATCATCAGAGGTAAGGCGAACATCGGTTCCTACGGTGACAGTAATCCGCTGGTCGTGGTCGACGGTTTCCCTGTCCAGAGCTATGAATCCGGTGTGAACCCCTTTGAAATGGTCAATCCTGAAGATGTCGAGAACATCACTGTGCTCAAGGATGCTGCGGCCACTTCCATCTATGGTGCGAAGGCGGCCAACGGTGTGATCGTCATCACGACGAAGAAGGCTCAGGGTGAAGGTCGGGTTTCGGTTTCGGTAGATGCGAGGGCCACCGTCTCCAGCAGATATGACCTCCAGCATTATTTCAATTTCGCCTCCGGAAAGGACCAGATCACCTATATGGAGACTTTGGAGAAATATTCCAACATCTTCAATACCGTTGATCCCTACGGTAAACCTTCCAACCCTTACAGCAACATGCCGGAACTGGCCGCTCTTGTCTATGAGTACAAGCGTGCCGGTAATCTGACTGCCGAACAGTATGCGGCCGGAAAGGCGGAACTGTTGGCCCGGGAAGGGAAATGGGTGGATGAGTACAACAAGTATCTCTTCCGCAACGCGATTTCGCAGCAGTATAACGTGACGCTGTCCGGAAACTCCAGGAACAACAGCTTCAAGATGTCCTTGCTGTATAATCATCTGGACGGTTCTTCCATCGGAGATTCAGAGAATCGTTTCCTGCTGAATATGGCGGATACCTATAAACTGCACAGGATGTTCAGCCTCGGCATGAGCGTGAGCCTGAATTACCGCCGGTCCGTAGAGAACGGAATCTCTCTATCCCAGGCGATGAACTACACGACTCCGTTCACTTCGCTTTTCAATGCAGATGGCTCATATGCGGACATCGTCGCTTCCGGCACCTTGTACCATCCGATCTATGAGGAAAAATACAAGGGAAAGACCCCTGCGAGCTGGGAATACAATCCGCTGCAGGACCGAGGGCAGCATAACAATAAGGACAATCGTATCGGTACGCGTGTCCAGGCTTCTCTGGATTTTCATCCGGTGCAATCCCTGAACATTTCACTCAGCGGCCAGTTCGAAAGAACACAGCGGCAGTTCTCGGAAGAAGTCTTCAAGGACGCTTATGAGATCAGGGATCTGGTGAACACCTTCTCGACGCTGGATGAAAACGGAAAATATGTCAGCAGTTTCCCGGAAGGAGGACGGATCAGTCTGAACCGCAATGCAGGTACTTCCTGGAATGCCCGCGCCCAGATCAACTATAATGACACCTATGCCGGCAAGCACGATCTGACCCTGATGGCGATCGGAGAACTGTCTTCCTCCGTTCTGGAATATGATCCTGGTTATACGGCCTACGGCTATAACCGGTACACGAACCTGACCGAGACTGTTCCGGACTTTCATGGTAAGCATGATACGATTTTCGGTACACAGAAGAAATATCCGTACAATGGCCTGGGCCGGATCTCCACTTATTCGGACCGCGGCATGTCATTGGCCTTCAACATGTCCTATATGTTCGACAAACGTTATGGCATCACCGCCAGCGTGAGGACGGACGCTTCCAATTTCATTGCTGATTCCATGGCTTCCCGCTTTTCGCCGTTCTGGTCTGTCGGTCTGCTGTGGAATGTCGAAAAGGAAAAGTTCGCACAGCAGGCACCATGGATCGATCATCTCAAACTGAGGACTTCCTATGGCTTGTCCGGTATCGCAGCCGGCAAGAAGAGCATTTCGACTCTCACGACCGTCACCACCAAACCCGGCAATCCGGATTACACGGACAATGATCCATATGCGGTAGTCAACCTCAAGGGCAATCCTTCATTGACCTGGGAAAAAGCCCGGACGGCCAATGCCGGCGTAGACTTCTCTTTCTTCAATTCGAAGTTGTACGGTAGTCTGGAATATTACAACCGGTATTCCTACGATGTGATCGCTCCGGCGACGGTCCCGATCATCGTCAACTCTTCAGAGACTATGGTCTACAACAACGCCGCGATCCTGAACGAGGGTGTGGAGATGACGCTCGGCTCCCGGTGCTACATCACCAGCCGCATTACCTGGAACGGCGATCTGAACTTCTCCTGGAACAGGAATGTCGTGAAGGATTTCAACGCGAAGGCCGCTAAACCGGGCGGAGCCTATGTCGAGGGGCTGCCGCTGTCACCGGTATGGGCTTTTGACGTGACCGGCTATACGGAGGAGGGCTTGCTCAAGCTCCGGGGAAAGGACGGCACGGAAGTCGTGGTGGACAGCAAGGCGGATTCGCATATCGATGATATACTCGCTCCCGGAGAAGGACCGGCAGACAGTAACTGGCTCCAGTATTGCGGCACGACGATCGCTCCTTACAACCTCAGTTTCAGGAATTCCTTCAATATCTATGGTGTGACCTTATCTTTCCAGCTGACCGGAAGTTTCGGACACAAGTTCGTCTGGGCAGACAATGAATCTTCACTGGTCACGGCATCGACCAAGGGCTTCCGGGCTTATCTTGGACCGGCTCTGGAGAACGATGCTTCCGGTTACACGACCGGGGCCTTCACGCCGCCGCTCTACAATGAAAGAAACTACGAGCTGCTGAATGCCGGTGGACTTTACAGCTATACCTTCAATCTGTACAACCGTGCGAAGAAGAACGTCATGAATGCAGCCAATATCCGTGTCAGCTCCGTCTATGTCGGCTGGGCTCTGCCGGCAGGATGGTTGAGGAAAAGCCGGCTTACCGGCTGCAGCATCTACGGTGAGGTGAACAATATTCCTCCACTCTGGGTCGCCAACCATCGGAAGGTCGATCCTCTTGCGCTGCCGGGAACGCTCAAACCATTGGTCAACTATACTTTCGGTCTCAAACTTACTTTCTGATTACATTGACATGAAAAGAAATATCATTCTTCTGTTCATGACCCTGTTCATGACTTTATCCTGCTCTTTCCTCGAGGAGGCTCCCGACAGGAGCGGAAACGCGACGATCAATACTATGGAACAGCTCTATCAGCTGATGGGCAATTCCGGGTTCTACAACGATATGAACTATCTGTGGACGGAGAATCTGCTGTTCTCGGATGACGTGACTTTCAGTCCTTATGTCTATCAGAAGACCGGCAATGCGAAGGCCTATCTGGTTTCGGTGGCTGACCGTGATTTCCTGCAGAACGATCCGACCATGACCGGAATGACCTGGAATGCGGTCTACCGGAACATGTTCACTTTCAATGTCGTGCTCGAACATCTGGATAAGGTGGAGCAGAGCACGCCTCAGATCAAGGAACAGGTGAGGGGAGAAGCCCTCTTCAATAGGGCCTGGTTCCATTTCTTCGGTCTGGTGGACTACTGCGGTTACGATCCGGCTTCTCCGGGTATCGGGTATAAGGACAATACGCTGGCCGCTCCGGACGGCATTCCGGCCCGTCAGACTGCAGCCTACACCATTTCCCGGATCCGGGAGGACCTGTCCGCTGCGGAGCAGGCGCTTTCAGCGGCGGGACGTACTGCCTTTGAGCTGGAGAAGAATTTCCGCGTGACCCTTCCGGCTCTGTATGCTGCACAGGCTCGTGTCGAACTCTACCTCGGTAATTTCGAAGCCGCGCAGAAAGCCGCCGAGAAAGCCTTGGAGGGACATGATGCTCTGCACCGGATTCCTGGAGATCCGATGTATGTCAAGTCCGTGGTGAAATCTTTCGATATTCTCGGCGAGGACGGAAAACCGACCGGGGAGAAGATTGATTTCCGGGATTTCAAAACGGATCTCAATGCCCAGTTCGGCGGTGACACCTTCTTCCTGGAATATGAGGAACTTTATCTCCCGCAGTTCACTGTGGACAAACTGGGCGGCAGCATCCACCCCGTCTCCGAATCCCTCTACAATCTCTTCGACCGGGAACACGATTCCCGTTGGAAATGCTTCTATGACAACAATTACATGGTCAGCTACGGCAGTTTCGCCGGTGGCGGCTTCGACCGTGAGGAGCAGGAGAAGCTGAAGGAGTGGGAGCGTCACGTCTATCTGCGTTTCAATTTCTTCGGAAACCGCGTCCTGATCCTGGGACCGACGACGGCTGAAATGTACCTCATCCTTGCCGAGTGCCATGCCCGCAAGGGAGATGCCGCGAAGGCCAAGGAATATCTCGTGACCTTGCGCAAGAGCCGTTTTACTGATGAAGAGTCCGCCGCGAAGATCGAGGGAACGCTCCAGGATGTGCTGGATGAGCGCCGGAGGGAATTTGCCGGCATGCTCAGGTTCTACGACCTCAAACGTCTGAATTTCGGCACGGGAGCCGGCATTTCCTACACCAAGGCTGCCCTGTCCGATCCGTACGATTTCAACAGTGAGGTCATCCAACGTCCTTTCGCTGCAGACGATGCCCGTCTCTTCACCTTCCCGATTCCGGAGTCAGAAAGAGTGCTCCTGGGATGGAATCAGAACTGAAAATGTTATCTTTGCAGTTACCGGCCATTGAAGGCGTCCCTCAAGGCCGGTAGAAGGTAACATGGAAACTGATGAACTGAACTTGGGCACGCTCGCGGACCGTGCCGGGGCTTTCGACGAACTGATGGCCGTCGGCCATGCCAGCATCAAGGAAATCTCGATGGATTTCGGCTTTTCCTCCCAGGCGGCGCTGAACAAATATGTGGAGCAGAAATTCGGCATGACGCCTGTCCAGCTGAAAAATCGGCTGAAGAACGGCGACTATGGAACGGAAGTATAATTTATAGGCTATTCTGGATAAGCTCTCTTCTGGGAAAAGGCTGTAATTTTGTGGCATGAATCCAAAAGTTATGGTAGAAGAAACAAGAGCTGTCACCGCTCTGAAGCAGAGAGGGATAGCATTCATGCAACATGAATACCCGGCCGTCGGTGGGCCGGTAGCGGCTATCGAGGTCGCTGAGTATATGGGATTTCAAGTGGAACGTCTCATCAAGACCCTGGTCACCACAGATCATCATGGCGGTTATTATGTCTTCTGTCTGCCGGCGGCGGATTATGTGGTGGAGATCGGCCCCGGTGGCGGCGAGGAAGGCGGCAGGGTGATCTTCGAGGGCACACCTCAGGAGATGCTCGACAGTTCCGCTTCCGTCACCGCGCCTTACCTCCGCGCAAGTTGCAGGTAGGGGGAAGATGGTTGCAAGCAAAGGCTGGTCCGAGACCAGCCTTTTGTTTTGGGGTGGCGAGAGTATTGTGATGAGGGCTGAGGACTATTTTCATTGATCTGGAAGGACGGATTGACCTAAGCTTTCATTTTTGGGGGGCTTATGATCGTTTAAATAGCTGAAACACAGTAAATAGTGGAAGTGTTACAGTTTCTTCTTTAAATATTTGGTGTTATGAGAACTTATTGCGATATTCGTGTTACGAAAATTGTGTAACGGAATTAATGCAATAATATGAAGCCGAATAATCCTTTCTTGATATCGGGCTATCATAGTCCGGAATTCTTCTGTGATCGTGAGACCGAGACAGCGACAATGATTGACGCTCTCCATAATGGGCGGAATGTGACGCTGATAGCTCCACGTCGTATGGGGAAGACCGGGCTGATTCGTCATGCTTTCTATAAATTGAAAGAACAGGAGCCGGACATCGTCACTTTCTACATGGATATCTATTCCACACAATCATTGGGGGACTTTGTGCGACTGTTTGCCAATACTGTACTGGGAAAGTTGGATGCCGCGCCTCAGAAGGCCCTGAGCCGTATCACCAAGTTCATCCGGAGCTGTCGTCCTGTATTTACTTTGGATCAGCTTACGGGAGTGCCGCAGGTGACGATAGACATATCGCCGGCGGAAGAAGAAAGTACATTGGGAGAGATCTTCGAATATCTTGCTTCGTCGGAGAAGCGATGCTACATTGCAATTGACGAGTTTCAGCAGATCGCTGAATATCCGGATAAGGGAGTAGAGGCTTTGCTGCGTTCCTATGTACAGTTTCTTCCGAATGTGAATTTTATTTTTGCCGGCAGCAAGCAGCATGTGATGCAGGAAATGTTCATGTCTTCCAAGAAGCCTTTCTTTCAAAGTACCCAGTTGCTTACCATCGGCATCATAGATCGGGAAAAATACGCTCGCTTTGCGATGGATCATTTTACAAAGCATGGTACATGTTTACCGAAAGAAGTTTTTGATAGAGTCTATGACAGGTTCGATGGACATACCTGGTATGTACAAAGTCTTCTGAATCGTCTTTACGGTTATGATCGTGACGTGGATATCGATCTGGTGGAATATGCTGAAAGGCAGATCATTTCTGAATTGAGCTATTCCTATGCGGATCTGTTGAAAGCATACGCTGCCGGTCCTGTCCGTTTGATGAAAGCCATCGCTAAGGAAGGGTGTGTCAAGGAAGTCTTGTCAGGAGATTTTATTTCCAGACACCGGCTTCGAGCAGCAAGCAGCGTGAATTCTGCATTGAAGAAGCTGCTTGATAACGAGCTGGTCTATCCTGGCGAAAATGGCTACATCATCTATGATCGCTTTATGGGAGAATGGTTGAGGAATCAGCTGTTCTAAGGTATGGCGATATGTTCTCAATCGTTATTTAATTGATTATTCTTCCTTCCTCATCCGGTCGATGAACAGGATGCCGTTGAGGTGATCGACCTCGTGCTGGAAAATCACGGCGGTGAACCCATTGACAATCTCGGTCGTATCCTTGAATTCAGGCGTGCGATAGCGGATTTCTATGCTGGAGGAACGCTCGACCGCGCCATAGATGTCAGGGACGGAGAGGCAGCCCTCCATGCCTGTGACCATTGAGTCGCTTCTGGAAAGGATTTCAGGATTGATATAGGTCTCGAACGGTTCGCCGGGCTTGTCAAATCTCTGGACCATCAGCATTTGCCTGGAAATTCCTACTTGCGGGGCAGCGATCCCGACTCCCTGATCCAAGCTATCATTGACCGTGATGAGCATTCGCTCGACCAGCTTCTGAAACTCCTCTGTATCAAGCATTTCTTCGGTCAATGGCTCCGCTGTCTTTCTCAGCAGCAGGGAGTCCGCAAGATTGTCGATTTTCCAGACTCTCATCAGCTTCCCGTCATATTCATTGGCCCGAACTTGCGGCGAAGGGGCATTGATGATGGCCCGCTCCTCGTCCGTGAAGCCGCTGGGGGACAGAAGGAGGAGAGTGAATAAGGAGATGACGCCTAAGGTAATGACGAATAATGCCGTGTATAATGTGTTGTTTCTTTTCATAAGGTCAATGAGTTTGTATTCAAAGTTAATCAATTTCCATAATATGATATAACTCATTGAAAACATTTTGCTTTTCCCGAAAATTCCAGTGGTCTTGATCAATGTGGATTTGTCTTGGATTTCTGTAGGTCTTTCCGCAGAATCTGGTCAAGCCTCAGGTCGTGGAAGGTGTTCAGATTAAGGGTTTTCATCGAATTCTGTTACTATAATCAATAGTAACATAAACTTATGAAATAATGCCACATATAGGAAAAAATTACACTTCGCCGCTGGCGCAGCTTATAATGATTGATTCGGAACAGATGTTCGCCACATCAGGAATCTTAGTCGAAGAACCGTCAGGAACAATGTCCGCAGGGACAGTAGAGATATGGAATCAAGGGAACGATGATTAAAGTTTATGTATTATGACAGATAGATTCACGAAAATTATTTCAGTATGTTTTTTAGTACTGGCCTTATTTCCATCTTGTGCGCGAGAAATTATAGATAGGCCGATTCAGGATTCTTCATTTGTCGATTTTGAGATACGGACGACTTCGAATTCTGATACAGAACCGCAAAGTGGTTCTTCGACCAAGACATACATTAATGAACCATCAGTAAATGTTTGCTGGAGCAGGGAAGATGCCCTAAATCTTTTTCAGATAGAAGAAGGAGGCACTTACTCAAGTAATGTTTCTTCGGATATCATACGTTCAGATGATCGTTATGATGCGACATTTAAAGTTCGTTTTCAAGAAAAGCCAGGCACTTTCCGTTATTGGGCTCAGATCGTCAACAAGGAAAAGACAGGTGCTCATGATGAGTATTGGAAATCGCATCTGGACGCGATGCTTTCATCTTATCCGATTGCAATTTTTGCTGAGCAGCATCCGGATCCTTCGGATCATGATCCTAAAACAGATATCTTGGTCGCTTCATGTCTTCACACCATGTCGCAAAGTGAGATGGCCTCAACACCGATCTCTTTCGGATTGAAGCGCCTGAATGCTTTTGCAAGAGTCAACATGAAGAACATCCCGAGTGATCATAAAATGCTTAAGGTGGTCTTCACGTCCGATAAGCCTATTGTAGGAACAAGGTACTATGATGTACTTTCTGGAAAGCTGACAGAGAAGAGTGAATTGTCTGCTGAAATGACAGCCGTCATTGAGGGAGATCTACAGGATGTGGCATACGACAGTCGCGCTACACGTCGTATTCATTTCTCACTTTGGCCATGTGAGATAGGTCATTATGATATATTGGTCACAACAGTAGATAAGGCTGGTAAGACGCATCATTATGGCAAGACTGTAGATCGTTCTGAAAAACATCTGAAATTCGAATCTGGCCGTATGACTGAATGGGGAGTTTCACTTGTAGAAAGAATTCCAGATAATCCTGACGATGAGAAGGTTATAGAAGGTAATGTGGATCCTTCACGTACCATTGAAATATATCGTAAGTTGAAAAAAGATCCCAGCAACGGTATAAATTACATTGATACATGGAAAACTCATCTTTTAGGTTATGATGGAGTCCAAATCCATGAAGCAAAGATGATGCAGTATAATTCGCCTGTGCATTTATGGATTGTCGAAGTGGATCCGTTAAAAGCAGATTTTGTTGTAGGGTCTCCAAATGATGAAATGACCGTTCCGTTCAAGTCAAAGCAAACTGTTCTGGAACAAGCGAAGTCTGTCAAAAGATCAGGAAAGGAAGTCTTGGTGGCAATCAATGGTGATGCCTGGTATGACAGCGGGAATGGGCATTATCCTTATGGTGTCATGTGGAAAGACGGTAGATGTCTGAAATCGACTGCGACCAAGGCCAATGATCTGGCAAATCAGGATGTCTTCTACGTTACGGAGAATGGAGAATTCGATATCGTGAATTATTATTCATTTATCAATACTGATGGAGGTGGTGGAATTGTCCAAAATAAAAAGGTTAGATATGCTGTCGGTGGTTGGTACCGACTGATCTGCATGGGTGGAGATTCGGCTGCACAGCCAGGAGCAAGAGACGGTGATGCATTCATTCGTGATAAGTCGAAAGTGTCAGAAAATCTCAAGAATTTTCTTTCTACGAATCCTCGTACGTTCATGGGAATTACGAGTGACAGGGTTTACCTTATCGTTGCCGATGGTAGACGGGACGGGTGGTCTGTTGGATTGACAATGAATGGCGCGGCTAGAATATGTCATAGTTTAGGTTGTCGTCGAGCCGTTAATTTAGATGGTGGCGGTTCAAGTACTCTTGTCAAAAGATGGAAAGGTGGCTTCACATTGATGAATAGACCGACTGACGCTGATGGACAACGTCCTGTCGTGAATTCGTTGATGGTCGTAGGTAGATAGACGATGCTTTGACAAAAGACCGCCATCTTGTCCTTGCAAGCGAACTTGCAGCCAAGTGGCGGTCTGAATAACATATCTGGGCTGCTGTTTTGTGTGCCGATGCTATAGAAAAAGGATAAAAAGTCCTTTCTCAAATTCGTTTGTTTTCACCCTTTATGATCAATTTATAATTTGTGCTTCGTCCACCTTCTTCGGTCTTCTCAAGAACCCCTTTTACTATTAGATCCTTGATGTCATTAAGAGCCGTATCTGACGAACATTTGGCAATCTTAGCCCATTTGCTGGAAGTCAGTTTACCGAAGAATCCGTCAAACTGCAGATTAATCAATTTACGCTGACGTTCATTGAATGCTGTGTTTCTATGATAATCCCAGAACTTTGTTTTATCCAAAACGCCTGAGAGATTATTCTCAGTCGTATCCAATGCCTTTTCGAAACATTCAAGGAACCAGATCAGCCATTCGGTAATGTCTCCGTCTCCTTTCTGAGTCCGTTCCAGAACATCGTAGTATTCCTTTTGCATCAACTTGATCTCTGATGACATACTGTAAAAACGTTTGCCGTTGTTCTCAGACTTAGAAAGTAACATATCAGTGATTGCTCTGGCTATTCTGCCATTACCGTCATCAAAAGGGTGGATGGAAACAAACCAAAGATGTGCTATGCCGGCTTTGATGACTCCATCAGTTGCTGTATCCGTATTCACCCACTCTATGAAACGATGCATTTCTTCAGGCACTCGGTCCGGAGTCGGAGCTTGATAATGCACCTTCTCATGTCCCATGGCTCCAGATACCACTTGCATGTCTCCTGTACGGTATTGACCAACTTCGATATTATATAATCCGCTTCTTCCTGTCGGGAACAGGACATGGTGCCAGCCGAACAGTCTATCATCAGAAAGTGGAACATTATAATTCTGGGTGGCATCAAGAAGCATCTCTACCATACCTTCCACATATCTTGACGAAGGAACCAAACCAGCTCTCTCTATCCCAAGTTTACGTGCGATAGAAGATCGAACTTCTGATACATTCAGCTGTTCTCCTTCTATTTCTGACGAATGTACAAGTTCCATCGACAATGTGGACAGAACCGTCTCTTCCTGGTAGTCAAAACCTATCGAGTACATTCGTCCCAAGATGGTACCTTGCTTCATTCTTATTCTTCCTAATAAATTGAGAAGCTGGGAGCTATCAAATTTGAAATCCCACCAATTTTCTAGTTCATGTAAATACATGATGTAACTGCTTTTTTACAAATATATAGTAATTTCGGCGAATATTGGCCTTATTCTCCGAAAATATTCGGCGAATAATGGGAGCAATCCCCGAATTAAAGCATTTGATTTGCCCAAACATATTCAGGTACTTCGTGAGTATTCATTTGAACAAATACGAATCGGCCTTAAAAACGATATAAACCTACTGATCGAGGACTTCGTCGGTCGAGAGTTCGCTCCGCCTGGGGCGGACCACAATCTGGGGTAGGGGACGTAAAGTCCGGTGGGGAACATCCTGAAGATACTTCCTGGCTGGCAGGTGAAAGTACAGGCAGAAGTACAGGGTAAGGCACTTCCGGCTGAAAGTTCATTGGCTCGGAGGAAAGCCGACGGCTGTGCCAGCCTTTACGTCAAGACCGCCATCTTGTCCTTGCAAGCGAGCTTGCAGCCAAGTGGCGGTCTTTCCTTCTCTGTCCTTCGGCCAGAGGCTTTCCTTCTTCGTCTGGCTTCATTGACCTGAATATTTTTCTTTACTCTTTACTTTCCGATGCAGAAGTTCTTGAAGATGTTGCCGAGGACTTCGTCGGTCGAGATTTCACCGACGATGGAGCCGAGGTGATAGATGGCTTCGCGGAGGTCCTGGGCGGCGAGGTCGGTCGGGATGTTGTCTTCGAGGGCTTGCTTGACGCGGGCGAGGGAAGTGTTCGCTGCTTTGAGGGCATCGAGGTGGCGCTGGTTGGTGACCAGAGTCATGCTGCCGTCGCCGAGCTTGTCTTTCTGGGAGAGTGCCAGTTCTTTGCGGAGCACATCAAGGCCGTTCCCGTTCTTCGCGGAGATCGGGATGATCCTCACCTTGTCGGCACCGATGCCCCGTACGTCGAGGATGGAGCCGATATAATTGATGGTCGTGATGGTCTTGTCGCCGTCCGGACCGCAGCTGCAGCCGGAAGCGCAAATGGAGCCGTCGCACTCGCAAGCTCCGGCCAGATCCGCCTTGTTCAGCAGCAGGAAAAGCTCCTGCTCCTCCATATCCACCTGCCCGAGAATGCAGTCCAGGCTCTCCTTCAACTCTTCCAGGTCGCGCGTCAGATCCAGCATGCCCAGCACGATGGAAGCCTGGTGCATCTTCTGGTAAGTCTTCTCGATACCGATCTTCTCGACGGTCTCCGAAGTCTCCCGGATACCTGCCGTGTCAATGAAACGGAACAGGATGCCGTCGATGTTCAAGGTCTCTTCAATGGTGTCCCTGGTCGTTCCATGGACATCGGACACGATCGCGCGGTCCTCACCTAACAAGGCATTCAGCAAAGTACTCTTGCCCGTATTGGTCGCACCAGCGATGGCCGTCGGTATGCCGTTCTTGATCGCATTGCCCAAGCGGAAGGAATCGATGAGACGGGAATTGTGGGCGATGATCTCGTCCAGCAGGCGGTGCAGCTCGCTCCGGTCAGCAAACTCCACATCCTCTTCACTGAAGTCCAGCTCCAGTTCCATCAGGGAAACGATCTTCAGCAGTTCATCCCTCATGGACTTGAGTTCTTTCGAGAAACCGCCTTTCATCTGGTTGAAGGCGACCCGGTGCGCCGCCGCATTCTGGGAAGCGATGACATCGGCTACCGCTTCGGCCTGGGCCAGGTCCATCTTGCCGTTGAGGAAGGCACGCTCCGTGAACTCTCCCGGTTCCGCGAAACGGGCACCGGCCTCGCGCAGCAAGTCGGAAATAGCGTTGACAATATAAGAAGAAGCATGGCAGGACAGTTCCACGGAGTCTTCTCCGGTATAGGAACGCGGGGCCCTGTAGATGCTCACGACCACTTCGTCGAGCAGGCTGCCGTCCGCTGCCTTGACGGTTCCGAACTTCAGACTGTAGCCTGGAGCGTCGGAGATCGTACCATGGACGCAGGTCACCACCTTGTCCGCGATGGACAGGGCCGCAGCTCCGGAAATCCTGATCACGGAAATGGCTCCCGTGCCCGGAATGGTCGCCGGAGCGAATATCGTATCTTCATTCTTGATGTACATGCCGATGTTTTTTATGATTCGCGAAATTACGATTTTTGCTCAAAATAGAGAAATTTTATTGGAGATTTCCCGATGATGCATTACCTTTGCTCCGATAAGAAACGACCTTTGATTATGTGTTACAGACATTGCTTTTCCACATATCCGAGAACGTGCGCATTTCAGAGCAGTGCGCAAGACGTTGTTTCTTCCGACATTTTGAATTATATGTATTGACGGCCATTATCTCTATCGGGTAATGGCCCTTTTTTAAGTACTGATCATAATGGAAAACAGAACAAAAGCGACACTTTGCCTTGACAACGGTCAATCATTCGAGGGTTATGCCCTGGGATGTACGGATACCGTATCTGGAGAAATGGTCTTCTCCACTGCAATGACAGGTTACCCTGAACAGCTGACAGACCCGACCTATCATGGACAGATTCTCTGCCTGACTTACCCGCTGATCGGAAATTACGGCATGCCTTCCGAGGATACCTGCAAGAAAAGCGGCCTCATGAAGAATTACGAGTCCGAGAAGGTCCAGCCATCCGGTCTGGTCATCTTCGACTATTGTGAGGACTACAGCAACTGGGAAGCGGTCAAGAGCCTGGAGCAATGGATGAAGGAACAGGGGTTGACCGGAATCATGGGTGTCGATACCCGTGAGGTCGCCAAGAGTATCCGTGATGCGAAGGGACCGCTCAGAGGACGGATCCAGATCGAGGGTGCGGAAGCATCCGGCTTCAGCAAGGAAGTCTTCGGCCCGGCAGATGTTGCCTGCAAGGAAGTGGTCAGCTATTCTCCTTGCAACGGATGCGGCCCGCGCAAGAAAGTTGTTCTGGTCGATTGCGGTGTGAAGCATTCAGTGATCAGAAGCATCGTGAAGAGCGGCTGTGATGTGATCAGGGTTCCTTACAACTACGATTTCACGTCCATGGAATATGACGGAGTCTTCGTATCCAACGGTCCTGGAGACCCTACGCTCTGCTACGAGACTGTCGCCATCCTCAAGAAAGCGATGGAACAGGGCAAGCCGATGTTCGGTTACAATCTCGGTTTCCTGCTCATGGCCAGAGCTGCGGGCTGCGAGACGAAGAGACTGGACCGTGCGCACAGAAGCGCGAACCAGCCGGTCCGCGAGAACGGTACCAACCGCGCCTACATCACCAGCCAGAATGCCGGCTATACTGTAGTGGAGGCCTCTGTGCCTGCAGATTGGGAGGTCTATTTCACTAACCTCAATGACGGAGCCGTCGACGGAATCCGTCACAAGACCCTGCCCTTCATGGGCATGCAGTTCGATCCGGCAGTCTGTGTCAGATTGAACGACGACATGACTCCATTCAAAGAATTCATCCAGAAATTGTAAGACCATCATGAAAGACAACAATATAAAGAAAGTACTGGTGCTCGGTTCCGGAGCACTCAAGATCGGCCAGGCCGGTGAGTTTGACTATTCAGGATCCCAGGCGCTCAAAGCCTTGAGAGAGGAGGGTATCGAGACCATCCTCATCAATCCGAACATCGCCACCGTGCAGACTTCCGAGCAGGTTGCAGACAAGGTCTATTTCCTGCCGGTGACTCCGTATTTCGTCGAGAAAGTCATCAAGAAGGAGCAGCCGCAGGGCATTCTCCTCTCGTTCGGAGGTCAGACCGCGCTCAACTGCGGTGTCGAACTTTTCCGCAGTGGTGTGCTTGAGGCCAATGATGTCAAGGTGCTCGGTACTCCTGTTCAGGCGATCATGGATACTGAGGACCGTGAGCGTTTCAATGAGAAACTGGCCCAGATCAATGTGAACACGATCCGCTCCCATGCCGTCGAGACGGTCGAGGATGCGAAGAAAGCGGCAGAGGAACTCGGCTATCCGGTCATTGTCCGTGCGGCTTACGCCCTCGGAGGCCTCGGTTCCGGTTTCTGTGACAATGAGGAAGAGCTCGTGACCCTTTGCGAAAGCTCCTTCTCCTTCTCACCGCAGGTGCTCGTGGAGAAATCCCTCAAAGGATGGAAAGAGATTGAATATGAAGTGATGCGTGACCGCTACGACAACTGCATCACCGTATGTAATATGGAGAACTTCGACCCGCTCGGCATCCATACAGGTGAGTCCATCGTGGTCGCTCCGACCCAGACCCTCAGCGCCAAGGAGTGCAACCATCTGAAGGAACTGGCCATCAAGATGGTCCGTCACCTCGGCATCGTCGGTGAATGTAACGTGCAGTATGCCTATGACACCAAGTCAATGGATTACTATGTGATCGAGGTCAATGCGCGTCTGAGCCGTTCTTCCGCCCTCGCTTCCAAGGCAACCGGTTATCCGCTTGCTTTCGTCGCTGCCAAGATCGGATTGGGCTACAGCCTCTTCGACATCAGGAACTCCGTCACCAAGGAAACTCCAGCCTTCTTCGAGCCGGCATTGGACTATGTAGTGGCCAAGATCCCGCGCTGGGACCTTTCCAAGTTCAATGGAGTCTCCAGAAATATCGGTTCTTCCATGAAATCCGTCGGTGAGGTCATGGCGATCGGCCGCAACTTCGAGGAGATCATCCAGAAAGGTCTGCGTATGATCGGTCAGGGAGCCAATGGTTTCGTCGGCAACAAGGAACTCAAGGTCGATGACATCGACAAGGCTCTTCATGAGCCGACCGACAACCGTGTATTCGTCATCTCCAAGGCACTTCAGGCCGGTTATACCGTAGAGCAGATCCATGACTTGACGAAGATCGATCTCTGGTTCCTGAACAAGCTGCAGGGCATCGTCAATACTTATAAGGAAATGCAGCAGCACGAGCATATCGAGGAGATGCCGCTCGAATTGCTGAAGAAAGCGAAGATCCAGGGCTTCTCCGATGTCCAGATCGCGCTTGCAGTCTACAAGAACAACATGGATCTGGAAGAAGCGGAAGATATCATCCGTGCTTTCAGGAACGCCAACTATATCCGTCCGGTCGTCAAGCAGATCGATACCTTGGCCGGTGAATATCCAGCCAAGACGAACTACCTCTACCTGACTTACGGTGGAGAGCAGAATGATATCGAGAGCGAACTGGCTGCAGATGGCAGACAGCAGAACTCTGTCATTGTCCTGGGATCCGGTGCTTACCGTATCGGTAGCTCCGTCGAGTTCGACTGGTGCTCCGTGAATACGCTTCAGACCGTACGCAAACAGGGTTACAAGGGTATCATGATCAACTATAATCCGGAGACCGTATCTACGGACTATGACATGTGTGACCGTCTCTACTTCGATGAACTGACCTTCGAAAGGGTCATGGATATCTATGAGATGGAAAATCCGCATGGAGTCATCGTCTCCGTCGGAGGTCAGATCCCGAACAACCTGGCACTCAGACTGGACAGGCATCGTGTCAGCATCCTCGGTACGAAAGCTTCCTGCATCGACAAGGCTGAGGACCGTAACAAGTTCTCTTCCATCGTCGATAAGCTCGGAATCGACCAGCCGAAGTGGAAAGAGCTCAGCACCTTCGATGAGGTGGACAAGTTCATCGACGAAGTCGGCTTCCCGGTATTGGTAAGACCATCCTACGTGCTTTCCGGTGCAGCGATGAATGTCTGCTACAACCATGAGGAACTTCGTGAATTCCTCGGTCTGGCTGCAGAAGTGTCCGAGAAGCATCCGGTCGTCATCTCCGAGTTCATGCAGCGTTGCAAGGAGATCGAGTTCGATGCAGTCGCTGACGGTGGTGAAGTCATCGCTTATGCAATCTCAGAGCACGTCGAGTTCGCCGGTGTCCATTCCGGTGACGCGACCATCCAGTTCCCGCCGCAGAAACTTTATGTAGAGACCGTCCGCAGGATCAAGAAGATCGCGAAGAAGATCGCTTCCGCTTTGGAAATCACCGGTCCTTTCAACATCCAGTTCCTGGCGAAAGACAACTACATCAAGGTCATCGAATGTAACCTCCGTGCTTCACGAAGCTTCCCGTTCGTATCCAAGATCCTGAAGATCAACATGATCGAACTGGCGACGAAAGCCATGCTCGGCCTCAAGCCTGCAGCTCCGGCCAAGTCCGCCTTCGACCTGGACTATGTCGGCATCAAATCTTCACAGTTCTCCTTCTCCCGTCTGCAGCAGGCTGACCCGGTACTCGGTGTCGACATGCATTCTACCGGTGAGGTCGGATGTATCGGTGACGATTTCAACGAGGCTCTGCTCAAATCATTGATGTCTGTCGGCTACAGCATACCGAAAAAGAATATCCTGATCTCATCCGGTGACGCACTGCAGAAAGCAGATCTCCTGAATGCCTGCCGGCTGCTGGTCAGCAAAGGTTACAAACTCTTCGCGACAGCCGGTACGCAGCGCTATCTCGTCGAGAATGAAGTTCCTGCCACCAGGATCATCTGGCCGGAGGATCTCCAGAATCCTGAACTTGCCGGTAAATACCGCAATGCAGTCGAGATGGTGCAGAACAAGGAGATCGATCTGGTCATCAATATTCCTAAGAACTTTACGCACAGGGAGTTGACGAACGGATATCTGGTCCGCCGTGCTGCCATCGACTACAACATTCCGTTGATCACCAACGCACGTCTGGCTACTGCCTTCATCCGTGCATTCTGTTCAATGGATGTTGATGATATCCAGATCAAGAGCTGGGATCAGTATTGATCGGCTGATCACCGGTCTATCTGTCCGTAAGATGAAGAAACTCGTATTTATCATTAATCCGATCGCTGGTGGCGTCCGTAAAGAGAAGGTCGTCGCAGCGATCGGAAAGTATATTGACAAGTCAAGGTTCATGACGGAGATCCGCTATACGGAGTATGCGGGTCATGCGACTGCTTTGGCTGATTCTGCGGTCAAGGAAGGGGCGGATATCGTGGTCGCTGTCGGCGGAGACGGCTCGGTCAATGAGGTCGCCAAGGCACTTCTCGGAACTTCAGCAGCCTTGGGCATCATCCCTTGCGGCTCCGGCAACGGACTGGCTCGACATCTCTGCATCCCGATGAATCTGAAGTCGGCCATTGAACTGATCAATGCGGACTTTGTCACAGTAGCAGATTCGGCGAGCTTGAACGGGATTCCGTTCTTCTGCACTGCCGGAATCGGTTACGATGCTCGGGTCTGCAGCGAATATACGAAGGCCGGAACCAGAGGACTGGCGACCTATGTGGAGAAATCCATTGCTGAATATTTCACTTATAAACCCAGGTGGTACCGTATCAAGACTGAAAAGGAAGAGATAATCCGCCGGGCTTTCGTCATCACCTTTGCCAATGCGAACCAGTGGGGCAATAATTTTCATGTTGCTCCGCATGCCTCGGTCAAGGATGGAATGATGGATCTGGTCATCATCCATCCGATACAGCTCCTTCACGCCATCATCATGCCCTCACAGATTCTGGGCTATCGTTTCGACCGGAATCCGGATGTGGAAATCATCCGTTGCGCAAGGGCAGAGGTCTTCTGTCTGCCGGAGGTGCCTGGGAAAGAAGATAAAAGAGGAGCGAGTCCGGGCATGGAAGCTCATTTCGATGGGGAGCCTTGGGTATCCGGTCCTGAACTTTCCGTAAAGATACACCCAGAAAGTCTCCGTGTCGTCGTTCCCGAGACGGAACTATCCCGTATATGACAGGATAGAAACCGACTGGTTCCTGATAGAAAGAAGAAAGGGTGCGATCATTTGATCGCACCCTTTCTATTATAGGGAATGTCTTATTTCAGATCATCATCCTTGTCCATCATCTGGAGGAGCATTTCGTTCGTCGGATAACGGTTCATCCGGTTCTGGAGCAGTTCCATCGCTTCGATGCAGTTCATCTCCGCCAGGAATTTACGCATGATCCAGATTCTGGAAGCGATCTTCTCGTCATAGAGCAGATCATCACGACGTGTACTTGACATGGTGACATCCACGGCCGGGAAGATACGTTTGTTGGCGAGTCTTCTGTCCAGCTGGAGTTCCATGTTACCGGTACCTTTGAATTCCTCGAAGATCACATCATCCATCTTGGAACCGGTCTCGGTCAAGGCTGTTGCCAGAATCGTGAGTGAACCTCCGTTCTCGATGTTTCTGGCAGCTCCGAAGAAACGTTTCGGCTTGTGGAGCGCATTGGCATCCACACCTCCGGAAAGGACTTTTCCGGAAGCCGGCTGTACGGTATTGTAAGCACGTGCGAGTCGGGTGATGGAATCCAGCAGGATGACGACATCATGTCCGCATTCTACCATTCTCTTGGCTTTCTCCAGTACCATGTTCGCTACTTTCACGTGGCGTTCTGCCGGCTCGTCGAAGGTAGACGCTACGACCTCAGCCTTGACGCTGCGGGCCATGTCGGTCACCTCCTCCGGACGCTCGTCGATGAGCAGTACGATCATGTAGACTTCCGGATGGTTGTCGGCGATCGCATTGGCGATGGATTTGAGGAGCATGGTCTTACCGGTCTTCGGCTGTGCTACGATCAGACCGCGCTGACCTTTACCGATAGGGGTGAAGAGGTCCACGATCCTGCACGACATGTCGTTGTGTCCGTTGCCGAGGAGATTGAATTTTTCATCCGGGAAGAGTGGGGTAAGGAAATCGAACGGAATACGATCTCTGATGAATTCAGGCTTGCGTCCGTTGATGTATTTGATTCTGACCAGCGGGAAATATTTGTCGCCTTCTTTCGGAGGACGGATTTCTCCGGTCACGGTATCTCCGGTCTTGAGCGCGTTGCTCTTGATCTGGTTCTGGGAGACATAGATGTCATCCGGGGAGTTCAGGTAATTATAGTCTGAGGAACGGAGGAAACCGTAGCCGTCCGGCATGATTTCCAGGACACCGGTCGCTTCCACTACGCCTTCGAATTCGACTTTCGGCAACTGCGGATTGCGTTTCTCCGGTCTGTTTTCTTCTTTGCGTTCGTTGTTCTCCACTTTCGCGCTTTCCTGTGGAGCTTTCTGGATCCTTGCACGTTTCGTCTTCTGCTGCTGAGGGACCTCAGTCGGCTCTTTCTGTTCGCCTTCCGCTTTCTCCGCAGGCTTTTCAGCGTTCTGTTCCGCTGCTTTGCGGGCAGCCTTCGCGGTCGCTTTCTCGATGGCTTCCTGAGTAGCCTTGTCCAGAGGCTCTATCGGTTTCTTCTCTGCTGCCGGTACCGTGGCAGGAACCTCTTTCTTTTCTTTGGCTTCTTCGGCTGTCTCAGCCGGTTTCGTCTTCGGCTTGCGAGTGCGTTTTGCAGCTGGTTTCTTGGCTTCTGCCTTTGTTCCCGGTGTCTGCTCTTCGGCAGCTGCGGCTTCCTGGCTTGCCGGTTCATCTATCTTTTCAGCAGGGGCTGCTTTCGTTCCCTTCTTGGCAGCAGTACTTTTGTGTGCTGTGGTCTTCTTTTCAGCGGCAGGTTTCTCTGCTGCCGGTTTTTCTTCATTTGCAGTCTTCTCTGCAGCGTTTGCAGCGGTTTCTGCTTTTGAAGGACGGCCTCTTTTCTTTTTCAAAGGCTTTTCCGGGGCATGGACTGCATTTTGACTGGCTTCTTCATCAAGAATGGCATAGACAAGATCGTCTTTTTCCATTTTCTTGAAGTTCTTGACATTCAAAGTCTCCGCCAATGACTGGAGTGCTTCCATGTCCATTTTCTTCAGATCGAAAATTGTATGCATAGGATGTAAACATATTATTCTAAACAAAGTGACTGCCTGATGAGGCAGATTTGAAAAGATTGTGCATTTGTCAATTCAGACGTTGACATCTGCAAATGTAATAAAATCTAATTAAAAGTACAAAGATTAATACAAATTTTATACCATTCCACAACCGCTTCCATCAGCCTCTCCAGGATCAGTGGTTTCGTCCTCGAAATCAATAATTGTTGTCCCAGTAAGAACTGCTCTTCTTGAATTTCAACAGGTCCGCAAGTGCCGCGGCATTGGCGGCTATCCTGAAACTCCAGGATTCCCAACGTCCGTTCGGAATCCAGGATATCGCGATGTTGAAGCAGTGAAGGTCATACGTGGCGCTGATCTGCGTCGTGGTCATCTTCAAGGCCATCAGGTCGAAGTTGGTGGTCAGGTTGATGGCCATTCTCGGGGTCAGTTTCACGTTTCCGGAGATTCCTAAGGTCTGCGTATGGTTGTTCTTCGTGATCAGCTGTCCGTTGGAATACTGGTAGGAACGGCTGTAACTGTAGGAATAGTTGAAGTTGAAAGACCAGGGAACGTTCGGATTCATGTAGTACAGCCAACCTCCCGGAATGTATTCTCCGGTGATCGGATGGTAGTAGATACGGGTATAGTGGTCTGCAGGGCTCCCTGCACCACCGGCACCTTTCGTACCGTCGTTTCCGTCGATCTTGCCTTCACCGGAAATGGAGTAGGAAAGCGAAAGGTTCGCATTCGTCAGTCGCATGAGACCCTGATGCATCTGGATGGCGAACTTGTTGCATTTCCTTCCGTGGTCATCGACGGCGTAAGGATCGAAATTCAAGTTTCCGCTCAAGCCCAGTTTCCCGAAGATGGAGGTAGAGAGGGAAATTCCCAGATTGCTCAGGTTCAAGGAGTCCGCCAGGAAGTTGTAGCCCATGTTCAGGTTCAGCTGGTCGATGAGCTTCACTTTCTTCGTACCGGTACCGGTCGTGTCGCGGAGATCTCTGACCTTCGCTTCGAAGTTGTTGCCGATGGAGACGTTCATGCTGGCGGTCTTTCCCTTTCCAGGGACGGAGTTGAGTCCGCCTTGCCAGATGTTGTAGTCCATGCTCCTTTCCTTGCCGTCCTTGTCAATGTAGGTGTAGGTTCTCCATCCGTTGAAGTGCTTGGCTTTTTCCGGGGAGAAATTGAAGGAGACCGAAGGGGAGATGACATGTCGGATCGCCTGAAGTTTCCGGTGCTTTCCGAAATTGAACAGACCGTAGATACGGGTGTTCAATGAAATGCTTCCCGAATAGTTATGTGTCGCACCGAAGGCGCCGAACTGTTTTCCTTTCTCGAATTCAACCCGGTTCGTCTCCTCGTTGTAATGCGGGTCGATCTGATTCTTGCGGAAGAACCAGTTCATACCGTAGCTGACGCTCGGGTTGATGTTGATGTATTTGAAGAGCGTGAAGCTCGGAAGTCCTATCTGGAAACTGTGGGTCATTCCGTTCTGGAACTTGTCTGCAAAACCCGGCTGTCCGAATTCGGAAGCCTTGAAATTGATTCTGTTCTGCAAGGTCGTGTTGTAACCGAAGGAGAATTTCTCATACCATTTCTCCTTACCGACTCTGTTTTTCCGTTTGAACGGATAGAGACGGCTGACCGAGAAGGTCAGGTTAGGCAGCGTGAAGGAGTAGGAACTATCCTTCGAGTTCTGGCTGTGCAGGGCGTTGATGGACAGGTTCAGCTTGCCGTTCCAGTTCTTCGAGTAGGAAATGGAGGAGGAAATCTGGTTCTGCAGCGCTTCTTCCACGTTGACGGAGTTGTACCGGTTGTTCGACGGGCTGGAGAAGTTCACGGAAGCGCTGAAACTGGTTCCTGGACGTGCTTTTGAATCCTGAGAGTGGTTCCAGCGGACCGCGAAGTTCCTGGTCTGGAAGAAGTCGGAACTTCCTTTCTCGCCAGTCTGGTCGTTGGAATAGGTCAATGAGAATCCACCGTTGCACTTGTAGTTCACCTTGTACCTGGAGTTGACATCGACAGCCCATGAACCGAGGGTGTAGATGTCACCGGTCACGGAAAGGTCGAAATAGTCGCCCAATACGAAATAGAAGCCGGCGTCTCTCATGAAGAAACCACGGGAAATCTCTTCACCGAAGGTCGGAAACAGGATACCGGAGGCGCGGTCCGGTTTCTTCGGGATGAAGCCGAACGGAAGTCCGATCGGCAATGGTACATCCTCGATGACTGGATAGGCCGGACCGAAAACTGTCTTCTGGGAAGGTTCGGTCATGACTTTCGCAGCGGTCAGGTGCAGATAGTAGTGCGGATGTTCACAGTCGCAGACCGTATATTTTCCTTTCGTGATGTTGATGGATTTGTCCGGCATCATCTTGATGTTCTGTCCATGCAGGATACCTTCCTGCTCCTGGGTGATCATGTTCGTGATGCGGGCTTTCCGTGTGTTGAAGTTATAACGGACTTCTTCCATGGAATAGGTCTTTCCACCTTGCTCCATGACCGGCATTCCGGTCTGCACGCCGGCGGTATCGGTCTTTCCTTTTGCATAGAGCGTGTTTCTGTCCAGATCATATTCCATATAGGAAGCTGTCAGCTTCATGTCGCCGTAAGTGACGGAAACGTCTCCGTAATAATATAGGATCTTCTTGCCGTTCGAGAAATCTTCAATGATGGAGTCTTTCGCGGCGGTGAAGGCCGGGAAGTCCAGGGAACTTTTCCCGAGCAGGTCCAGGGAATCTTTCTGGAAAAGCGAATCAGCCTTATGGAGTGAATCCGCATGAGCTCTGAGGCTGTCGGCGGCAAGGCTGTCCAGCGGCTCTTTCGCGGATGTGGTGTCCTTGGGAACGAACTGGGAGATGATTTTCTCCTGACGTCCTTTCTTCCGCTGAGCCTTCCGGTCATCCTGCTGAGCCCAGACATTCATAAGCGGCACCAGCAGAATGCATAGTGCCAGCAATACCGTTCTTGTGAGAGCTCTGTATTTACCGAAATTATATTTGGACATCAACTATTATTCTTCTTCTTGCAAAAAAATCGTAATTTTGCATCCGGCAAATTTAAGACTAATTTCAATTATTGCAAAATTGAGGACAATATAAATGGAAACGATTTCACACATACGCAACTGTTTCGTTTCAGCTTTCCTGCTTCTGGCCACTCTTGCCGGCCCGGTGTCTCTTGCTGCAGCTTCTGCTTCCGCGGATGGGGACGTGCTGAAACTCAATACGGTAGTTCTGGATGCTGGTCATGGCGGCCATGATTCCGGCTGCATCAGTGCGGATCGCAAGACGACGGAGAAGAACATCACGCTGAGTGTCGTCAAAAAGTTGGGCAAGCTTATCAATGAAGCCTATCCGGAGGTCAAGGTTGTCTATACTCGTACGACGGATGTCTTCGTGACTTTGAACAACCGCGCGCAGATCGCTAACCGCAATAATGCCGGGCTTTTCATTTCCATTCATGTCAATGCCGTCAATTCCACGAAGCCGAACGGCTTCTCCGTCCATATCCTGGGGCAGTCAAGGGATAAGAACAGGGACCTGTTCTCGTACAACTCCGATATCTGCCGCAGGGAGAATGAGGTTATCCTGCTGGAGAAGGATCATTCCACGAAGTATGAAGGCTTCGATCCCAGCAATCCGGAATCTTACATCTTCTTCAATCTGATGTCCAATGCTTACTATGAGCAGAGTCTGCTCTTCGCCTCTTGTGTGCACCGTCAGCTGGCGCGCGGACCGATCAAGGGAGACCGAGGAGTCTGGCAGGATCCGTTCTATGTCCTGTGGAAGACCAAGATGCCGGCGGCGCTCATAGAAATCGGTTTCATCTCGAACAGGAATGACCTGGCCGTCATGCGCAGCGAGTCTGGAAAAGATCAGATTGCACGTCAGCTTTTTCAGGCCTTCAAGGAGTACAAGACCATGTATGACAGCAGTGTGCAGATCGATGCGGACGGCAATGAGCATTTGAGCAAGGCCTTGGCTGAGGAATCTGCCGTGCTTTCCGGTGAGCAGTCCGAAAAGGAGCTGGCCGGGATTTCTGCAACTTCTTATTATGGAGTGCAGGTCATGACCTTGGGCCGGAAGCTGGCCGCCGATGATCCGTCTTTCAAAGGACATCCGCATCGGGCCGTGAAATCAGGTAATGTGTATAAATATATTATAGGTATATCCGAAGACCTGGAAAATGCCAAGGCGTACCGTGAACGAGTGAAGGCCCGGTTCCCCGGATGTTTCGTGGTCAAGGTCGAAGGAAATGTGGTTAAAAGGATTAATTAGTAGTGTATGAAATTCAGTAGAGAATTCAAGATCGGCGCCTTTGTGGTCATTGTCCTGGCGCTCACTTTCTTTGTCATCAATTTTTTGAGAGGTAAGGATCTCTTCAACCAGGAAATGGATGTCGTGGCCAGGTTCGAAAATGTCAACGGTCTGCTTCCGGCAGCTCCGCTTACGGTCCGCGGTTTCAAGGCCGGCGCCGTCACGGATGTGGAATATGATCGTGACAGGGATGATTTCGTCGTCACCTGTTCCGTCAAGAGGGAGTTCAGAATTCCGAAAGATTCCCGTCTCGTCATCTGCAGTACGGACATCATGGGCGGAAAAGGAACTCGTATCGATCTGGGTTCTTCTTCTGAACTTCTGGAAGATGGGGGAGAACTGGTATCCGGACTCGACGGGGATCTGATCGCCTCTTTGTCCGAGCACATCGGTCCGTTGATGGAAGGCCTTTCTTCAGCCTTCATTCAGGTCAATGAACTTCTGGGCAATGTGAATGATGTCCTGTGCGAGGAAACCAAGGAGGATATCGGCCGTACGTTGAAGCACGCTCGTGCGATGATGGCTCATTTGGAGAAAGTCTCCGGAAGGATGGAAAGGAAGATGCCGGAAGTGGAGAGTTTCATCAGCGGTCTCTCCACATTGTCCGAGCAGCTGGGAACCGTAGTCAGCTCTGCGGATTCTGCCATGGTCAATGTTCGCGACATCACTGCTGAGGTCAAGGAAATGGATCTCGGAGCGACGCTGGATTCATTGAACCAGCTTCTGAAAGAAATCCAGAATCCGGAAGGAACCATAGGACGGGTGCTTAAGGATGGACAGCTTTATGATTCCGTGGACAGCCTGGTCGTGAACCTGACCGATCTGGTAAGGAAAATGCAGGAGAATCCGAAGAAATACATGAGGATTTCCGTGTTCTGAATCAGTTATCAACAGGAACGGTGTAAAACTTAAAATAGAAAGATTCAAAATTGTAACTTGCTGTGAGATGTGAACGTTACGGTTTTGAATCTTTTTAAATATCTGTGAATCAACATCTTGTAGTTTCATTAAAAATAGATGCCTTCTGTGCTACAAGTAAATTAATATAAATAAACAAGTCGTTTTCAGGTTTTTTATAACAATTTTTTCCTCATCTTTGTAATCCTTTTCGGGAAATGTATTTTATCGTAAACTAACTCTATCAATGATTCAGGAAAAACATATTTCAGTGTGGAACAATTGCTTGACTTTCATCGGCAACAATATCGGAACCAAACAGTTTGACGTGTGGTTCCGGCCGATCAGACCTGTCGCTCTGCAAGACTCTACATTGACTGTTGAAGTTCCTACCGAATTCTTCCGTGAATATCTTGAGAGCGAGTACCTCGATGTGCTGAAAGCTGCACTCAAGAAAGAGATCGGTGCCGATGCGAAGTTGGTTTATGTCGTGAGACCGGTCTCCAATCAGCCGGCTCTCCGTTATCCTGCCGTTCATGGAAACGCGCCGATCAATCGTTCCATTTCCGTGAATACTTCTCCTGCTTCCAATCCCGGTCCGTTCGTGTTTCCGGGCGTGCAGAGAAGAGTGCAGGTGAATCCGCAGCTGAATCCGGTCTACTGTTTCAGCAACCTCGTCATCGGCGAGTGCAACAAGATGGGTTTCACCGCTGCAGAGAGCATTTCTGAAAAACCGGGCAAGACACCGTTCAACCCGCTCTTCCTTTTCGGAGGTCCAGGTTTAGGTAAGACCCATATCGCACAGGCGATCGGTATCTCCATCAAGGAGAGGTATCCTGATCTCGTCGTTCTCTACGTCCCGGCCAACCGTTTCAAGACCCAGTATATGGATGCGGCCGGTGTGCACAACAAACTTACGGATTTCCTTGCGTTCTATTCCAAGATGGATGTCCTCATCGTCGATGATATCCAGGACCTTATCGGTCAGGGAACCCAGAATGCGTTCTTCAATATTTTCAACCATCTCCACCAGTCTGGAAAACAGCTGATCTTCACTTCAGACCGCGCTCCGGCCGATCTTCAGAATTTCGAGGAGCGTCTGCTGTCCCGATTGAAGTGGGGCCTCTCCGTGGAATTGGAAAAACCGGATTTCGCGACCCGTCTGTCCATGTTGAAGGCCAGAAGTTTCAGAGAGGGCGTCGAACTTCCGGAGGATGTGCTCCATTTCCTCGCTACCCGCATCAAGTCGAACTTCAGGGAACTTGAGGGCTCATTGATCTCATTGATCGCTAATTCTACATTGGCTCATAAGGAGATCACTGTCGAGATGGCTGAGCAGGTGACTGCAAAAATCGTCGGAACCGGTCAGACTGACGTTACCATTGACAAGATCCAGAAAGTGATCTGTGACTATTTCAGCATTACCAGAGATACGCTCTTGTCCAAGAGTCGAAAACGTGCCATCGTACAGGCCAGGCAGATCGCCATGTACATGTCCCGTCAGCTGGTGAAGTGCTCTTTGTCTGTCATCGGTTCGGAAACAGGAGGTAAAGACCACGCTACAGTGCTTCATGCTTGTACTACAGTATCAAACTTGATGTCTACTGACAAGACATTCAGGCAGTATGTGAATGATATTGAGAAAATGCTGGTGCCTGTACGCAGATAACACAGGTTATGGATTCAGCTAAAGTACTTTCAATTTTCAAAGAAATCACGAAGGTTCCTAGGGAGTCTGGACATGAGGAGAAGATCATCGCTTTTCTTCAGGATTTCGCCCGCACTCATTCTTTGGAGTGCCACACCGATGAAATCGGTAATGTCCTTATCATAAAAGAAGCCGCAGAAGGTTTCGAAAATGTACCGACCATCGTTCTTCAGTCCCATTCCGATATGGTCTGCGAGAAGAATGCCGGTGTCGAGCATGATTTCACCAAAGATCCGATCAAGTATGTGATCGAGGACGGCTGGATGATTGCCAAAGATACGACACTCGGTGCTGATGACGGTATCGGATGCGCTTCCGAGCTTGCCTTGCTGGAAAGTGATCTTCCGACCGGAAGGCTGGAGTGCCTTTTCACGGTTTCGGAAGAGACCGGTCTGGATGGCGCGTTCGCGCTCAAACCGGATTTCATTTCAGGAAAGCACCTCATTAACCTTGATTCAGAGGATGAGGGTGAACTCTTCGTCGGTTGTGCCGGCGGTCTTGATACGACAGCCGTCTTCAATTACTGGACGGAGGATATCGCGGAGAATGACAAGCTCGTGACCCTGAAAGTCTTCGGCGGTCAGGGTGGTCATAGCGGTGACGACATCGATAAAGGCCGCTCCAACGCGGTTCAGATCATTTCCCGTTTCCTTTATACTCAGCTCGACCGTAATTTCCGCATCATCGAACTGGAAGGCGGCAACAAGAGAAACGCAATCGCCCGTGAGGCTCACTGTATCCTCGCTGTAGCGGATGCCGCTGGCATGGAGGCCGATTTCAAGGCCTTCGCGGAAGAGGTGAAAGCCGAGTATGCTACGGTAGAACCGGCACTCGGATTCTCCTTCGCTCTGGAGGCCGAGATCACCAAGCAGGATGTCGGAAAGACCGTTTCACTGGATGATACTCAGCGAATCGTCAGGGCAATGGCAGCAGCTCCTCACGGTGTACTTGCCATGAGTCCGGACATCAAGGGACTGGTGGAGACTTCCACGAACCTGGCTTCCATCAAGATGCCGGAAGCCGGCAAGTTCAGGGTAGGAACCAGCCAGAGAAGTTCCATAGCCTCTGCCTGCAGAATGGCAGGGGACAAGGTCGAGGCTTGCTTCCTGCTTGCCGGAGCCGAGGTTACCCACGAATCTGAATATCCGGGTTGGAAGCCGAACCTCAATTCACGGATCCTGGATGCCAGCGTCGCTTCCTACAAGAAGCTTTTCGGCGTAGAACCGGTCGTCAGGGCCATTCATGCCGGACTGGAGTGCGGCCTTTTCCTGGACAAGTATCCTGATCTCGACATGATTTCCTTCGGTCCAACCTTGAGAGGCGTGCATGCTCCTGGAGAGCGGCTTGACCTGGCTTCATTGGACAAGTTCGTGGCATTGCTCGTCGATGTTGTCGTGAATTTCAGATAAAGCAGGCTTATGGTAAAGATCGCTCCTTCTCTCCTGTCCGCTGATTTCCTGCATCTCGAAAGGGATGTGGAGATGGTGAATGCCCATGCGGACGTTTTTCATCTGGATATCATGGACGGGGTGTTTGTGCCGAACATTTCTTACGGTTTTCCGATCGTCGAGGCGATTGCCCGTAAGGCGCGGAAAACGATGGATGCCCATCTGATGATCGTGCATCCGGAGAAATATGTCGAGCGTTTCGCCGCAGCCGGTGCTGATATGCTGAGTTTCCATCTCGATGCGACAGAGCATCCTGCAGCTGTCGTGGAACAGATCCATGCAGCAGGGATGAAGGCCGGTATCGCCATCAATCCGGACATTCCGGTGGAGCGTCTCTTTCCTTATCTCGCACAGGTGGATTTCGTGCTCATCATGTCTGTCTTCGCCGGTTTCGGCGGACAGAAATTCATCGAGGAAACCTATGACCGGGTACGTCGCGTGAAAGCAGAGATCGACCGTATCGGTTGCACATGCGCGATCGAGGTGGACGGGGGAGTGTCTGCAGCCAATGCCGCGGCGCTCGTCGAGGCCGGTGCAGAGATTCTGGTTGCGGGAAGCGCGGTGTTCAAGGCCGAGGATCCTGCCGCAGTCATCCGTGCGATGAGGGGAGAGTAGAATCAGATCACATATGAAATTTCATTGAAGGCGAACTCCAGGGTTTCGCCTTCATTCATTTCCATACGCAGCAGACCGGTCGGGCCGACACTGCGGATCGTGCCGTCAAAGGTCTTTCCGTTGGCTTTCATCCGGTAGCTGTGCTCTTCATCCTTGCGGTAGAGGAAGCCGTTGTAAATCCGGTCCAGCTTGTGGTATTCATTCGGATTGTCCAGAAATCGGGTGTACAGCCGTACCGTGTCGAGCAGTTCTTCAAGGAGTTCTTCCAGCACGGTTTCCTGTCCGGTCTCCAGGGCAATGGAGGTGGCTTCCGGATGGATGCTGGCATCGAATTCCAGCTGGTTGACGTTCAGTCCGACTCCGATGACGGAGCTGGTGAGGTATTTCCCGGCCAGAGTGTTTTCAATGAGGATGCCGCAGATCTTACGGTCTCCTACATAGATATCATTGGGCCACTTGATCTTGGCGTGCAGTCCGTGGTTTCCCAGAGTTTCTACCAATGAGGCCGCAATCATTTCCGAGAGGACGAACTGGTCCGTGGCAGCGATGGAATTCCTTTCTCCAGGTGCGGATTTCAGAATCAGACTGAAGGTGAGGTTCTTTCCGGAAGCGGTCAGCCAGCGGTTGCCGCGCTGACCTCTGCCGTCGGTCTGACAGTGAGCGGAAAGTACTGTCATGTCAGGAATTTCGTCGATATGACATTTTGCCATATTATTGGTGGAATCGACCTGGTCCATCCATATAATCTCTCCTATTTTTCTCATTGGTGTAGAATTTGCTTATATTTGTCTGCTAATTTAGACAAAAATCTAGGAAATCAACAGTAATATATGAATATCGAAGAAATCAAGGTCATAGCTGACGCTATGCTCGAAAAGAAAGGTCAGGATGTCGTAGCACTGGACCTCAGACCTGTAGGAACCGCCATCTCTGATTATTTCATCGTCTGTCATGCAGATTCGACGACCAATGTCGTGGCCATCGCGGACAACGTGGAGGATCGTATGATCGAGAAGTGCCGCCGAAAGGTGCTCAGGAGCCAAGGACAGGACAATGCCATCTGGGTTATCCTGGATTACGGCGACATCGTCGTCCACGTCTTCCAGACAGAGTACAGAGAATTCTACCGTTTGGAGGATCTCTGGGCTGATGCGGAAAAATATGAATTCAAAGACGCTGAATAAAGACTATGAGTAAAGAGATAAAGACAGTACGTTTCCGTTTTTCCTGGTTCTACATGATTCTGGTCGGTGTCATCATCTGGATGCTTTTCGATCAGAGCGCACCGGCACCGCGAGAGGTGAACTGGGATCATGTGAAGCAGATGTTCCTCAAGGGGGATATCAAGGAGATCACTTTTGTCAGGAATGAATTCCAGGGGCTGGTCACGTTGGAACCGGATGCCGTGAAGGAATATCAGGAAGAGAACAATGTTACCCTTCCTCCGGCTTCTCCCCATCTGACCTTTCTTGTTTCCGGCAGTTTCGATGCTGAAGAACAGTTCGGAGCATTGAATGATTCCCTGACTGTACGGCATATGAAGCCGGTAAGGATCGAAGTCGAACAGCGTGACAATATCTGGGGCGGTGTCTTCGAGTGGCTGCTCTTCCCGTTGCTGCTTCTGGGGCTGTGGTTCCTGATGTTCCGCGGCATGAATCAGAAGATGGGCGGTGGATCCGGCGGTCCGGGCGGTGTCTTCAATGTAGGTAAGGCTCCGGGTAAGCTGGCGGAGAAAGATAGCATGAAAGTCACTTTCAAGGATGTAGCCGGTCTGTACGGCGCAAAGGAGGAAGTCATGGAGATTGTCGATTTCCTCAAGAATCCTGCGAAATATACGGCATTGGGTGGAAAGATTCCGAAAGGAGCATTGCTGGTCGGTCCTCCGGGTACCGGTAAGACTTTGCTGGCCAAGGCCGTTGCCGGAGAGGCGAACGTTCCGTTCTTCTCCATTTCCGGTTCTGATTTCGTCGAGATGTTCGTCGGTGTCGGTGCTTCCCGTGTCCGCGACCTCTTCCGTCAGGCCAAGGAGAAGGCCCCGTGCATCGTCTTCATCGATGAGATCGATGCGGTGGGCCGTGCCAGAGGAAAGAACGTAGGCTTCTCTTCAAATGATGAGCGGGAGAATACCTTGAACCAGCTGCTGACTGAAATGGACGGTTTCGGTACGAATTCCGGAGTCATCTGTCTTGCGGCGACCAACCGTGCGGATATCCTGGACAAGGCTTTGCTTCGTGCCGGTCGTTTCGACCGTCAGATTCATGTCGAGCTGCCGGACCTGAAGGAACGTGAGGAAATTTTCCAGGTTCATCTGAAAGGTTTGAAGCTGGAGCCGGATTTCGATGTCGAATTCCTGGCGAAACATACGCCGGGCTTCTCCGGTGCTGACATCGCCAATGTCTGCAACGAGGCGGCCCTTACTGCAGCACGCCGGAATAAGGCGGCTATCGACAAGCAGGACTTTCTGGATGCAGTCGACCGTATCATCGGTGGACTGGAACGTAAGGACAAGATCATCACTCCTGAGGAGAAACGTTCCATCGCTCATCATGAGGCCGGACATGCTACGGTCAGCTGGTTGCTGCCGCATGCGAATCCTTTGTTCAAGGTCACCATTGTCCCGAGAGGGCAGGCGCTCGGTGCCGCGTGGTATCTTCCGGAGGAGCGTCTTCTGATGACCCGTGATCAGATGATGGATGAGATGTGTGCGTTGCTGGGAGGTCGTGTGGCTGAGGAAATCGTGAACGGACAACCTTCTACCGGCGCTCAGAATGACCTTGAGCGTCTGACCCAGATGGCTTACGGAATGGTGAAGTATTATGGTATGAGTGACAAGGTCGGTGAACTTTCCTTCTATGATTCCACCGGGGCCAGAGGTTATGACCTGACCAAGCCGTTCAGTGAGAAGACTGCGGAGCTCATTGACCAGGAAGTGAGGGGACTCGTGGACCAGATCCACAAGAAGACTCGGAAGATTCTTGATGACAATCGTGAAGGATTCCTGCGGCTTGCTGCCTTACTTCTCGAAAAAGAAGTTATATTTGCAGACGATCTGGAACGTATCTTCGGTCCTCGGGCCGGAGCTGCGGTTTCTGCAGAATCGACAGCTGCTCCTGCGGAGAATACCGCGGAGACTCCGGTCCATCCTGCTGAAGATCCTGATATGACCGATTCTGCCGCAGCTCCGGCTGATGAGCAGGAATAATAACACTGAAATTGTACGAAAGACCATGTCCAACCTGTTGAAGAGAACTTTGTTCGGAGGCTTGTTCCTCTTGGTGATGTTGGCAGCGATGCTGATCGACCAGTATGTATTTCTGGGAATCATGCTGCTTTTCCTGATATTCATGATGCGTGAATTCTTGCGGATGACGATGCAGGATCGTTATCGTTTCTCGCAGCTGCTCGCCATTCTTGCCGGCGTCTTCATGTTCGTGCTCTCTTTCTTATATATGGATGGACTGTGTCCGAAGAAATACGGGCTGCTTGTCCTGCTTCCGATCTTCATCGTGATGATCAATTCCTTGTATGTGAAGGACAAGGCTGAGTTCGGCAAGTTCGCGAACCTGTACACCGCTCTTCTTTACATTGCGGTGCCTTGGTCAGTGTTCAATATGGCCGTATTCCCGGATCCGGAGAATCTGGGACAGTTCAACGGGCTTTTTCTCCTGTCGCTGTTCCTCGTCGTCTGGGCATCCGATGTCGGAGCTTATCTTTTCGGAATAACGCTCGGGCAGAAATATGGCAAGAAACTTTTCCCGTCCGTCTCCCCGAAGAAATCCTGGGTCGGTTTCTGGGGTGGTTTCTTCCTGGCGATCGTCGTTGCGGTGTGCTTGTATTACCTGGGATTCTGGAACATGTCTCTCCTGCACTGCATTCTGCTTGCAGCGGTGATGAATGTATCCGGTGTCTACGGCGATCTGATCGAGTCTCAATGGAAACGTCATTACTGCATCAAGGATTCCGGGCATTCCTTGCCGGGGCATGGTGGCATGCTGGATCGTTTCGACAGCGCTCTGCTCAGTATTCCGACCGCATTGATCTACCTGCATCTGTTCGACCTCATGCCTGCCTGCTGCAATTAAGATTTGTCGGAATCGTGTAATTTCAGTACATTTGTAGAATAATTCAAACTAAAATGACAGTTCACAAAGATTGTATCAATATAGTGGTGACCGTATGGCTGATCGGAATCGCAGTCGCTTTTCCGCTATTGTATTTCATCCCCGCTCCATATACCTTCATTTCCTACCTTCTGGCTGCGCCCGTGATGTTCATCATGGGTTTTGTCCTGTTCTTTTTCAGGGTACCCGAGAGACCGGTCGTACCGGGGGAAGAAGTCGTGACCAGTGTCGCTGACGGAGAGGTGGTCATCGTCGATAAAGTCTTTGAGGGAGAGTATCTCAAACGTGATGTCATCCAGGTGTCCGTGTACATGGACTTCTTCAATGTCCATGTGAATTTCTGGCCGATCAGCGGAGAAGTCACCTATTACAAATATCATCCTGGACTCTATATGCTGGCATTCCTGCCTAAAGCATCTGAACTGAACGAACATGCGTCCGTCGGCATCAGGAGTCGATATGGAGAGATTCTGTTCAAACAGTTGGCTGGAACATTCGCCCGTCGTATCGTCACCTACGCGGAACCGGGCAGTCATGCCGATAAAGGTACCCAGTGCGGTATCATCAAGTTCGGTTCTCGAATCGACATGTATCTTCCGCTGGATGCGGAAATCAATGTCAAGGTCGGTGACGCCGTGAACGCCTCCACGACTGTCATCGCACATCTGAAACGATCATAATCACAATATGGAAGAGGGTTTAATATACATCATAATGTTCGTTTCCCTGATCTTGTCACATTTGTGCTCGGTCCTGGAAGCGACATTGCTTTCTACTCCTATCACCTATATCACTGGTCTTGAGGAAAGCGGAGTCAAGGGGTCACTGCTTCTGAAGAAGCTCAAGATGAATCCTGACCGTCCTATTTCCGCCATTCTCTGTCTGAACACGATCGCGAATACGATCGGTGCCTCTGTGGTCGGTTCTCTGGTTGCCGAGGTGTACAGCAGTACGATGGTCGGTGTCTTTTCCGTGATATTCACCTTGCTGATCCTTGTCTTCTCCGAGATCATTCCGAAGACGATAGGGTCCTATTACTGGAGAAAGCTCGCCATTCCTGCAGCGCGTGTCATCAACGTCATCATCTGGATCAGTTTCCCGTTGGTATGGCTCTGTGAACGTCTTACTAAGGTCATCGCTCACAATTCATCGCAGGTCAGCGTCAGTCGTGAGGACATCAGTGCCATGGCGACGGTAGCTACCGAGGAATATGTGATCGAGAAGGACGAGAAGAAGATGATTCAGAACATTCTGAAACTTGATGAGATCACGGCTCATGAGATCATGACACCGAGTGTGGTGGTCGAGATGGCTGAAAGTTCAATGACCATCAAGGATTTCTACAACAACGAGGATTTCAAGAACCATTCCAGAATTCCGATCTACGATGAGGATAACAGCGATTACATCATCGGTTATGTACTTCGTCAGACGGTGCTCGAGAAGATGGCGGAAGACAAGTTCGATCTCCGTATGGAAGAGATCGTACGTCCGATCGTCGCTTTCAAGGAAGAGGATACCGTTTCCGATATCATGGAAAGACTGATGGAAAAGAAGGAGCATATCTCCATCATCCTGGATGAGTATGGCTCTCTTCGTGGTATCGTCACGATGGAAGATGTGATCGAGACCATGCTGGGTCAGGAAATCGTCGATGAGAAGGATGAGGTGGTCGATATGCAGGAATATGCCAAGGAACAATGGGAAAAGGCTCAGAAGGAGATCCCTCAGGCAGATTGATCATTCTGATAACTGCATATCTCTATATAAATAAGAAGAAGCCGGGTCAAAA
>JAHHQP010000022.1 GCA_020026355.1 Bacteroidales bacterium
TCGGCCGATCGCTCCACCGGCCTTCGCCTCTCTCCGCTTTCCTGTCGGCCGATTGTTCTACTGGGTGGTAAGAGCCGTGTAAACATTAAAAAAAGAAAAATCAGTTTCAGAAAAGTGCAATCCATTAAGAAAAGTAAAAATCTGTCTGAATGGATTTGCCGTCCAGTCTCTCGACAAGTAATTTAGCGGAGGTACTATGTTGAACCCTCGTAAAAATCAGATAGTGATGGAGTTTAAAACTTACAATTTCAGGAAGAAGTATTTTCATCTGTGTTCAAAAGGGACTGAGCTGGATCTTTTGTTCCATGATGATGAGGAATTCCGGAGCGGGATGAATATCGTTGCGCTTGCTGCCTTCAGAGTGCCGGTCGAAATTCTTGCATTTTGTTTGATGGACAATCATTTTCATTTTGTCGTTCGTGGCGAAGAGGATGAAATGCACAGTTTCACGAAAGAAATCTCATTGATCTATAAGACCCGACGAGGCAAGACGGAGGTTTCGGCCCCATTGGAAAAGATAGTCTGGTCTTATCAGCTCATCGCTCAGGCGGATTATCTGAGAAATTGTATCGCTTATGTGCTGAGAAATCCATGTCAGGCCGGTTACAGGTATCTGTTCTCGACTTACCGATGGTCAAGCGCCCGGCTGTACTTCTGTGATCCGGACAAGAGAATTCAGTTGAAGAATGGATTGAGGGTGCTTGGGACCTATCCGGTCCGTGAAAGGCGCAAGGTCTTGCAATCACGGATTGAATTGCCTGAGGATTGGCTGATGACTTCGACAGGAATTGTCTGGCCGGGCAATTATGTCGCCGTGAATGAAGTGGAGCAGTTGTTCGCGACCCCGCAGGAGTATCTCTGGACGGTCTTGAAAACCAAGGATTACCGTATCTTGCAGTTGGAACTGGAGGCTCATCATGTCGGATTGTCAGATCTGGAAGTCCGTTCTGCCGCAAAAATGAAATGCCGAGAATGGTATGGCTCGGATGATATTCTGGAATTGCATGTGGAAGCCCGTATGCGTCTGGCAGAGTATCTGATCAGCAAATTCGGTGCGTCAGATAAGCAGTTGGGGAAGATTCTTCACCTTAAGTTCCGTCAGGAGTAACTTGACCAGTGCACGGTGATTTCGTAGTGGTGTCGTGCAATCTGTTGAATGACAGACTGTTATCGCAGTTTTGGTCGTGGAGAGGTGTGCCGTGGTCGTAATTTTTTTGTCGACCAGCGCACAAGAATTTTATAGGGTTGCATTGCAATCGGTTGAATGATAGGTAGTTAGTGTGGATATGTCATAGAGGCTTGTGCCGTGGTCCCCGGGGGCAAAGAGGAGGGTATCGTTTAGGGGGCAGGCAAGCAAAAAAAATCCGGGCAGGATCACTCCGGCCCGGAACTGTTCAATGTCAAACTATCTGATGCTTATGCTAATTCAGGCTTGATAGCTTCTGCCCAAGCGCTGATTCTATTCTCGGTCATGTCGCTTTCGTTCATGTCGTCGATGGCAAGTCCTACGAATTTGCCGTCAATGACTGCATGGGACTCGGAAAAAGAATAGCCATCAGTGGAAGTCGCGCCGATGAAGGTGCAGCCCTTGTCTTCGAGCGCCTCATAGATGTGGCCCATTCCGTCACAGAAAGTGTCGCAGTAGGACTGGGAGTCGCCACATCCGAAGAGAGCGATCTTCTTGCCGTTGAGATCTGCGCCTTTCAGTATTTCAATGCCGCTGTACCAGTCGTCCTGCAGTTCACCTTCACCCCAGGTGGAGGTTCCGAGGACAAGTACGTCGTTTTCAGCGATGGCTGCTTCATCCAGTTCGCTGACTTCATGTACAGCGTCTGCTGAAAGTCCGAGTTTTTCTGCGATGACGCCAGCTACGGTTTCTGTAGTTCCTGTAGTGGAGCCGTAATAAATGCTTGTTTTCATATCAATCGTCATTTAATGTTTAATACATCTGCAAAGTGACACAATTCCATGAATATTGCAAATACTGATTTATTATGAAATATGTATATGACGGAAGGGAAAAACTACTTGTTTTCTAGCATTTCATGCAGCCAGGTCTATGGGAAAATTTGTCCGGAAAGAATGAATTGCCTTTTATTCTGATAAAAGTATAATGTTCTTTAAAAGAAAAGTGCTATCTTAGTGCCATTATTCATTCTTGCGGCAATTTTCAGTTTTAGTAACGCAAAAATTATTGAATATGAAAAGTTATCTTTCAACCGCTATCTTCGGGATGGGGTTGATCCTAGCATCGTGCTCGGCTCCGCATTCTGAAGGACCGGCATATCTTGATGTAAATAAACCGTTAGAGGAGCGTGTCGAGGACGCATTGGCCAGAATGACTATTCAGGAGAAGGTCGCCATGACACATGCTCAGTCCAAATTTTCTTCTCCAGGTGTGCCGAGATTGGGCATTCCGGAAGTTTGGTGTACCGATGGCCCTCATGGAATTCGTCCGGAAGTGTTCTGGGATGAATGGGATCAGGCCGGATGGACAAGTGATTCCTGTACTGCATTCCCGGCTTTGACGGGACTTGCCGCTACCTGGAATGAGGAGCTTGCTCATCTTTACGGAAAATCCATTGGCGAAGAAGCCAGATACAGGAAAAAGACAGTGCTGCTCGGTCCTGGCGTGAATATCTGCAGGACTCCACTCAATGGAAGGAATTTCGAATATATGGGTGAAGACCCTTATCTTGCCGGACGTATGGTCGTTCCTTATGTCCAGGGAGTTCAGGAAAATGGCGTCGCGGCATGTGTGAAGCATTTCGCATTGAACAATGCTGAAAGCAACAGACACACGTCCAATATCCATGTTGATGATCGTACTCTCTATGAAATCTATCTTCCGGCTTTCAAGGCCGCTGTCCAGGAAGGTAATGCCTGGTCGATCATGGGGTCCTATAATCTTTATAAAGGTATATGGTGTTCTCAGAATCCTTATCTTCTCAATGATATCTTGAAGAAGGAATGGGGATTTGATGGAGTCGTCATCAGCGACTGGGGAGCCGTGCACGATACGGATCAGGCTGTCCGGAATGGTCTTGACCTCGAATTCGGCTCATGGACCAATGGATTGACCATGGGAAAGACCAATGCGTATGATTCTTACTTTTTCGCGACTCCTTATCTTGAAGGGCTTGCATCCGGAAAATACGGTACCGAGGAACTGGATGACAAATGCCGTCGTATCTTGCGTCTGATCTTCCGTACGGAAATGTCTGCAGACCGTCCGTTCGGTCGATTTACTTCACCGGAACATTACGAAGCGGCCAGAAAGATAGGTACTGAAAGTATCGTGCTTTTGAAAAATGACGGAATCCTTCCGGTTGATGCTTCAAGAATGCAGAAAATTCTCGTAGTTGGAGAAAATGCCATCCGCAAGATGTCTGTGGGAGGCGGAAGTTCTTCATTGAAAGTTGAACATGAAATATCTCCGCTTGAAGGCATCAAGGCTCGTTTTGCTGATGCTCAGATCATCTTCGAGAGAGGATATGTCAGTGATGCGGAAAATGTCTATAATGGAGTGAGTGCCGGTGATAATCTTGAAGAGTCCCGTAGTGCAGAGAAATTGGTCGAAGATGCTGTCGCAGCTGCTTCGAAGGCCGATCTGGTCATCTACATCGGTGGCTTGAACAAGGCAAACCATCAGGATTGCGAAGATTCTGACCGTCTGACCTATCATCTGTCATACGGACAGGATGGATTGATCGAATCCTTGGCTGAGGTCAACAGGAACCTTGTCGTTGTCAACATCAGCGGTACACCGGTGGCTATGCCATGGGTGGATGAGGTTCCGGCGATCGTACAGAGCTGGTATCTTGGCAGTGAAGCAGGTACTTGCCTTGCAGCGGTCCTTTCCGGTGATGTCAATCCATCAGGCAAGCTTCCGTTTACTTACCCGGTTGAGTATTCAGACGGCCCTATAAAGGAAGAGGCTCAATATCCAGGACTTCTTGAAGGAAACATGGGTGGCGTTGAGGCATATGACGTGCCGTTGCATGAGATGTACTACTCGGAAGGCGTATTCATCGGTTACAGATGGTATGAGACCAGAAACGTCAAGCCGTTGTTCGCTTTCGGTCACGGTCTGAGCTATACACGGTTTGTGGTGGATGGCGTGAAGGTAGACAGAACCCGAATTTCTGCTGATGACGAGGTGATTGTCAGTGCGACTGTCAGGAACGTTGGTGATGTCGCTGGTGCTGAAGTTGTGCAGCTCTATGTGCAGGACAATGAAGCCTCTGTTGCAAGACCTTCAAAGGAACTGAAAGGTTTCAAGAAAGTTTTCCTTCAGCCAGGAGAGCAGAAAACAGTGGAGATCCGACTTTCTGCTGACGACTTGAGCTTCTTTGATGAGTCGGCTCACGCATGGAAGGCGGAACCAGGTGTGTTTACCTTACATGTCGGAACAGCGGTTGACAAGATCTGGGATCAGGTCGAGATTACATTGAAATAAGTGGAATTCATTTCCTGAAAATCTTAGAAAAGTTGCCGAAAGGCGACTTTTCTTGTTTGACAACCTTTGTGCAGGACTATATTAATTGTGATCTATGTTTGATGTAATATGCTGATTATCAAATTACATATTCGAAATCATCATCCACTTCGTCCACTTTTGAATCTTTTCACAATTTTTGGATTCCATTCTTTTCTATTTTTGTTATTGAAAATTGCCTTAAGAAAGGAATCGGAATATTTTCCGATCATAACGTTTTGTTGCACTTAACTACTAATAACAAATTTTCTATTTTATGAGAAAGTATCTTGTTTTAGCTTTATTGATGTTCAGTACGACTTTGCTCGCGCAGAATTTTTCTGTGAAGGGTACTGTCACTGACCAGAACGGTGAACCGGTCATCGGTGTTACTGTCCTGGAAAAAGGAACAAGGAATGGTACCACGACGGATGTCGATGGTAAGTATTCTTTGACGGTGTTTTCTGCTGACGCAGCATTGGAATTCATTTCTTTGGGTTACAAGACCGTAACCGAGGGAATCGATTCCAGAGGTGTCATTGATGTTGTGGTTGAGGAGACTTCTCTCGGACTGGATGAATCAGTTGTCATCGGATACGGTACCGTCAAGAAGAAAGACCTCTCGACGGCTGTCTCTATCGTTTCAACTGATGACATCAACTTGCGTCCGGTCGCAGAAGCTTCTGGATTTATCCAGGGTAAAGTTGCCGGTGTCACGGTACAGCAGACCAGCGGTCAACCGGGTGCCGGCATGACGGTCAGAGTCCGTGGCGCTTCTTCCATTTCTTCTGGAAATGATCCGTTGTATGTCGTGGACGGTGTGCCGGTCGGAACTGGTAGTTATGCGATCGCTTATCTCTCGCCTCAGGATATCGAGTCTATGCAGATCTTGAAAGATGCATCTTCTGCTGCCATTTATGGCTCCCGGGCAGCGAATGGCGTGGTCATGATCACGACAAAGACGGGTAAATCCAGCAAAGGTCCGCAGATTCGTTTCAATGCTTCTGTCGGTCTGGCCAATGTCGCCAAGACTTATGAAGTGCTTGATGTGGCCGGTTACAAGGATCTGATGGATGAGATTGGCAAGGCGACCCTTCCTGATGGTCTCAAGGATGAGACAGACTGGTTCAAGGAGACTTACCGTACCGGTATCAACCAGAACTATCAGATCTCTGTATCCAATGCCAATGATAAAATGAAGTATTACCTGAGCGCAGGTTATTCCGATGATCAGGGTGTCTTGGATGTTGCCTACAACAAGAGATTCAACGTGAAGACCAATATGGAGGCTCAGCTCTTCAAATGGATTACGGTAGGATCGAATCTTGCGTATTCACATTATAAGGAAAACGGCATCATATCAGGTACAGGTTCCAACCGTGCAGGTGTGGTCCTGTCCATCATCAACACTCCGACTTATGCGAAACCGATGAGCGAGATTCCGGGAGAAGAGAACTGGTACTGGACGAACTTCTATGGTGCCAATCTCACGACTCCTGCCGAGAATCTGGCCAGAACCAGAGATAATTACACCCAGACAGACCGTGCCCTTCTTACCGGATATGCAATCATCAGATTCCATGACAATTTCAATTTCAAGACAACGGTTACCATGGACCGCAGATGGTGCTACAAGTATAATTTTCTGGACCCTATCGCCACAGCCCATGGACGAACTACTCATGGACGTGTCTCCAATGAGAGAAGTGATGATATGAGGATGGTCTATGACAATATCTTCACCTATACGAATACTTGGAAAGGCAAGCACAATTTTGAAGCGATGGCCGGTACTTCGGCAACGACTTCAAAGTGGGAAAATCTCCGGGCAGAACGCTCGCATCTTTCCCCGGCGCATAACAATGCCATTTTCGGATTGAATGCCGGAAACAAGGGTGGTCTCCGTGGCCAGAGTCAAGGATTGAGCAGATGGGCGATCATGTCCTACCTCGCTCGTATCCAGTATAACTTCGACAGCAGGTATTACATTACGGCGAACTTCCGTGCTGATGGTTCTTCAAAACTTGCTCCAGGTCACAAATGGGGTCTTTTCCCTTCAGTATCTGCAGCGTGGAGAATTTCCGGCGAGAATTTCATGAAGGATGTGACATGGATCGATGATCTGAAGTTGAGAGTCGGTTGGGGACAGCAGGGTAACCAGTCCGGTCTTTCCGACTATGCTTGGGTACAGAACTATAATGTCGAATATTATGATTGGACCAAGCCAGAGAATGCGGATATGGTACCTACGCTCGGAGGAAAGTCCAATATCGGTAACAAGGGATTGACATGGGAAACGACTTCCCAGACCAACGTCGGTATTGACTGGTCCATGTTCGGCGGTCGATTGAATCTTACTTTTGATGGTTACTACAAGTATACCAAGAACCTTCTGATGAACGTCCCTCTTCCTGAACCTTATCCAAGCATTTACAGAAATGAGGGAGAAATGTCAAACTGGGGTCTCGAGTTCGCCTTGAGTTCAGTGAACATTGACAGGAATGACTGGAGGTGGACGACTGATTTCAACATTTCCATGAACCGCAACAAGGTGGAGAAATTCAATCTCGCACAGGTTTACTATTTCGCAAGAACGTCTGAGGCAACCAGCGAGTATATCGTCAGGATGACTCCAGGCCAGCCTTTGTCTCAGTTCTGGGGTCTCAAATCCCATGGTGTTGACCCGGAAACAGGTATGATGATCTATGAGGATCTCAACAATGACGGAAAGATCAACGGTTCTGACAAGACTTATATCGGTAACGCGAATCCTCTGTTCACTGCCGGTATGACCAACACCATCAGCTGGAAAGGTCTTCATTTCAGTTTCCTCCTGACTTCTTCTGTAGGAAATGACATCTACAATGCTTCCAGAATTGAACTTGTCGGTATGTACACGGGTGGTAACCAGCTCAAGGATGTTGAGCGTCGTTGGAAAGTTCCTGGACAGAAGACAGATATTCCTAAAGCAGGTGAGACCTATAACCTGAAAGCATCTGACAGGTGGATCGAGGATGGTTCATATCTCAAGATCAAGAACATTTCTCTTTCCTATGACATTACTGCTCCAGCACTGAAGAAGGCAAACATTTCCAAGATCCAGCCGTACATTACATTGGACAACATGGTGACGTTCACCAAGTATTCCGGTTATGACCCTGAAATGAGTCAGTACAGCGCTGCTACCAACATGGGTATTGATTGGGGAACTTATCCTTGCGTGAAAACAATTCTTTTCGGAGTAAACATTGAATTTTAATGATCAAGAAAGTAATTGAAATGAAAAAGATATTTAAAACCATAGCTCTATCTTCGTTGCTCGTCATGACGGCTTGCGATCTGGATCTTTTCCCGGAAACAGGCTATAATGAGGGCAATGTAATCGTCGAGGAAAACCAAAATGGTTCACAGTTTTCTACCAGAGCGGAGATCAAAGGTCTGGTCGATGCGTTGTACGCGAACAAGGTCAAGGATATCCAGGAAAAAGGTTACATGGATTATCTTGTCTATGCCGAGTGCCGTGCCGACAATGCTTATGGTGCTACTGGAACTCAGGAGGTGACTGCAGCAGAGGCCAACAAGATCGATGCGGAGAACTTCAATGTCACCCGTGACTGGGGATGGTACCTTGCACAGGTCAACTTTACCAACAACATCATCTGCAATATCGACTCTGTCATGGTCTGGACAGCTGATTCTGAAGATCCGTTGACTCAAGCAGAACGTGATCAGTGGATTTCCGAGGCTTACTGCTGGAAGTCATGGGCTCTTTTCCAGATGTCTCGTCTTTGGGGAAATGTTCCGTTGGTGAACGCAATCCCGCCGGCAATCACGGCTGAGAACATTGAAGAAGTATACGATCTCTATTATCCTGCACAGACTCCTGTTTCTGATGTGCATGCACAGATCATCAAGGACATGTCTTTTGCAGCTGAACATTGTCCGGATGTAAATCCAGCGAATAAGTTCCGTTTTTCAAAGGCCTTTGCCCATGGTATGCTTGCCCGAACTTATGCGGAAGCACCTCATAGAGATTGGAGCAAGGTGAAAGAGCACTGTGAGGCTATCGAAGCGATGGATTACAAGCTTGTCGACAATTATGGAGATATGTGGGGATATAATGAGACAGATGCGGTAAGGAATACTTCCGAGTCTATTTTTGAGATTACCTTTTCCAGATCGTCCGGTAACTGGGTGAACATGATGTTCCACAGAAATGCTTTTTCACCGAACGATAATTTCGGCTGGTCAAAGTGGGTGACTCCGAGTCGTGATCTTATCGCGGCTTATGACAAAGAAGGAGATACGGAGCGTAAGAATGCTTGTATCGTTTTCGATAAGTGCGTGTGGTCCGGTTATTATCCGAATACCGCTTATGCGTTCATGCACAAACTTCCGACCAATGCTTCCAGCATCATTCTCATGAGATTGGGTGAGATCAAACTTCTTCATGCGGAGGCTCTTGCCGAGCTGGGCGATCTTGAGGGGGCGGCCAGACTGGTCAATGAGATCCGCAAGAGAGCCGGTATCAAGGAACTTCCGGCCTTCACGGACAAAGAAGAGGCGAGGGATGCTGTCCTTCATGAGCGTCGTCTTGAACTTGCTTTCGAGGGATTCCGCTTCTTTGACCTTGCACGTCATGGCTTCAATGAGCTCAAAGCCGTTCATGACGGAATGCATGCTAAAGATAAGTATTGGCAGGATCGTATTCCATTGACGCCGGAGAATCTTATTCTTCCGGTCCCTTCCAGTGCGATGGACCTCAATCCGAGCCTTGTACAGAATCCAGGTTATTGATAGATTGAAGTTTTGGATCATATGAAAATTTTAAGATTTTTGTTCAATGGAGTTGCGCTTTGTTCCCTTCTGGGAGCATGCGCTCCATTGGAAAAAGACAATGTTTCGGGGGAGACGGTGCAGCCGCAGCCTCAGCCCCAGCCGGACAAGGATGTCATCGCTTTCGTGACGAAGGCTGACCGGAGTCAGACTTTTGCCAGATCAACCTTTGATTTCAAGAAAGGCCAGAGCATGTCTCCATCCCAGATTCATTATGACAAGAACACGGATCTCGGTGTGGTGGACGGGTTCGGTACTGCAATTACCCAAGCCAGCGGCTATAACCTTCTGAAGATGTCTCCGGAGGATCGTCACCAGATCCTTCTTGAAACATTCGGAAAGGATTATGCTGCATCCAGTCTTATCCGGGTCTGCATCGGAGGTTCCGATTTCTGTGTGAACGAGGAATTTACCTGGTGTGACGAGCCTGGAATGGAGAATTTCAAGATTCATCCTCAAGATGCGAAATATGTCATTCCGGTTTTGAAAGAAATCTATGAAATCAATCCGGATGTGATGATCATCGCGACTCCTTGGACATGTCCGAGATGGATGAAAGGAACGGAAAAAGATCCGAGAAAGCCTTATGACTCATGGAAGGGAGGACGTCTCAACCCGGAGCATTATGGCGATTATGCCGAATATTTCGTCAGATGGATTCAGACGATGGAGGATTTCGGTTTCAACATCTATGCCGTGACCATGCAGAACGAACCGCTTCATAAGGGTAACAACATGTCGCTTTATATGCCGTGGGAAGATCAGGCAGCTTTTGTGAAAGTACTCGGACCAGCTTTGCAGAAAGCCGGCATCGGTACGAAGATTCTTGCATATGACCATAATTATGACAATACCGATTATGCGATCAATGTCTTCAAGGATCCTGAAGCAAGCAGATGGGTGGCTGGAAGTGCATGGCATAACTATGCCGGAAATGTCTCCAATCTGGATAAGGTTGTCGAGGCCGCTCCAGATAAGGACCATTGGTTCACGGAGGCTTCCATCGGAACCTGGTGCTATGACAAGAATGGTGTGTTCGGAGGTAATTTCCCAGCTGTTTTCATGAATGATTTCAGGCATATCATCTGGGGAAATATTCGGAGAGGAGGCAGAGGAGTGACTTTCTGGAATTTCATGCTTGATGACAAGAGAGGACCGACGACCAGCAGTCCGGATGGCTGCAAGAACTGCTATGGTGCAGTAACCATCAATTCTAAAGATTACAAGACTGTAACCAAGAATTCTCAATGGTATAATATGGCGATGCCGTCTTCTGTCATCCGTCCGGGAGCAAAAAGAATCGAGGCGACCGGTGTGGAACAGAACAACAACTTCATCTATGCCATGTATCTCAATCCGGACAATACCATCGGCGTCATCATTTTCAATGATACCGATGAAGACAGACCGCTTGTATTTGCAAATCCTGACTTCTATGTGAGGTATACCGTTCCGGCAAAATCACAGGCTTCCTTGAAATGGCAGGAATGAATTTTACCGTAAATGAAATCAAGTAAAGAAATGAAAATGTATTTTTCAAAGATCGGCACGATCCTGATGGCTGCTCTGATTTTCATGTCATGTCAGCAACCCCGTGAGATTACGGCTTATGTCACTACGATAGACCGGAGCCGACTTTTTGATAAAGAGGTCTTCGAGTCCGGAAAAACTTCAGATGCCGGAACACCTCGCATTGTCTATGACAAGACCATCACTCATGGAGAGGTGGACGGATTCGGCACAGCCATCACTACAGCGGCAGGATATAATCTTCTGAAAATGAATCCAGCCGATAGAAGGGCCTTCCTCGAGGAAACCTTCGGCAAAGACCATGCGGCCTCCAGCATGATCCGTGTCGCGATCGGAGCATCGGATTTCTGTATCAGCGACGAGTATACCTGGTGTGATGAGGAGGGTATGGAGAATTTTGCTGTCCATCCGGAAGATCAGGAGTATCTGATTCCGGTTTTGAAAGAAATCTATGAAATCAATCCGGATGTCAAGATCATCGCCTCACCATGGTCTTGTCCGAAATGGATGAAGGGGAAGGTTGACCATCCGGAGGAGCCTTTCGATTCCTGGAGAAGTGGACGGCTCAGGCCTTCCTGTTATGATGATTATGCCGAGTATTTCGTGCGTTGGATCAGGACTATGGAGGATTTAGGTTTTGACATCTATGCCGTGACCATGCAGAACGAACCGCTGAACAAAGGGAACTCCATCTCAATGTTCATGCCATGGCAGGATCAGGCCCGATTCGCGAAGGTACTTGGCCCAGCTTTCGAGAAAGCAGGACTTGATACGAAAATCCTTGCTTTTGATCATAATTACAATTATGATGATATTCCTGAGCAGCAGCAGTATCCATTGCATATCTATCGTGATCCGGAGGCTACGAAATGGGTCGATGGTGCCGCTTGGCATAGTTATGGCGGTCATGTTTCCGAATTGGATCATATCGTCGCAGAGGCGCCGGCTAAGGAAAATTATTTTACGGAGGCTTCCATCGGTACCTGGTGCTATGACAAGGATGGTGTGGTCGGAGGAAACTTTCCGGCTATACTCATGTCGGACTTCAAGAACATTGTCTGGGGAACTCTGGCCAGGGGAGGAAGAGGCGTGACTTACTGGAACATCATGCTTGATGAGAACAAAGGTCCTCATAGTCGGCATAGAGGAGCATGCACTACCTGTTACGGTGCTGTTACCATTTCTTCCGATTACAAGACCATCACGAAGAACAGCCAATGGCTGAATATGGCTCAGGCTTCTTCTGTAATCAAACCAGGTGCGCAGCGGATCGAGGCTTCCGGCATCCCGCAGACTGAGGATTTCATCTACGCCATGTATCTCAATCCGGACGATACGATCGGCATGATGATCTGCAACGACACGGATGAAGACAGGGCCGTGACGATTTCAAATCCGGAATTTACAATTAATTACACCGTACCTGCAGAATCTTTGGTATCATTGATTTGGCAGGATTAAGCGAAAACCAGTAGAAATATTATGAAAAAGAATTTATTGACATTGGGCCTGGCGCTTGCAGCAGGCTTGTCATTCACTGCTTGCAACAAGACACCGGAATTCGTTCTGGCAGAGAAAGGACCGGATATGTTCATCCAATCTTGCTCAGAAGCAGCTGAAATGGGTTCTGACATCAAGTTCGCCGTAAAGGTGATTGATACGGACTATGATCTTTCAACATTGAAGGTGAAACTTTTCTTCGATGAGACCGAGGTCAACGCTCTTACCATAAGGACCAAGGAGAATGGAGTTTATGAAGGCACTATCCAGGTGCCTCTTCTCAAGGATGTTCCGAACGGAACAGCTCAGGTAGCTTTCGTTTCCCAGAATGTCGGGCAGGCCATCACTGCAGATACTCTGGATGTCGCAGTCAGCCGTCCGAATCCGGAAACGGTCACTCTGGTCGGCAAGGACAACAAGGAATATACGATGAAGCGTACGGCAGATTACAAATATGAGCTGACTGCCAACCTTCCCAAGAAATTCAGTGTGCTCGCACATGTCCCGACAAAGGATGGAGAACCTATCGTTCTCGGTTGGGCGGATGAGAAACTGACGGTCGGCGCGGATTATATCCCGTTCTCCGTCAGCCATGATGCGGAATATACGGTATCACTTGATCTCATGTCTCTCAGCGCAGCTCCATTTGACGGTACTGTCACTGTCGTCAGTGAACTTTCAGAAGGCGCTCCTGTAGAATATCTGGATCTGAAGCAAGGTATCGGTATCCAGTTCAAGAACATTCCGGATGTCAAGGACTGGAATCTTGACAGGGATTTCTTCAAGGTAAATGCGGAGGGTATAGTTGTCTTCAACGCTGTCGATGGCCGCTACTCCTTCAAGGCTGATTTCAAGAATGCCTTTATCAGAGTGGAACCGGTCGATGCGGAAAACCAGCCTCTTACTCTTAAGGAGAATGGAGAGGGAGCCCTCTGGATGATCGGAGGAGGTTTCGGTAAACCATCTGTCGGACCATCATGGAATACGACAGAAGGCGCCTATGCTTGTGCCCAGCTCACTCCTAAGGTATATCAGATCACTTTCAATGTCGGTTCTCAGCTTGCAGAAGGCTTCTCGCTGAAATTCTTCCATCAGAAAGGATGGGGTGGTGAGTTCAAGAGTTATGCGAAGGTCAATGACAATACCGGTGTCTTCGTAGTTAAGGACAGCGGTAACATTGAAATCGCATCCGGCAAATCTGCTGCCGAGGGAAGGGCTTATTCCTTCAGCGTGGATCTCACGGCCGGTATCGCCAGCCCGGTCCTCACAATCCGGGAGGTCGAAGCTAAAGGTGGAAAGGCGCTTGATATCTTTGTCAATGGGGTCAAGGCTGATAAGATTTCCAATACAATCTATAAAGTCAAGGCCGTAAAGATGACGAAAGGTCAGGAAATCACCTTTGAGGGTATCGATACTCCGGAGAAATGGTGGGTAGATCCAGACCATTATGCGATCGAAGGTGGCAAGTTGAAATTCAATGCCATAGATGGTTTCTATTCTATCGAACTCAATCTTGACGAGAAGTTCGTGACGACCAGAAGAGTCAAGGAAAATGGAAAGAACGCTACTTTCAAGGAGGATGGAGTCGTTGTTCTGATGGGATGGGGTATCGGTCATCCATATAATGCAAAGCAGATCGCTTGGGATAACGGTGCGCTCCTTACTTTGGCGGAGATCGAACCGAACAAGTTCCAGTTCACCGGCAGATTCGCAAGTGTCGATTCCAAGACGATGGGTGATCGTTTCGGCCTGAATGTAAACGATGGAATCTCCTTCAAGCTCTTCGGCCAGTCTGGCTGGGGTGATGAGATGGGCACGGACTATACTATCGGTGCAGAGGCGGCAGCTCTCGGATTCGTGAATGCCGGCAACATCGAGTGTGGTCCTAGCAAGAAGCATTCTGACAGAGTCTGCGGACTTAAGGAAGGAGTAACTTATGTGATGACTTTCACGTTCAAGGACAAGACATTGAACGGCAATAAGTTCACTATGGCATTCGACTGTCATGAAGTCAAATGATGAGGTCTGTCAAAGTCTATGGAAAAGAGGTGGAACATGGTTTCACCTCTTTTATTTTTATAGCCTCGGTCCGTTCTGGTCGCCGCTGCAGTCGATGCCGACCTGTATTCTGAATCAAATTTTTCCTTGAAATCGCAGGATCAGTGCTTTTATTCCTCAAATATTGTTAATTTCACCGGTTAAACGAAATTATCATATGAAACGTCTCTTGTTGACAACCGTGGCTATCTTTTCTGCCTTGTTCCTATCTGCATCCAATGATGAGATCGACAGTCTCGTCAATAAACTGGACCAGGCACTCAGTATGAAACAGACATACGACTCCTATTTCTTTTCAAAGATCGATCATCTTCAGAAAATGCAGTGGAATGAAACTTCATTGAAGGATACCCAGATATTGAATTTCAGGATTGCAAATGAATACTCTCATCATAGCCTTGATTCGACTTTGAGCTACATCGACAGGAATATGGAGATCGCACGGCGGATCGGAGACAAGGTACTTGAGGAAAGATCGGATCTGTACCGTGCATACTTCTATGCTTCTGCCGGTTATTATATCGAAGCAGGGAATATTCTCGGCTCATATCGTCCGGAGGAACTTTGCAGGGAGTCTTTTCTGGCCTACTCGTCAGCTATGGTCAATCTCATTACCGAACTCAAAGTCTATTCCATGACGGAAAACGTTCCCGACAAAGATATAAGCGAATACAGGGATTATCTGCTCAAGCATTGTGAAGAGAATACCTACGAATGGCATGATCTGATGAGAGCCTCCATGGAGAGCGCTGGTGATGTCCATGAGGAAAGGAAGCATATCAAGGCCATGCTGGCGCTTGCCAATGAGGGTACGAACGAATATGCTCGTGCATGCTATTACTATTCGACAACCTGTGAGGAGCACTCCGATGAGAAATTGAGCTGGTTGATACGATCTTCCATTTCTGATGTCATGTCATCAACTTTGGATTACCAGTCGCTCATTTCGGTCGCTCAGGAACTTTTCGAGAGAGGCGATGTCAAGCGGGCGTTCAAGTATATGGCGGATTACTGCCTGCCGGATGCGATCTCGTACAACGGAAAACTTCGTCCGCTGCAGATCGCGCATTTCTTTCCGGAGATGGAGCATGCTTACCAGGAACTTCTGGACAAGCAAGATAGGATAAAGATGAATTATATGATTCTTCTTTTCATCCTTCTGACGGTGCTGGCTACTCTCACAGCCGTCATATTCTTTCGCCAGCAGATTCTTGTCAGGACACGGAATGAACTGCAGATGTCCAATGAAGAAATTGAAATGCAGAACATGGAACTGACAGCGATGAACGCAAAGCTGAAAGGACTGAATCTCCGGATGAAGGAGGCGGACAAGGTCAAGGAAGAGTATATCTCTCTTTTTCTCAGCATCCTTTCGGAAAACATCAGTACGGTAAGACAATACAAGAATCATGTACTCAAGAATCTGCGACAGGGAAATTACAAGCATCTTTTAGAGGAGATAGAGGCTCTTCCTCCGATAGATGAAGATATCAACGAATTCTACAAGATGTTTGACCAGACTTTCATTAACATGTATCCGGATTTCGTGGAGCGTTTCAACACACTCCTCATGGAGGGAGAGGAAGTCTATCCGAAAGGTGACGATCTCCTGGCTCCGGACCTCAGGATCTTCGCTCTGATCAAACTGGGCATTACAGATTCCAGTAAAATAGCTTCCCTTCTGCATTATTCCACGAATACGATCTATAATTATAAAGCTCGTATCAAGAACAAAGCAAAAGGGAATCGTGAAAAATTCGAGGATGACGTACGCAACCTCTATACGGAGAAATAAAATTTTATCTTTTTACCGTGAAGGTCTTTCTTTCCGGACCTACTCCTGTGATCGTCAGTGATTTCCATTCTTTCGGAAGAAGCGGGCATACTTGCTTGATGCCTTTCTCCGTAATGCGGAGACCTCCGAAACCGGAAAGAACAGCTTGAATCAAGCCACCGGCACCGGTGCAGAAGTAAGGATTGTTCGAAAAGGCCGATTCAGACAGGACACCGAAAGGTGGACGCTTGTTCGGCAGATAGGTCTTCTGGAAATAGTGATAGGCTTTTTCCGCATCTCCAAGCTGTGCATACAGGATTGCCAGTATGGAATTGCCCATTGCTGGACCATCTTCATAGATTTTCTGTGAATAATAATTCAGGTCTTGTCTGATTCTTGCCGGATCAGTGACTACGTCCAGCGGATAGCTCAGCAGATTCGCGTCAGCCTGTTTGATGATGGCTCCTGCATAGTCCGCATGTTCTTTGATCGTCCCGTCTTCCATATAATGGAATTTGATCTTGTCAGAGACTTCAGTCCATGACGGATCGGCAGTCTTTCCGAGAATCTTGGCCGCCTGGGTCGCATGGCGGAGTACGGTCTTGACAGATCCGTTGGTGAAGGCATTGTCGTCCACGCATTGTGCATACTCGTTGGCACCTACGGCGTTCAGAATGGAGTAGCTTCCGTCTTCGTTGCGGGTAACTCTGGATACCCAGTAGTCTGCAACGTTCTTGAGCATCGGATAACCCTCTTCCTCAAGCCATCTTCTGTCTTTTGTCACGCAGTAGTAATTCCAGAAAGCGATGCCGACATCGGCTGTGATATGATGCTCGAAAGGTCCGGTCAGACACCAGGTCGGCGTCGCTTCCTCACCGGTATCATCGGATTCCCAAGGGAACATGCAGCCTCTGTAACCATATTGTACGGCACGTTGCTTCGCTTTTTCAAGACGGTCTGAACGGTAATCGATGAATGACCGTGCAATGTCTTGATTCAACATCAGAAGAGGTGGGAACATCCAGATTTCCGCATCCCAGAAAATGTGTCCGTTGTAACCGGTTACCGATGAAAGTCCCATAGGGGCTACGCTGAGACGGGTGTTCTTTGCCGCGAAGGAGTAGAGGTTGTAGAGGGCCAGTCTGATGTCTTTCTGAGCCTCAGGATCCCCTTCGATCTGGATGTCTCCTTTCCATATTTCATTCCATTCCTTTTCATGTCCGGCCAGGATCGTGTCGATATCGGACTGGAGAGTATAGACAGCCATCCTTTCCGCTTCATTTTTCGGATTGCTGAAATCAGTGGAGGAGCAGATGGCCCCGACCAGAGCGAAACGGAAATTCTCACCTTTTTTCAGTTTCTTGTTGAAAGCCATGGACTGGTAATGAGCTTCACCGAATTCGGCATAGATTTCCGGTCTTTCACCATCGAACAGGAAGGCGGCGCTTGAGGCCAGGTCTCTCATGCCCGTACGGCTGACAGCTGTCATGGTATAGACAGGAGATTCCGTCCTGCCGTCGGTCAAGTGTTTGAAAGTCGCTGTGCGGCGTTGCAGCTCTTCAGGAAAAGAAGCTGGAGTCTCTACTTTGAGCTCGATGTCATCCACGGGAGTTACATTGACCAGCAGCATGGCCATATGTGGAAGATGCCTCAGTGCTCTGATGGAGTAGGTGATTTTTGCTTTTTCAATTTCTACTGAGGTTTCCAGGTAGGCCTTGCGCATGTTCAGACGCTGCTTCCAGTTTTTCATATTCCAATGATCCACATAGCGGCCGTTGATTTTCATGCTGAGGTTCGTGAATTGCGGTCCTCTGACAACACGACTCACACCATCCTGATACTCTTTGTCATAGACACCGCCCATGACGATTTCAGAGACCTGGAACATGCCCATTCCGCTGACCAGACCGATACGTCCGTTCGCTAGCGTGACTCCATTGTAGTTGTCTTTTGAGGTCGCTTCGATGATCCACCCATCGTCCGTATCTGCAAATGAGGTACAGATGTTGAGAAAGAAGATCAACGTGGCCAAAAATGCTGTTTTAGTTTTCATTGCTGTTTCTTTTGTGTTATTGATAATTTAAAGTGAATTGTCGAAATGTCTTCTCGTGGTTCTTTTTTACAAATTTAGTACAAAAAAGAATCAGACGCGATTCATTATGGCTCATTATTGTGTCAATATAGATTTTTTTATCTGATGAAATGTCAGATAAGTCGTCAATCTGTTGAATGATAATGTCTTGTATGTTTCGTTGATTTTTTGAGATATAGACGTTTAGGGGCTTGACAGGTTTTTTCGAGTGTCTGGAAGAGGAATTTTCCGGTTTTTCTGACCCGTTTGTGCGGGGGATCGGGGACTTTCTAAGTTCCCCTTTGTTTCTACCATTTATTTCATTAATTTCGCCAGATAAATCACAAAAATCTCTGTCCAATGAAATCAGATATCGAAATCGCTAGAGAAACTTCGATGAAGAAAATCACGGAAGTCGCAGCTGAGGCTGGTATTCCTGAAGATGTGCTGGAACAGTATGGCAGATACATCGCCAAGGTTCCTGTCAGTTTGATCGATGAGGAGAAAGTTCGCAAGAACAAGCTGATCCTCGTCACTGCCATTACGGCCACCAAGGCCGGTATCGGAAAGACAACCGTTTCCGTTGGTCTGGCTCTGGGGCTGAACCGGATAGGAAAACGTGCGGTCGTCGCCTTGAGAGAACCATCTCTCGGTCCCTGTTTCGGCATGAAGGGCGGAGCTGCCGGAGGCGGCTACGCACAGGTGCTGCCGATGGAGAAGATCAATCTTCATTTCACCGGTGATTTCCATGCCATCACTTCTGCCCATAACATGATCGCGGCTTTGCTGGATAATTATATTTACCAGCATCAGGCGGAGGGCTTCGGACTCAAGGAAGTGCTGTGGAACCGTGTCCTGGATGTCAATGACCGCAATCTCCGCAGCATCGTCACCGGTCTCGGACCGCGTACGAACGGCATTACGGCAGAATCTGGCTTCGACATAACTCCGGCTTCTGAAATCATGGCCATTCTGTGCCTGGCTACGGATATCAATGATCTCAGACGTCGTGTCGAGAACATTCTCTTAGGCTATACTTTCGATGATCAGCCGTTCACTGTCAAGGATCTCGGTGTCGCAGGTGCCATCACGGCGCTGCTGAAAGATGCCATCTGCCCGAATCTCGTGCAGACCACGGAAAATACTCCGGCATTCGTCCATGGCGGACCGTTCGCGAACATCGCCCATGGCTGCAACTCGGTCATCGCGACCAAGATGGCCATGACCTTCAGTGATTACGCGATTACGGAGGCCGGCTTCGGTGCTGACCTGGGGGCTGAGAAATTCTATGATATCAAATGTCGCAAGACGGGTCTTCAGCCAGTGCTTACGGTGCTGGTCGCTACGCTCCAGGGCTTGAAGATGCATGGAGACGTGGATCTGGACCTGATCAAGGAGCCTTCCGTCGAAGGAGTCCGCAAAGGTCTTGCGAACCTCGACCGTCATATCGAGAACATCAGGAGCTTCGGCCAGAGCGTCGTTGTCTGCTTCAACAAGTTCGCGAGCGATACGGAGGAGGAAATCGCAGTCGTACGTGACCATTGCCGTGAAATCGGCGTAGGCTTCGCGCTCAACAGCGCTTATGCAGACGGTGGCGAAGGTGCGGTTGAACTGGCGAAAGTCGTTGTAGATACGATCGAGCAGCAGCCGTCTGCTCCTCTGCATTTCGCTTATGCGGATGATGAAAGCGTGGAAGCGAAGATCACGGACGTCGCCAGGAAAATCTATCGTGCCGGTAACGTCGTCTTTGCAGCGAAGGCTAAGAAACAGATCAAGCGGATCCAGAATACAGAGGCAGCCCGTTTCCCGGTCTGCATCGCGAAGACTCAGTTCTCCTTCTCCCAGAATCCGAAACTTTACGGCGCTCCGGAAGGCTTCACTTTCGAGATCCGTGACATTGTCGTGAATATGGGTGCGGAGATGATCGTTGCCATCGCCGGCGACATCATCCGTATGCCGGGACTGCCGAAGTCACCGCAGGCACTCCGGATCGACCTGGTGGACGGCCAGATCGAGGGCCTCAGCTGATTCGGAACGGCTTGACTCCATGGATTTCAGTTCTCGATTCATGAAGAGAACGTTGATCTGCATGCTGGCTTGCAGCTGCTTTCTGCTCGCTTGCAGGCCGGCACTGCAGAAAATGGAGAACGGCTTCAGAAGCATCTTGTCTCAAGACAGCAGATATGGAAGAAAGAACGGAAAATCGGCATAGCGTCGAGGAAATCCTGACGGTGCATGGGGTCAGACTGACCGCCATGAGGATGCTGGTGTACCGTACCATGGAGTCCTTCGAGAACACCTTCAGTCTCGGGGATCTGGAGGATCGCCTGGACACGGTCGATAAATCGACGATCTTCCGCGTCATCAGGACCTTCGATGAACATCATCTCCTGCATGAGATCGAGGACGGCAGCGGTTCCAAGAAATACTGCCTCTGCCATCATACGCACCATCAGGGCCATGTCGAGGAACTCCATTGCCATTTCTACTGTACGGAATGTCATCGGACCTTCTGTCTGACGGACGCTCATATTCCATTGGTCAGCATTCCGGCTGGTTTCGTGACGGAAACCGCAGAGTACATCATCAAGGGGCATTGTCCGGACTGCGCCTCTAAAAAGAAGTAACGTCAATAAATGAAAGGACAGCATATCTTCTCGGAACAGCTTGAAGACTGGTATACCCGGAACGGCCGGACAGACTTGCCCTGGCGTGGAATCACCGATCCCTACCGGATCTGGATTTCCGAAATCATCCTGCAGCAGACCCGTGTGGAGCAGGGCCGGGACTACTATCTGCGTTTCATCGAACGTTTTCCGGATGTCTTTACCTTGGCGGCCGCCGAGGAGGACGAGGTGCTCAAACTCTGGCAGGGCCTAGGGTATTACAGCCGAGCCAGAAATCTGCACGCCGCCGCCAAGTCCATCGCGGAGGCTGGCGCTTTCCCGACGACTTATGAGGGAATCCGCGCGCTCAAAGGCGTCGGAGACTATACCGCAGCGGCCATCGGTTCTTTCGCTTACCGCCTGCCTTATCCGGTCGTGGACGGAAATGTCTACCGGGTACTGTCGCGTATCTGGGGCATCGGTACGCCGATCGACTCGACGGAAGGGAAGAAGCAGTTCGCGGCCTTGGCTGCGGAGCTGCTGGACCGGGATCAGCCGGATCTCTACAATTCCGCCATCATGGATTTCGGTGCGCTGCAATGTACCCCGAAGTCACCGGACTGTCTCTTCTGTCCTTTTGCCGGGGATTGTGCGGCTCTCGTTTGCGGCAGAGTCGAGGACTTTCCTGTGAAAGCGAAGAAAACCGCGGTGAAGGACCGTTTTCTGGTCTATCTCTATCTGGAGGATGCCGATCATCTGCTGCTTCACCGTCGTCCAGAAGGGGATATCTGGCAAGGTCTGTACGAGCCTTATCTTCTGGAATTCGATCATGCTCCTTCTGAAAAGGAAGTACTGGAAAAGGCTCAGGCCAATGGGCTTCCGCTTTCTACGGGCCTGTTGCAGCCGGTTGCCAGAGGGCTCAAGCATCTGCTGAGCCACCGCCGGCTGATGGTGGACTGCTACAGGGCCGTCCTGCCGCAGCTTCCTGAGCTGGGGGAATATATGAACGTGCCCAAGACCGCAAGAAACGCTTATGCCGTTCCCCGGATCGTGGACACGCTCTATGAACTGATCGGCTGATCTAGCAGCCGCTGCCGTCAAGGTTGCAGGCTTTCCCGGACTCGATCGGACGGGATTTCAAGCCGGCTTCTTCCGGTACCAGGGTCACGGTGCCATCTTCCAGTACAAAGCAAGGGATGCCTGCCGCACCCACTTTCTTCGGTCCGTTGAAGACCGGTTCCTTGTCACGCAGTTTCAGAAACTCTTTCAGATAGCGGACGTGCTGTCCGATATCGATGATTTCATAATTCGGGTTGTCCTTGATCTGGGCTTCCACATAGGTGCAGTCAGGACAGGTGTTCATTCCGTAAATCTTGATCATATTTCTGTAATTTTTCAGGTTGCTTATTTCTCATTCTTCAGCAGGATATCGAAGCTGGCGGCATCCTTGCAGATGAACCGGAGCACGGTCTCCTGCTCGCGTCTTTCCACGATGGTGCAGTTCTCCGGCAGTTCTTCCGCCTCCCATGAGCCTTTGAGGGTCACCGTTACCGGGATTTCCATGCTTTCGTGCGACTTCCATGGACGGGAGTAGATGCTTCTTTCCACACGCTTTCCGTTCTCATCATAGAGTTCATCGCTCGGGCCGCGGTAGAGGGCAAGGTCCGGCTGGGAAACGGTCAGCAGCAGGCGGCCGTCCTTGCGCAAGGTCGTCATGACCAGGCAGGAGGTATCGGCATCGGCCAGCAAACATTTTTTCGGAAGTTCATTGACCTGAGGAGTCTCGAAAAGAACATAGGACTGTGTCCGGCCTTTGTCGAAACTGACGATATGGGCTTTGCTGTCTTTGCGGAGGACCTTGTAGTCCGGTCTCCGGGCCTGACGTTTCAGGGATTTGCGGTCGGTCTGCGGGAAGACGGCATACTCATAGCTTTCGCCCTTCGGAGCCTTGCCGTGCTGGAAGGTCAGGCTGGCCCAGTCACCGCTGGTCGGTCTGGTGCTGCGTTCCCCGACGGTGGTCTGCGGGAAGTTCAGTTCGAAGCGGACTTTTCCGAGCTCTGCTTTCGGGATGATGTAGCCGATGCCGTCAGGATCCAGCCAGAAATTCTCGCCGTTCTTGTGCTGTCTCCAGATGGCTTTCGTCTCCTTGTCAGGAGCCGTGGTCTGGAAGACCGTCGTTTCCGTGCGGTTGTCGGCGTTGGTGTTTTCAATGTCACTGCCCAGGGCCACGATCTCTCCATTGAAGAAATGGTAGGATTTCCGGGCGCGCAGGCTGCCGTTATATTTGTCGTGTTCATGGAGCTTCATGCCGAAGTTGCCGTTCTCACCGCCGTGAGACAGGCCGCCGGCGAAGGCTTCGTCGGAATAGAGCATTTCCTCGATGCCGGAGAAGAGGTCGACTTTGGAAATGGTCGCTCTCAGTTTTTCGAAAGGAAGGTGGATGCTGGTCGTACCTGGAATCCGGTTCCAGTCGAAGCCGGCTTCCTGCCAGCCGCTGCCTTTCATCGTCACTTCCGTGCCGGGCTTTCCGGTCATGATCTGCATGCTGCCATGAGCCAGATAACGTCCGTAGAAGTTGGCATCCAGATAATGTTCCGAAGCCCAGAGGTAGCGGGAATGGCCTCTGACGGCAGCCATCCAGTTGCTGTTGCGGTAGATGGCGACGCAGCCGTAGCCGAGAGTCCTGGTGCCCTGAGGGTCCGGCTCGGCCTCGAAGCCCATTGACCTGAGTCTCTCCTTCATTTCCAGTTCTTCCTTGCGGTTGCCGCTCGGCAGATATTCCGGTTCGTCCTTTCCGACATCTTTGGTTTCCGGTACCAGTCTGAGGTAAGCTCTGGCCATATCAGCGTCGATCGTGTCCTTGCCGTCCGGAGTGCCGGAGAGGGCCATCACGGCGTACTGCATCGGAATCAGATGGCCGATGCTGTTCGGATGCCTGCCGGACATGGAGAGCGGCCATTGCTGGAGATTGCAGTAGAAACGCATGGTCAGCAGCACGTTCTTCACGGTGCTGTGGGCAGCCTCAGACAATCTGAACTGGGTGCCGTGCAGCAGGTAGATCGCGTCGGTCGCTCCTTCCAGACCGCCGACCGCATAGGCCGGATAGTTGTTGCAGTGGTGGAAGCAGGCTCCGTCTTTCTTGAAGGAACCTTCCAGGCCGTCAGCCGGCATGCAGCCGTAGTTGAGCCAGCGTTGTATCGAACGGAGATAACGTACTTTTTCAGGGCTGTCTTCCATGATCAGGATGCTGGCGAAACGTCCCTGCAGCTTCGTGTTGAAGGTATCGATGTCGATGCCGAAACGATCCGGCTTCGGATAGATCTCGTTGGTGATGGCATACCAGTTCAAAGTCTTGACGGCGGCATCCAGTCTTCCGCTCCTGCGAAGAACGTCCTTCATCAGGAAATAGGAGGTGAACATGCCACGGATGCTGTAGCCGTAGTGATGGATGTTTCCCCAGCAGCTGCCGAAAGCGACACCCTGATCGGTGATGTTGTCGTACATCGCCAGGAACTTGTCCTGAAGTTCCGTCTTCCATTCCGGATTCGTGGCATTCAGGTAGGCGACGGAAACATCTTTCATCAGGTTGAAATAATTCCTCATTTCCACGCCGAGACGGTCGAATATGTGCTTGCTCCAGTTCGGAATCATCCGTTCATAGGCTTCGGAATGTCTGCAGAAATAGATCGGTTTCCCGTAGACATGACCGTTGCGGTAGCCGATCTCGTAGAAATCGTACTGCTTGCGGATCCTGTCCATCTTCGCTTGGGTCAATGCGGACGGGGTATAGAGCTGTCTGACGAAGCGCTCTTCCAGGATCTTCATGTCCATCTCCTGCTCCCGGGTCAATGGGGTCAGTTCCATTTCTGGCTTGTAGAGGTAGTGAGGATAGATCACGAGCCAATGGTTGCTCGTCTCTCTGTGCACGAATGGCACCTGAAAATCTGAAGTCTGCTGGCGCTCGTCCACCTTGGTCGCAGGAATCAGATGGTCGAACCAAAGCTTGCCGGAAGTTTCCGGGGCAATGATGCGGAAAGCATCCATGCCGGATTCCGGTCGACCTTCCATATCTCGCTCGTAGCATACCCAGATGCCTCTCCATCCGGTGAAGTTGATGTTCATCGGGAAGGAGGTGCAGACACGCCCTTCTTTCAGGAACTCGAAACGGAGCTGTCCGTCCACCGCTTCCTCATTGTAGACCCAGAGGATGAAGCAGGACAGGTAGGTGTCCTTTCCGGTCGGGTCCACCGGTTCGAAGAGCAGATCTTTCCGGTAATCCAGCACGGCTCCTGGCTCATAGTCCCAGCAGAGGGAATGCTGGCCGTCTCGGAAATGTTCGTCACTGATGCTCAGTGAAGACGGGGCTGCCGTTGAGAACCAGGTGGGGACGTTCTCTTCGAAAGAATGAAGCCTTTCGTGTTTTACATATTGGGCGGAAAGGGACTGTGCACCGGAAATGAGTGCAAGCGCAAGTGCAAGTGATTTGAGGGTTCTGTTCATATTCGTTTATCAAGTAAATGACGGGGGAATGCTTTCCCCCGTCTGTATGAAGCGGCTTCAGGGCCGATGCTTTCTAGTAGCCCGGGTTGTTTTCCCATCCGGTAAGCGAAATCTGCTCCGAAGGGATCGGAATGTAGTAGTGGTTGTTTGCCTTGAACAGGGAATTGGCCCATTGCTCAGGTTTGACAGCCTCGACTTTCTCAAGACGGACAAGGTCGTACCATCTTCTCATTTCTGCGAAGAATTCCCAACCGTTTTCATCGAATACGGCTTCAAGGAACTGTGCCGCATCAGTCGTGCTGGTTTTGTCCGCCTCTGCCATGCCGGCACGGTCCTGGACCTTCTTCAGACATTCCTGTGCTTCTGGACTGACGGCTCCGGTTGCTTTGACGGAAGCTTCAGCATACATCAGCAGAACATCGGCATAGCGGTAGATGCTGGTCAGACCGTTGGACTGGGCTGCCTTGGCGAATTTACCGGTAGCGGTGAAGGTCTCCTTGTCGTATTTGCCGTCATTGTCATAGTCATAGTATTTCGCGATCGCAGGGCATTTGTTGGCGGTCTCCTTGTAGGAAACAGGAGCCTGCTGATCGGTCGCGGTATACCACTCGTCCAGATAGTTCCATTCCTTGCGGGCACCTTCCGGATATTTCTCATAGAAGGCGGCAGATCCGAAGTAGTCTTTCCAACCGGCGAACTTGCTGACGACGCCTTTCACGTTCTTGGCCATGAAATCACCGGGGACATAAGATTTGCCATAGTTGCTGGCCGTCTTGAAAGGTACGGAGTGGAAAAGGGAGAACATATGCTCGTTCGTTTCCATCTTCTTGTCTTCTTTCCAGAGGTCACCATATTCTGCAGTCAGCTGAAGATTGCTGTTGTCGATGATATCTTTGAGTTCCTTGGCGGCTTTTCCGTTGTATTCCTTGCTGTCCAGCTTGAGCGGCCAGCCTGCAGCAGTCATGTAGGCATCGGCAAGGGCTGCTTTCGCCGCCCATTTCGATGGGGTGGAGGAATCTCCGCTACGGCTTGTTTCAGGAAGGTCCTGTGCCGCTTTCTGCAGGTCAGGGAAAATGGTCTTTTCGTAAATCTCTTTCACTGCCGTACGTGGCATGCTCACTTCCGCGTCATCTTTCGTCAGTACCAATGGAACGTCACCGAAGGTTCTTGCCAGGTAGAAATAGGAGAGACCGCGCATGAAGTAAGCTTCAGCGATCACGGCCTGAAGCGCCTTGTCTTCTTTATTGACCGGCGTACCTTCAATGATCTTGTTGGAACTGACGATCACCTTGTAGAACAGGCTCCAGAGCTGCTGGTAGGTCGCGGCATCACCGCTGGAAGTCGGGGTGAGGTCTTCGTAGAAGGACAAGGGGTTTCCAGGCTTGTCGGTAGCGTAGGTGATGTCATCTGCCATGACGTTGATTCTCTGTATACGGCAGTTGAATCCGTAGTTTCCTGCACGCAGCTCGTTGTACAGGGCGGAGACACCTCTGGACACGGATTCGATATCCTTCGGATATTCGATATACTCTTCTTCTGTCAGAAATGAATTCGGTTTCTGGTTCAGATCCACACAAGAAGAAACTGAAGTCGCAAGCAGAGCGCCTGCAATCAGCGGATATATTGTTTTCTTCATAATCATTGTCGTCTATTTGAATGGTCCGTTAAAATGCAAAGTTGAGACCGAACAGGAAATTGCGGCTGTTCGGATAGGCTGCCCAGTCCACACCTGGGGTCAGCGGATTTCCGAGGGTCGCTTCAGGATCGAAACCGGAGTAGCCGGTGAACATGAACGGATTCTGAGCGGAGAAGTAGAAACGGAGATTGTTGATGTGGATCTTCTCGCAGATCTGTGCCGGCAGCGTGTAGCCGAGCGTGATGCTCTTCACTTTCACGAAACCACCCTTCTCTACGAAACGGTCTGAGAACGCATCTTTAGCGGTAGAAGTCTTGTCTTCCACGAAGCCCGGGATGTTGGTGTTAGGGTTGTCCTTGGTCCATCTGTTGAGGTAGGCTCTCTTCGGAGTGACGAAGCAGACCTGCTGTCCTTTCAGAGAGTTGTAGCCGATCTGGTCCGTAGCATTGTAGATGTCGAAACCATGGAAACCGACAATGAAGAAGGACAGGTCGAAGTTACCGAAGGTGAAGCTGTTGTTCCAGCCCCAGTTGAAAGCAGGCTGACCGCAACCGATGATGCCCTTATCGTCATCGTTCAGTTTACCGTCACCGTTGACGTCTACATATTTAGCGTTACCGGCTTTGGCCTTGTACTGTGCACCGTTGGTCTTGCCGTTCTGATTGCCGTTGGCATCTACGAAAGGAGCGTTGATCTCCTCTTCCTGCCATACGCCGTCAGATTTGTAACCCCAGAAGGTACCGATCTTTTCACCTTCGATCATACGGTAGATTTCCTTCTCGTGCTGTCCGGCCATGATCTGCGTGTGGTCCTTGGTCGGGATCTTGGTGAATTTACCGACGTTGTAGGAGAGCGTCAGGTCAGTATGCCATGAAAATCTTTCTTTCAGGAACGGGTCGCCGCTGATGAGGAACTCGAAACCGGTGTTTCTGATCGCCCCGGCGTTCTTCAGCAGTTTCTCATAGCCCATGTGTGAAGGTTGAGCGACTTCAAGAAGGATGTCCTTGGATTCCTTGTTGTACCATTCTGCACTGATCTTCAATCTGTTGTCCAGAATACCGAAGTCGATTCCGATGTTTTCCTGGTCATTGTGCTCCCATCTCAAGTATGGAGCGGCAGGTCTGCCGACCGTGTAGGAAGTGGTGCCGTCGGCGTTGGAAACCGGAACCATCTGAGAGTAGATACGGTATGGCTCTACGGACTGGTTACCTACGGAACCGTAGCTGACACGGAATTTCAACTGGTTCAGCCAGTCGACGTCTTTCAGCCAGTTCTCGTTCTTCATGTCCCAGGCAAAGGCCGCGGACGGGAAGTAATCCCATTTCTTGAAAAGACGGGAGGAACCGTCAGCACGGAAGGAAACGGTGAACATGTAACGGTTCATGAGCACATAGTTCGCTCTCAGCATTCCTGACATGAGGGTGTTGATCGTGTTGTTGGATTCAACGGCTGACAGATTCTTTTCAGACCAGTGGAGGGCATTCCAGCCGAGTTTGTCGAAGGCCAGCTGGTTGGCGATGCCTTTGTGTCTGTAGTTGTTCGCATAAGCCTGCTCGAACACTGCAGTGAGGTTGACTCTATGGTTCTGGTTGAATTCCTTCACATAACTGAGGATGTTCGTGTTCAACCAGCTGAAATTCCACATGCTTTCAGCCTTCGCTGTGGTGAGACTGTTCTTGAAATTGCCGTAGCTGTCCTCGTTCTCTGCGGAACGGTGGAGCTGGTTGTCGAAGCTGACTCCGAACTGGCTGCGGAAAGTAAGACCGTCGATGATCTTGAATTCTACATAGCCCTGGAGATTGTTCTTCAGACTTTTTCCTTGCTGCTGGCTTTCCCAGATCATACCCATCGGGTTGTATTGAGGAGAACCGTCGATGAGCTTGTTGTTGTATTCTCCGTTTTCGTTCTTAGGAAGAATGGTTGGCGGGAAATAGATCGCCTGCTGGATAAGGCCGTCATATTTGCTGATTCTCGGGCTGTTGTACATACGGAAGTCTCCGTAGAAATTGGCTCCGACTTTCAACCATTTCTTGATGGTGGAATCCACTTTCAATCTCCAGTTGTAATGTTCGGAGTCTGATCTCTGGATCACGCCCTGATTGTTCTCGTATCTGAATGAAGCCAGGTAGGAAGTCTTTCCGGAAGAACCTGCAACGGAAAAATCATAGTTCTGTGCCACAGCTACATCACGGAAAATGTTGTCTGCATAGTTGTAGCCCCCTTTGCCTGACTTGAATTCAGCCAGCTGCTCCTCTGAATAATATGGAGCATGGGTCTTGCCTATGCTTTCGAAATATTCCTTGCTGTAGTCATTGGCCAGCAGAGCATATTCATAAGGGGAGAGGGTGTCGAATTTCTTCATCTGGGTCTTCAGGTTGACGAAGGCGTTGGCAGAGACGGTGATCCTGTCTTTGTCCGGGGTCTTCGTGGTGACGAGGATGACTCCGTTCGCACCTCTGGATCCGTAGACTGCTGCTGCGGAAGCGTCTTTCAAGACCTCGATGGAGGCAATGTCAGCAGGGTTGAGCGCGTCGAGCGAGCCTCCGATGAATCCATCTACGACGACGAGAGGACCTCCTTCAGCGTTCACCGAGTTCACACCGCGTACACGGATCGTATTGCCTGATGTCGGGTCGCCGGAACCGGAAAGAACGGAAACACCGGCCATTCTGCCTTGGAGGGCATCGGTAATGTTGCCGGAAGGGGTAGCTCTGACCATGTCTTTCGCTTTTACGGAAGCGATGGAGCCTGTCAGGTCGCTCTTTTTCTGGACACCATAACCGACCACAACCACTTCATTCAACAGCTCGCTGTCTTCTTCAAGTTTGATCCGGATGCTTTCACGGCCTTTCACGGCAACGGTCTGGGTGCGGTATCCGATGAATTGGACGATGAGTTTCGCATCTGCAGGTGCTGCGATTTCAAAGTTACCGTCAAGATCGGTGACACAACCTATGGTGGTGCCTTCAACAAGGATTGAAGCTCCGGTGACCGGACCTATGTTATCCACGACAGTACCTTTGATCGTGAGGCTTTGCGCATTGACCCCAAGGGTCAATAAAGAGAAGATTACAGTAAGTAATCCGCAAGCCCACAATTGGGAAAAATGAGCTTTTCGTTTCATAAAGTTTTTAGTTTTAATGTGATACGGTACAACTAAGTTAGCTACTTTTTCAAGTGTAGTGCATCTTTCGTCTTTTCATTTTTCCTTACGGCGAGTGGTTTGTACTGCACAGGAACATATCTGTACTGGCAGGGATGATGGCTGATTGCCTGAAAAACCGTACCTTTGCCTCGTAAAAAGAGAATGCAGCGAATCCTTGGCCACATTGAACCATGCCCGTTTCGGTCATTTCGGAGAGGGGGAGAACTCCGGTTCGCGTCTGCAGGCGGTACTGGCTTATTCCGGGATCGCCTACAAGCATCTTAGGGCAGGGGAATGGTCTTTGGACCAGCAGACGGCGGCACAGGCGCGGCTCTGGATCTTCTCTTTCCTGTACGGCCTGCTCCGTCCGATGGACCTGATTCTGCCTTACCGCATGGAGGGAAATGTGAAGCTGGAGGTCCACGAAGGGAAGACGATGTTCGAATGGTGGAAGCCTCGATTGACGGAAGTGCTCCTGAAGTCGATGTCCGTCTATGCCAAGATGTGCCGAGGCTCGATGGCACGACAGTTGATAGGTAGCGGTGACACTTTGGAAAGTCTCCGTGATTTCCGGTATCAGGGCTTCTCTTTCCAGGGTGAACGTCGGGAAAAGGACGGTCATCTGGTCCTGACTTTCGTCAAGGTTGGCTGAATGGATTTTTTTCTATCTTTGCGTCGGATTTTAAAAATTATAGTAGTAGAACATGCGATATGTATATGCTCCCGGATGCGCGCTGATGTCTTATAAGCCGCATCTCGCTGATAAGTTGAAGGTCTGGGCCGAGCAGCGTTTCGGTCCGATGGATACTTTGCTGACGTGCTGTTTCCTGTCCCCGGAACTGGAACCGGGAACCTGCATCGTCACCCCTTGTGCGACCTGCACGAAGAATTACCTCAAAGGGAATGCTGAATGTACTTCCCTTTTCCTGCTGACCGCTCTGGCGGAAAGTGAGGATTTCCCTTTCCCGGATTACGGCGGCAGGGAAATGAGTATTCAGGATACCTGTTCGGCCCGTGCGGAGCCGGAATATCTCGAGGCGGTACGTACCCTCCTCTCGCGGATGAACATTGTCCTGAAGGAACCGGCTCATACCGGTGCCAAGGCCAGGTGCTGCGGTCAGGTGATGTACGGAAAGCTTCCGGAAGAAAAGGTGGAATTCCAGATGAAGAAACGCGCGGACGAGATGCCTTGCGAGGAGGTGGTCACTTACTGTGCCTCCTGCATCATGGCGATGACCGTCGGCGGGAAGAAACCTCGTTTCATATTGGATCTCATTTTCGGAGAAGAGACGGAACTGAAGGACGGCATCGAGGCTTGGAACAGACGTCTGCTGGATTTCAGGAAAAGTCACCGGTAGTCCGGTACGCCGGTAAATGAGTAAAGCGCCGCAGTTCATCGATCTGCGGCGCTTTATTCATCTCTAATGGTATGGTTCTGACTATTTCGTCAGGATTTCTTCAGCATGAGCGATGCACGCTGCGGTCGGCGGTTCCACGCCGGGCAGTCCGTACTCGATACCTAATTCTTCCCATTTGAAGATACCTAAGGTATGGTAGGGGAGCACTTCCACTCTTTCCACATTGGTCAGGCTGTCGATGAACTGACGCAGCGGGATCAGATATTCGTCGGAATCATTGACCCCAGGTACCAGCACGTGCCGGATCCATACGGGTTTTCCGATCTCGCTCAGATACCTCGCGCAATCCAGGACAGCCTCATTCCTCTTGCCGGTCAGCCACTCGTGCTTCTCCGGATCGATGTGCTTGATGTCCAGCAGCAGGAGATCGACATAGCGCATGAGTTCATTGAACTTGTCGAAGAAAGCTCCATTTCTGGTGAACAGCTGGCCGGAGGTGTCGATGGTCACGTGGATTCCCTGCTCCTTGGCCTTGCGGCACAGCTCGATCAGGAAATCGATCTGGACCAATGGCTCTCCGCCGCTGACGGTGATGCCACCTTTCTTGCCCCAGTAGGATTTGTAGCGCAGGGCCTGTCCGATCAGATCGTCTGCCGTCCGCATTTCACCTTTGGGGATCGCCCAGGTGTCCGGGTTGTGGCAGAAACGGCATCTGAGAGGACAGCCTTTCAGAAAAATGATGAATCGAATCCCCGGCCCGTCAACGGAGCCGAAGGATTCGATCAGATGTATATTGCCTTTTATCACTGGACTAGAGTCTTCCGTGTGCCTGTCTGGAGATAACGTCCATCTGCTGCTCGCGGGTCAGGTCGATGAACTTCACGGCATATCCGGATACGCGGATGGTGAAGTTAGCGTACTCTTCCTTCTCCGGATGCTCCATTGCATCAAGAAGCTTCTCTACACCGAACACGTTCACGTTGAGGTGATGTGCGCCCTTGTCGAAGTATCCGTCGAGGATGCCGGTAAGGGTCTCCACACGCTCTTCGTCGTTGTGACCGAGGGCTGAAGGGCTGATGGTCTGCGTGTTTGAAATACCGTCAAGCGCATACTCGTAAGGGAGTTTCGCAACGGAGTTCAAAGAAGCGAGAAGACCGTTCATCTCAGCACCGTAAGCCGGGTTAGCACCAGGAGAAAGCGGCGCACCTGCCTGACGGCCGTTAGGCAGGGCTCCGGTATATTTACCGTAGACCACGTTGGAAGTGATGGTCAGGATAGAAGTAGTCGGCTCTGAGTTCCTGTAAGTATGGTTCTGTGCCACCTTTGAGAGGAAGGTCTTGAGCAGCCATACTGCGATATCGTCAGCTCTGTCGTCATCGTTACCGTAACGTGGGAAATCTCCGGTTGTCTCGAAGTCTTTGATGAGACCGGATTCCTCGTCTCTGATCACTCTTACTTTTGCATATTTGATGGCAGAGAGGGAGTCGACGACGTGTGAGAAACCTGCGATGCCGGTTGCGAAAGTACGGCGGACATCGGTGTCGATGAGGGCCATCTCAGCCGCCTCGTAGTTGTATTTGTCGTGCATGTAGTGGATGAGGTTCAGCGTGTTCACGTAAACTTCAGCCAACCAGTCCATCATCTTGTCGAACTTCTCCATCACGTCATCGTAATCGAGGTAGTCGCCGGTTACCGGGCGGTAAGCCGGACCGCACTGCTCTTTAGATTTGGCATCAACACCACCGTTGAGCGCGTAGAGGAGACATTTCGCGAGGTTTGCACGTGCTCCGAAGAACTGCATTTCCTTACCGGTCTGTGTTGCGGAAACGCAGCAGCAGATGGAGTAGTCGTCACCCCATACCGGACGCATCACGTCATCGTTCTCGTACTGGATGGAGCTGGTAGTTACGGAAATCTTAGCAGCATATTTCTTGAAGGCCTCTGGAAGTCTTGAGCTGTAGAAGACAGTCAAGTTCGGTTCTGGTGAAGGACCCATGTTCTCGAGGGTGTGGAGGAAACGGAAGTCGTTCTTCGTTACCATGGAGCGGCCGTCCTGACCGATACCTGCCATTCCGAGGGTTGCCCATACCGGGTCGCCGGAGAAGAGTTCGTTGTAAGATGGAATACGTGCGAATTTCACCATTCTGAACTTCATCACGAGGTGGTCGATCAGCTCCTGAGCCTCTACCTCAGTCAGTGTTCCTTCCTGAAGGTCTCTCTGGATGTAGATGTCGAGGAAAGTGGATACTCTACCTACGGACATGGCTGCACCGTTCTGAGTCTTGACAGCGGCAAGGTAACCGAAATAGAGCCACTGAACAGCCTCACGGGCGTTGTTCGCTGGTCTTGAAATATCGAAGCCGTAGATCTTCGCCATTTCCTTCATGCCTTTCAGGGCCTTGATCTGCATGGCGATCTCTTCTCTGAGACGGATCACCTCTTCAGTCATCACGCGGCCGGTCTTAGCCTTGTCAGCCTCTTTCTCGGCGATCAGGAAGTCGATACCGTAGAGAGCGACACGACGGTAGTCACCGACGATACGACCACGACCGTATGTATCCGGAAGACCGGTGATGATGTGGTTGTGGCGGACCATCTTCATTTCTGGAGTATAAGCATCGAATACGCCCTGGTTGTGTGTGGTGTGGTATTCAGTGAAGATCTTGTGGAGTTCTGCGCTCGGCGTGTAACCGTAGGTCGTGCAGGACTGCTCTGCCATCTTGATACCTCCGTAAGGCATGAATGCTCTTTTCAAAGGTTTGTCTGTCTGAAGTCCGACAACTTTCTCGAGATCCTTGTCGGCCTCGTCGATGTAGCCCGGACCATAGGAAGTCAGGCTGGAAACGACTTCTGTCTCCATGTCCAGAACGCCTCCCTTAGCTCTTTCTTCTTTCTGCAGCTGCTGGAGCTTTCCCCAGAGGATGTTCGTCGCATCCGTTGCGTCAGCAAGGAAAGACTCGTCACCGTCGTACGGTGTGTAGTTGTTCTGAATGAAATCACGGACGTTCACTTCTTCAGTCCAATGTGTACCTTTAAAATTTCTCCATTCTGTGTTCATAGGAATCTTGTATTTTATAGTGTTGAAACTTCGCTAAAAAATATATTCTTGAAAAATCGCTTGCAAAGATAAGGCAAAAAATCCGAATTGCAACTAATATTGAATTATTATAAATAATAGCATATCGTTCACATCGATTCTGCCGGCACATCGGTATTTAGATTATAATTCTTCAAAATCAATATACCTCTCGGAAGACGAAACGATGAGTTTTCCGATCTTCGGATGGACAACGGAAAGCCATTTTTCTTATTTTTGCACCAGTATCAGTAGAAGAATTCAGTAATGAAACATGTGCTCAGCTATGACCGGATCCTCTCTGAAATCTATCAGGAGATCCAGCCGTTTTCCAAGGTCGGGCAGCAGGCGACCTATATTCCTGCTCTTGCGGAGATCGATCCGGACCAGTTCGGGATGTGTCTCCATACGGTAGAAGGTGAGATCTACACTTGCCGGCAGGCGGATACCCGTTTTTCGATCCAGAGTATATCGAAGGTATTCAGTCTGGCGGTCTGCCTTTCTCTTTTCGGGAACCGAGTCTGGGAAAGGGTCGGAGTCGAGCCGTCAGGTTCATCCTTCAATTCCATGGTTCTGCTGGAAGCGGAAAAGGGAATTCCGCGCAATCCGCTGATCAATTCCGGTGCTATCGTTCTGGCAGATATGCTGCTGGCTCACAGTGAGGATGCAGAGCAGAAGTTTCTGGACTTTCTGCGCTGTTTGTCTGGAAGTGATGCTGTCTGTTATCGGGCGGATGTCGCGGAAGGGGAGCGCCGGACCGGTTACATGAACGCGGCCATCGCCAACATGCTGAAGTATTACGGCAACCTGGAGGGAGACATCGAGCAGGTACTCCGTTTCTATTGCCGGATGTGTTCCATCGAGATGAACTGTAGGGAACTGGCTCAGGCTTTTCTGGCCTTCACGAACAGTCGTCCTTTCGATTATGGAGGAATCCGGCTGACGGTCAGTCAGGTCAAGCGTATCAATGCGATCATGCAGACCTGCGGTTTCTATGATGAGGCTGGTGAATTTTCCTTCCTGGTCGGTCTGCCTGGCAAGAGTGGGGTCGGCGGCGGTATCGCGGCCGTCTGTCCGCAACGTTATTCCGTAGCGGTCTGGAGTCCTCGGCTGAATGCCAAAGGTAATTCCGTCATGGGGATGAAAGCGCTTGAACTGCTGACGACGAAAACAGAGGAATCCATCTTCTGAAGGATTCCTCTGCGGTTTTTCCTGTCGTTTTCTTCCCTGTTCAGGCAGGCTCAGAATCTGAATCGTGCGCCGAAAGAACAGTTCCGACCGAAGCCCCAGAAACCCTGGAAGCTGGCTTCGTCGTGTCCTTTCCCGTCCTTCCCCCTTTCGATGTAACGTGTGTTCAGCAGATTTCCTCCTTCCACGAAGATGGACAGGAGATAATGTCCTTTGAACTGGTGGGACCAGTCCAGATGCGCATTCATCAGATGCCTTGACGGAAGCATCCAGGATTCGGAACGATCCTCCTGATCCGTCCTTCCGGCCGGATCGAAGTCCGCATACATCCTGTCGTTGAAATTCCATTCCAGCTTGAAGCGGAAATCTTTCAGGAATCTGAATTCTGCCGCGGCTCCGACCTGGGTCTGCGGGGCATCTCCGACATGCAGTCCTCTCGTATATACGGCAGTCGTTCCGATCTGCTGACCGGTGTATTCGTCGTAGATTTTAGCCGTCACGTCATTCTGCCAGGTCCAGTTGCCGATGGAGGCGAAACCGGAAAGCTTGACCCACCAGGCCGGCTTCCAGAAAGCATCCAGCTCGACCCCGTAATGCTGGGCATCCAGTCCGTTGATCATGAACCGTCGATCATTTCCGGAACTTTGCTGGTATTTGTTGGACATGAGGGTCTTGTTCTGCCAGAGGGACCAGTAACCGGTCACTTCCACACCGACACGGTCCGCGGTAAAGCGGTAGCCGAGTTCCGTCAGGTAGTTCTTCTCGTTCTTCACATCGCGGGTCAGCTCATTGTTGCCGGAAGAGAACCAGACATTCGGGTAGGGAAGGCGGCTGTACACGCCCCCATTGATATAGATGGAATGTCCTGAGGCCGGACGGAACAGAACCCCGGCCTTCGAACTGAAACCGGCTCCAGCGGCGTTCTTGCTCCAGATTCCTTCCTCGGCGGTATAGTTGTAACGGTCCCATCTGCGGTGGACGGCGCCGATGCCGGAGACTCCCAGTTCGACCTGCCATTTCCGGTGCTCCCAGGAGGCTTTCGCATAGAGAGTGAAATGATCGGTGATCTTGCCGTTGTCCGTGCGGATATAATCTCCGACTTTCTTGCGATGATCCGTGTCCGGGGCATCTCCCTTGTGACTGTCTTCCCACCACCAGCCGCCGCCCAGAAGGTCGGTGATCTTCTCTTTTTCCCAGGTCGAATAATGCTGGTAGTGCAGTCCGGTCTCCAGAGTCCAGCCTTTCACTCGCAGGGCACCGGACAGGATCGCACCGACCTGGAGATGACCGGCCATGAAGTCGGAAAGAATGTATTTCGAGCCTTCCGTGCTGTTCCTGTTCTCATTGAGAATTCTTTCAAAGTCAATGAGACCGTCTTTCCCGAGGATGCTGCTCATACGCGCTCCCTTAGATTCGTTCCACCGGCCGCCGCCATGAGCGATGGCCAGGTAAATGCTGTTCTGTGCGGACCACTTGCCTTTGGAGAAGCGGTGCTGGAGGGTGAAGTAAGGTTTGAAATATTTATTCTGGCTCAGGTTGTATGGTTTGCCTTCCAGCATGCCCCAGTTCTTGTTGTAATGGAGGCCGTGCTTGTCCACTTCCGCTTTCGTGAGCCGGGTGTTGCGCTGACCGTGCCTTTCCGGCGAACCGAGTGCCGTGAAAGTCAGACTATGGTGCAGGCCGAAAGTCTTGTTGATGTTCAGCATGTAGGAGAAGGTGCTGACATCGGTCTGGTCCACATAGCCTTTGCCGCCGAGATAGGAAGCCATGAAATTGATGCTCCAGCCTTTCGGCAAGATGCCGCTGTTGACGTTGAGGTAACCTTTCCCGGAACCGAAATGGGTGCCGTAGGCTCCGGCTTCCAGGTAGAAATCTTCAGTGGCTGGCGTCGTGATGATGTTGATGGTACCGCCGACCGAGTTGTCGGAAAGCATCGAGCTGCCTACGCCTTTCTGGACCTGGATGGCGTAGGTGGCGTCGGAAAGGCCCATCCAGTTGTTCCAGTACATGCTTCCGGAGGTCTGTCCGGAAATCGGGATGCCGTTCAGCAGAACGGAGATGTTCTCCTGTTTGAAACCTCTGACGTTGACTTTCGCATCACCGAAGCTGCCGCTTTCCGAAGTGGCGTACAGACCGGGGATTTCTTTCAGCATCTCCGGATAGGACTTGGCGACCGCACGCTGGCGGATGGTCTCGTTGCTGAGGGTCGTCAGTCTCAGCGGTGATTTCTTTGCATTGCCGAAATGGGCAATGACGGCAGCTTCGTTGATGGAGAGGGTGTCATTGATCCAGACGATGGAGTCGTTAGGGGATTTGAGAGGGCTCAGCGCTGATCTCTGAGCGGGACGGGTCGTCGCAGTGGCGGCCATGGCAGGACTGGTAGAGAAACCGGTCCCGATAGCTGTCATGAGGTGAATTGCAACGCCCATCAGC
>JAHHQP010000023.1 GCA_020026355.1 Bacteroidales bacterium
TTGTCAGCTGGCTTCACACTGGCCTGGACCTTCTTAGGAGCCTCTGCTGTCTTCGGAGCTTCAGCCTTCCTGGAAGCGGCTTTACGGCCTTTACGAGCGGCAGCTTTAGCCTTTCGCTTAGAATCACGGATCGCCTGACGGACCTTCTCCTTGCGGGCGGCCTTGTTCGCTCCGACGATATCACCGTAATCCGCGGAACCGTCAGCACCCTTTACATAGGAAGCGCCGCGGTTGCTCTCGTATTCCTTTCTACGCTCTTCCAGACCGGTCTCGACCAGCTCATAATCCAGAAGTTTCTGCTCCAGGTTCGCATTCTTGACACGGATACGGACCGGATCACCTAAATTGTAGACGACCTTGCTGCGGCGGCCTTCCAGACGGTAACGGTCTGCATTGAACTCGAAGAAATCGGACTTGATATCCCTCAAGGCGATCATTCCCTCGATCTTGGTCGGCTCGACCTCGACATACATGCCCCAATCGGTCAGACCGGAGATATGACCTTCATACTCCATGCCGACCTTGTCCTGCATGAATTCCACAAGCTTGTACTTGATGCTGGAACGTTCCGCGTCAGCAGCGACGATTTCGCGCTCGGAAGCATACTTGCAGAGAGATTCATAAGTGTCAGCCTTTGCAGACTCCCCTCCTGCCAGGTATTTCGCAAGCAGACGGTGTACCATCATGTCCGGATAACGGCGGATCGGAGAAGTGAAGTGCGTATAATATTTGAAGGCCAGACCATAGTGGCCGACATTCTCGATGGTGTAGCGTGCTTTCGCCATCGTCCTCAAGGCAAGCAGCTCGATGGCATTGTACTCAGGAGTACCTTCAGCCTCTTCAAAGAGTCCGTTCAGCTCTTTTGAAATCTCTTTTCCATTATTGGCAGGACCCATTTTGTACCCGAAGTTTCCAATGAACTTACGGAGGTTCTCGATCTTGTCCTGATTAGGCTCATCATGAATTCGGTAAACAAAGGTCTTTGCCCGCTTATGGGTACCGGCCGTAGAGCCGGGAGTCCCCTTGCATCCCGTCGCCACAAACTCTGCAACACTTCTGTTAGCAAGCAGCATGAACTCCTCGATCAGCCAGTTCGCCTCCTTCGTCATCTTCTGATAAACATCGACAGGACGGCCCTTATCATCAACTATAACCTTCATTTCAGGTCTTTCAAAGCTGATGGCTCCGCTGGAGAACCTCTTCTTGCGAAGTTTTGAAGCTAAGGAATTCAAGGTAAGAACAGCCTCTTTCAGTTCGTCAGGAATCAAAGTTCCCTCATGAATTCCGCCTCCCATCATAGCTGCGTCATCATGCCTAACATCTTTGTTTCCTGTAGATTTTTCATCCTTTTCAGTACATTTTTCTGTATTCTGCGGACCCTTCACGGAAGCGCCAGGCATTTCCAGTCCATCAGAGCCACCACGCAAGTCCATCTCCATGGATTTCTCCCCATTGTCGATGATCTGCTGAGCCGTCTCATAGGCGAAACGGTAATTGGAACGGATAACCGTGCGGCCGAACCACTGCGCGGCGACTCTTGCACGCGGAGTCAATTCAAAAACAGCGGAGAAAGTCAGTTTATCTTCGTTCGGACGAAGGGAACATAGCTTGTTGGAGAGTTTTTCCGGCAGCATAGGAACGGTTCTGTCGACCAGATATACAGATGTACCTCTTTTACGAGCTTCCTCATCTACGACAGACTTAGGCTGCACATAATGGGTAACGTCGGCGATATGGACACCGACCTCGAAGTTGCCGTTCTCCAGTTTCCGGAAAGAAAGGGCATCATCGAAGTCCTTGGCATCTGCCGGGTCAATGGTAAGAGTCAGCACGTCGCGGAAATCACGGCGTTCTGCAAGGTCTTTCTCGGTGATTTCATCGGAAATGGAGTCCGCCGCATTGCTGACTTCCGGCTCGAAGCGGTACGGCAAGCCGTACTCGGCCAGAATCGCGTGCATCTCGGTATCATTCTCTCCCGGATCACCCAGCACATCGACGATATGACCGGTCGGTGTGGCATCGCCACGTTTCCAGCCATCGACGACGACCGCCACCTTCATGCCCATACGGGCCTGGAGCTCATGACGTACCCCGTCATCGTCCGTGAAGGCCATTCCCTGGATCGTGTAGAGGCCGTCTCCTGCCAGTTTAAGGAATCCTCTTTCATCCTTCGGTTCTGCCAGAGACTGTTTCGTATGCACTTTGTGGCGACGATACTTGCTTTCGTCCGGTTCCGCGAACGGAATGGAGATATCGTATGGCATGAAACGGTTCTGCATGAGGACCCAGGCTTGCTCTCCGACGACATGGAGGATACCGATGAAAGGCTTCTGAGAGCGCTGGAGGATATCCATCACCTCGCCTTCCCGGCGCTGGTTCTCGGTCTTCTCGCGTTTGACCACCACCCGAACGATATCGCCGTTCAGAGCACCTCTGGTCTTGGAGGCCTTCACGAAGACATCATCTTCTTCGCCGTCAATGATGATGAAGGCATAACCTTCGCGGGTCATCTGGACCCTTCCCTCGAATTCAGGATAGACTTTCTTCTCAACAGATTTTTTCCTGTTGCGGGCGGATCCGCCTCTGCTGTACTTTCTTGCCATAAGAATATGTTTTGAACTATATCTTACAAATTTAAGGATTTATGAGAGATAATGAACAGGGAACCGGTAGAAATGTAGATATGCAAAGAAAAAGGGCGACCCTGAACGGATCGCCCCTGTATCTTCTCGGCCGAAGCCGCGGAAATTAGTCGTTAAGAGAGAATCTCTTGAATGAAAGCACTTTTGCCTCAGCATCTGCTGCTGCAATGACTGCCTTGACCGGAGTCTTGCCGTCACCCATCTGATAACCCTGCTCCTCGAGAGTGTTCTCTGCGAAGAATTTGTTGAGCTTACCTTTGGCAATGTTCTCGAGCATTGCTTCTGGCTTGCCTGCCATCTTAGGGTCGTCAGCCATCTGCTCCTTGTAGATCTGCATCTCTTTAGCGACGATGTCTGCTGGACAATCCTCTTTAGATACAGATACCGGATTCATGGATGCTACCTGCATTGCCACACCCTTAGCGACCTCAGCGTCGAATGCTTTGCTGAAACCAACGATAGCACCGAGTTTGCCGTTGATCTTGTGGAGGTACATAGCGATGTAAGGAGCATTGATGATGCCGTATCCTACGAGCACATGTTTCTCACCTGTCTTACCTGTCTGCTCTGTGATAGCAGCCTCTACTGTTCTGCCGTCTGCAAGTACACAAGCCTTGAGGGCCTCTGCATCTGCAGGAGCGTTAGCGATAGCTGTATCAGCGATAGCTTCTGCAAGAGCCTGGAACTCAGCGTTCTTGGAAACGAAGTCAGTCTCGCAACCGAGGCAGATGATGATACCTTTACCTTCAGCTACTCTTGCTACGACTGCACCTTCTGTCGTTTCACGGTCAGCTCTCTTCGCTGCAACAAGTTTACCTTTTTCGCGGATGATTTCCTTAGCTCTCTCGTAATCGCCGTTAGCCTCAACGAGGGCTTTCTTACAGTCCATCATACCAGCGCCTGTCATTTGACGGAGCTTTGCCACGTCAGCTGCTTTAATATCCATTGTTGTGTAATGTTCAGATGATTATACTTTCGAATTACTCAGCTTTCTCCTCTGCTGAAGCCTCCGCTACCGGAGCCTCTTCCACTTCATCCTCTGCGGATTTAGCTTTGCGGGAGCGAAGCTTCTTGCCAGCTGGTTTCTCAGCCTCTGGAGCTTCTTTCTCTTTCTCGAGCTTCCTTTCGTCCAATCCCTCCTGGATAGCAGCGCAGAGTACATCCATGATATAGGAGATAGACTTGGCTGCATCATCATTAGCCGGAATCACATAATCAATCGGAGTAGGATCGCAACATGTATCAACCATAGCGATAACCGGAATGTTGAGACGGTTTGCTTCTTTGACAGCATTCATCTCTTTCTGTACGTCCACTACGAAAAGTGCTGAAGGAAGACGGCTCAGATCCTTAATGGAACCGAGGTTCTTCTCCAACTTAGCTCTCTGACGAGTAATCTGAAGGCGCTCACGTTTTGCGAGAGTCGCAAATGTACCATCTTCGATCATCTTGTCAATGGTATTCATTTTCTTGACAGCCTTACGGATAGTCGGGAAGTTGGTCAACATTCCACCCGGCCATCTCTCTGTCACGAACGGCATATTCACAGATCCTGCCTTCTCAGCAACGATCTCTTTAGCCTGTTTCTTTGTAGCTACGAAAAGTACTTTGCGGCCTGAACGAGCAAGCTGTTTGAGTACATTGGCAGCCTCATCGATTTTAACTATACTTTTATGCAGGTCGATGATATGGATTCCGTTCTTCTGGTCGAAGATGTAAGGAGCCATTTTCGGATTCCATTTTCTCGCCAAGTGTCCGAAGTGAACACCTGCATCAAGCAATTCTTGGAAATTTGTTCTTGGCATTTCTTTAGATCATTTGTTTGTTTTTACTTTCCTTCCAGGCATTTGCCATAACCTGTCAGGCTCTTTTCTTCAATCCGGAGTAGCAGCTTTGTGGCTGGTCTCCTGAATTTTCCGCAATCACGGCAATCATCAGGCAGCTTCCGAAGATTCGCATCCACCGCAAAGATCCTGTGATTTCGAACCGGATTGTGCGTTTTGATAAATCAGACAGTAAGGATTAACGTTTACTGAACTGGAAACGTCTACGTGCACCAGGCTGACCAGGTTTCTTTCTCTCGACCTCACGTGCGTCACGAGTAAGGAATCCTGCTGCCTTGAGGGCAGATCTGTAAGCCTCTTTGTCCACCTCGCAAAGTGCGCGTGCGATGCCGAGTCTCATAGCTTCTGCCTGGCCTTTGATTCCACCACCGTCGAGATTAGCCTTGACGTCAAACTGTCCCATTGTACCTGTCAATTCAAAAGGCTGGTTTACAATGTAACGGAGTGCATCCTCTTTGAAATACTCGCTAAGGTCACGACCATTAATCGTAATGTTGCCTTTTCCAGCTACAACATAAACGCGAGCCACTGCTGATTTACGTCTTCCAAGGGCGTTTACTACTTTCATGCTCTGCTTAAATTTCGTTTAACTTAATTGTTCTCGGGTTCTGTGCCTGGTGCGGATGCTCGTTGCCTGTGTAAAGGTAAAGGTTGTTGATGAGCTTAGCGCCAAGACGATTCTTAGGAAGCATACCCTTAACGGCCATCCTAAGTACTTCTGTAGGTTTTCTCTGAAGGAGATCCTTAGGTGTTGCAAAGCGCTGTCCACCTGGGTAACCAGTGTGGTGGATATACACTTTGTCAGTCATCTTCTTACCGGTGAGTCTCACTTTGTCAGCGTTGAGGATGATGACGTTGTCACCACAGTCAGCGTGAGGAGTGAAGTTCGGCTTGTTCTTGCCACGAAGAACGAGCGCAACTCTGGCAGCAAGACGACCGAGCACCAAGTCAGTCGCGTCGATCACAACCCACTCTTTGTTTGCAGTCGCTGCATTTGCAGATACTGTCTTGTAACTCAATGTGTCCATCTTGTTGATTTAAATGGTTAATACTTAATAATTTATTTGCGATCCCTATACCACATAGGGGGTGCAAAGATAGCAATTATTTTATTCTTGTCAAAATTTGTTGCAAGAAGCTTGCTTTTATTTGTATTTTTGCAGGCATGAAGATCAGAAACCTTGATTTAGGAGAGCAGCCTCTCCTTCTCGCCCCTATGGAAGACGTGACCGACGCGTCTTTCCGTTTCATCTGCAAGGAATTCGGAGCGGATATGATGTATACGGAATTCATTTCCTCGGACGGACTCATCCGAGATGCCCGGAAATCGCTGGAAAAGCTCAAGACCTTCGATGAGGAGGCTCCGATCGGCATCCAGATCTACGGCAACATCCCGGAAGCGATGGTCGACGCCGCGAAGATGGCCGAACAGGCCGCAGAGATCGCCGGAGGACATGGTGCCGACCTCATTGACATAAATTTCGGCTGCCCGGTGAACAAGATCGCGAAACGGGGAGCAGGTTCCGGCATGATGCGGGAGCCGGACAAGATGGTCCAGATCACGAAGATGGTTGTGGATGCAGTCAGGAAGCCGGTGACGGTGAAGACTCGCCTGGGCTGGGATGACGATTCGAAGATCATCGTCGAACTGGCGGAAAGGTTACAGGATGTAGGGATCGAGGCGCTCACTATCCATGGCAGGACACGCTGTCAGATGTATACGGGAGAAGCAGACTGGACCCTCATCGGAAAAGTCAAGGAGAATCCGCGCATGCACATACCTATTATAGGTAATGGTGACATCACCGGTCCGGAGAAGGCGAAAGAGGCTTTCGACCGCTACGGTGTGGACGGTATCATGATCGGTCGTGCGACTTACGGACACCCTTGGATCTTTCAGGAAATCAAGCATTATCTCAAGACCGGGGAACTGCTGCCGCAGATGAGCGTTCCCGAAAGGGTCTCATTGGCCAAGAGACATCTGGCGAAATCATTGGCCTTGAAAGGAGACCGCGTCGGCATTCTTGAAATGAGGCGGCATCTTTCCTGCTATTTCAAAGGACTGCCAGATTTCAAGGAAACCCGGCTGAAGCTGGTAACGATCACTGATCCGGAGGAACTTTACCGCACTCTGGACTATATCGCGGAAAGATGGGGCGCTGAAGAAGCTCCGGAAGCCGGAAACATTTATGGTCTACGGTAATTTTGTTATCTTTGCAGGCATTGAAAGAACTTCCCCATGATTGACGCTATACTGCTGGCCCCTTATTACTGGAGTTTGAAAACCAGACATTTCCTGTACGACCATGGCTTCCGGAAAATCCACGAAGCTGGTCTCCCGACCATTTCCCTGGGAAATATTACAGTCGGAGGTACCGGAAAGACCCCGCACACGGAAATGATATTGAGAACCTTGCTGACCGATCCGGAATTCAAGGGACTCCGCATCGCCGTGCTTTCCCGAGGTTACCGGAGAAAGACTTCCGGTTTCCAGCAGGTCCCGGCAGACGGAACGGCAAAGCTCTATGGAGATGAGCCGCTCCAGATGAAACGTAAATTTCCAGAAGTGACCGTCGCTGTCGACAAGTCCAGGATCGAAGGTTGCCGCTTTCTTAAAAATCCGGAAATCCTGAAGACGGCTCCTGAGGCGAAGAAATGCCTTGACAAGAATTTCCCGGCAGCCGATCTCGTCATTCTGGACGATGCTTTCCAGTATCGCGCTCTCAAGACTTCCCTATCCATCCTGCTCGTGAATTACCGGCAACCGATCTTCAAGGACCATCTGATGCCGATAGGAAAGCTGAGGGATCTGCCGGAGCGGATCGAGGCGGCGGATGTCGTGATCGTCACGAAATGCGATGCGGACATGGATGAATGGAGCAAGAGCAGGTGGGCAGAAGCGCTTGGAATCCATTCCTACGACGGCGGAAGCTGCTCCGGGGTCAGAGACAACGGAAAGCAGCAGCATGTGCTGTTCACGACCATCGGCTACTGCGATCCTCAGCCAATCTTCCCGGAAGCCGACCAGCGGTTCCTCTATTCCAAGACATTGATCATGTTCAGCGGCATCGCTGACGACCGGCTCTTCTTCCACCACCTTTCCGGAAATTACAGAATTCTGGAAAGGATCAATTTTCCCGACCACCACAAATTCTCGAAAAGGGATGTGAAGAAGCTCGAAGAATTGTCCAGGAAATCCCCTACCTCCGTCATCATGACGACGGAAAAGGATTGCCAACGGGTCATGGACTGCCGTTTCATGCCGGAATCCCTCAAGCAGAAAATGTTCTTCACTCCGATCCAGGTCAGGTTCACCAACGAAAAGGAGAGCGGGGCTTTCCACGCTCTCCTTCAGGATGTCATCGGCCGGAAATGATCTTGTTCTGCACTCTGATCGAAGCCTCATGAATGGCCGAGAAGATCTCCACGATCATCTTTTCATCCAAACCTGACGCTTTGCCGTCCGCGACCATCTTGGACAGGACCTCGTCCCAACGAGAAGTCTGCAGGATGGTGATGTTGCCTGCTTTCTTGCATTGTCCGATCCGGGCAGAAACTTCCATCCGCTCCTGCAGCAGCCTCAGCAGTTCATCGTCAATTGCATCGATCTTCGCACGAAGAACGTGAATATCATCCTTCAGGGCCGCTGAATCGGTATCCACGGAACGGACTTCCAGATGCTCCAGCATATCCTGGAAAGCTGCGGGAGTCAATTGCTGTCCGGCATCGCTCCAGGCACAGGAAGGATCCCGATGCACTTCGACCATCAGTCCGTCGAAGCCCAGATCCATCGCATTCTGCGAAAGGTCCGCAATATAGTCCCGGCAACCGGCGATATGGGAAGGATCACAGAACATCGGCAGATCCGGATATCTCCGGCGCATCTCGATGACCGTCTTCCACTGCGGCGGATTCCGGTAAGGTGCAGGTTCGGCAGAAGGGAAACCACGGTGAATCACCCCGATCTTACGAAGTCCAGCCTCATGCAGCCGTTCGACCGCCCCGATCCAGAGTTCCAGGTCCTGAGCCAATGGATTCTTGACCAGAACCGCCTTGTCGCTACCTTCCAGCGCGTCGGCGATCTCCTGCACGAGGAAGGGATTGACTGTCGTCCGGGCACCGATCCAGAGCAGGTCTACCCCTGCCTCCAGACAAGCCTCCACATGTTCTCTGCAAGCCACTTCCACCGCTGTCTTCATGCCCAGTTCCTCCTGGACTCGTCTGAGCCAGGACAGACCGGAAGTCCCGACCCCCTCGAAAGAGCCCGGATGCGTCCTTGGCTTCCAGATTCCTGCACGGAAGACATCGACGCCGATGGACTTGAGCTGCATCGCAGTATCCATCACCTGTTCTTCCGTCTCTGCGCTGCACGGACCGGCCAGCACGCATGGACCCGGTTCCGTGAACAGTCCCCATTCCTTCAAAGGAAGGATCTCCAAATGTCCGTTCATCTCTTTACGCTTAACTTGCAGCCGGAAACGGTTTTTCCTTCCCGACAAAAAAGGAAGCTGCCCAGCAACTGACCGGACAGCTCCCTGAATGATTGTTCATACTTCTGTTCCTTGACGGACCGATCAGACTGTAAGGATCTCTTTCTCCTTCGCGCTGACGAGCTCGTCCACCTTCTTGGTAGCAGTATCGGTAGCTTTCTGTACGCTATCCTCGAAATCTTTCGCCATATCCTCGGCAAGACCTTCCTTCTGGACCTTCTTGATCTGATCGATTGCATCGCGACGAGCGTTGCGGATCACGACCTTGCTGTTCTCTCCGGCAGACTTGGCTTTCTTGAGCAGGTCCTTACGTCTATCCTCTGTCAACGGCGGGATCGTGCAATGGATATGCTCACCATTGTTCTGCGGAGTCAGACCGATATTCGCATCCATGATGGCTTTCTCGATGATCGGAATCATCTTCTTCTCCCATGGCTGGATGAGGAGGGTCTTCGCATCAGGTGCAGTCACGGAAGCGACCTGAGGTACCGGAGTCAAAGTTCCGTAGTAATCTACAAGCACGTTGTTGAATACCATGGGATTTGCCTTTCCTGCGCGGAAAGTCTTGAGATCTTCCTCCAGGAAGACCACTGCGTCCTGCATCTTCTCTTCTGCAGCAGCAAGTATTGATTTTGCTTTTTCAATCATAATATCATTCGTTTTATTGTATATCCTTCATTATTTTCCGTTGTCCTGAACATGCACGGTCGTGCCGATGTTCTCTCCCTTGATCAGCTTCGTCAGGTTGCCTTTCCGATTCATGTCGAAGACGATGATCGGCATGTTTCCTTCGCGGCAGAGAGCGAAAGCGGTCTGATCCATCACCTTCAGATGGTCTTCCATCGCCTTGTCGAAGGTCAGCTCGTCATATTTCACAGCCGTAGGATCCTTCTCCGGATCGGCGGTATAGACACCGTCCACCCGCGTACCTTTCAGCAAGGCATCTGCCTTGATCTCCAGGGCACGGAGCGCAGCACCGGAATCCGTCGTGAAGAACGGGTTTCCTGTACCACCGGCGATGAGGGCGACTCCTCCTTTCTCCATGACAGCGACAGCATCATCTCTCATGTAGTAACGTGCGACCGGCATCATCGGTGTGGCGGTGAACACTTCTGCCTCGACTCCCGCGGAACGGATGGCCATGGCCAGACCCAAGGAATTGATGACCGTCGCCAACATTCCCATCTTGTCCCCATTGACCCGGTCAAAACCCTTTCCGACTCCCTGCAGGCCTCTGAAAATGTTGCCTCCTCCGATCACGATAGCCACCTGGAGACCGTTCTTGACGGCCGCGGCGATTTCTTCAGCATAGGCAGCGAGACACGACTCGTCAATTCCTTTCCCGGCAGGGCCGCCGAGACTTTCTCCGCTGAGTTTCAGCAATACTCTTCTATAAGTGCTCATATATGATTTGATGTATTTTTTCGACCTAACAAAAATATCGAATTATTATGAAACTTGCAAGAAAGAATATATCTTTGCACTACTATACGTACGCTTGAACAATAATTTTTAACAGATATGGCTAACATTTTCAAATCATCAATCGGCAAGAAACTCATCATGAGTATCAGCGGCCTGTTCCTCATCGTGTTCCTTACTTTGCACGTGACCATCAACCTGTTCTCTGTATTCGATTCCTTCAGAGGCACCTACGGAGCTGCAGACGGACTCTTCGCCATGGGCTGTGAATTCATGTCCCTTCCGATCGTCACTGTCATGGTACCGGTTCTTGCTTTCGGATTCATCATCCACATCATCTATGCTTTCTGTCTGACCTGGAGCAACATCAAGACCCGTGGAGGATACAAGAGATATGAGGTGGCCAGCAAAGCCAAGGCAGAGTCCTGGGCTTCCAAGAACATGCTCGCGCTCGGTATCATCGTCCTCGGTTTCATCGCTTTCCACCTTACCCACTTCTGGGATGAGATGCAGTTGAAAGAGATGCTCGGCCAGGCTGCTACCGACCCTTACCTTCTGTTGAACGAAACGTTCAGGAACTGGTGGATGGTCGTTCTCTACATCATCTGGTTCGGTGCCATCTGGTTCCACCTCACCCACGGTTTCTGGTCAGCATTCCAGACTATCGGATGGAGCAACAAGATCTGGGAGAAGAGACTGAATGTCATCGGCTACATCATCGTGACCCTGCTCATGCTCGGCTTCACTGCAGTAGCGATCAACGCCTGCCTGCAGGCTAACGGCATCATCGGCTAATCCATAGATGATCGGAAAAGTTCTGCCAAGGCTTACGGCAGGACCTAAGAAAATGAAGACGGGATCGGACAGCAGTCCGGTCCCGTCATTGTTTTACAGCCAGCAGTAGAGTACTCGGATGAATTCCTCGGCTTACGTCAGATGAGTTCCGCCAGAATATCGTCAGAGACGAAAAGACGAGATTCCGGGATGCGCAGACGCGCTGCTGTCCCTGGAACCGGCTCCAACGCTCCTTCCGCAAGCAGACGGTCAACTGTCTGGCCCTGTCCGGCTTCACCGCAGGAGCGCAGTTCAGCCTCGCTCATACCTCGGTCCGTACGGAGCGCCAGCATCACCCTTTCCTCGCGATCTTCCATCGCGGAAAGCACTTCCTGCCCACGGACGGCAGCAAAACCCTGACCGGCATTTCCAGCAGCGATATAAGCCTTCAGATCCGGCAGATTCCAGCGACGGATCTTCCTCCCTCCGCCCAACAGATAGGAATGCGCACCAGGCCCGAGACCGATATAGGGCACCTTGTCCCAGTAAGCGCTGTTGTGGACGGCTTCATGCCCCGGAAGGGCGAAGTTGGAGATCTCATAATGATGATAGCCCGCTGCAGCCAGCACCGAGCACAGCCGCTCATATTGGACCCGACACATCTCTTCATCGGCCTCGCGGATCCTCTCCTGAGCGATGAGTCGAGCCAGAGCACTTCCTGGTTCAATGGAAAGCTGGTAAGAAGAAATATGTGCGGGATGCTTCCCCGTGGAGGAAATGGACAAGGCCCGGTCCAATGTAGCCATCCAGCCGTCCATGGTCAGTTGCGGAAGCCCGGAGATCAGGTCAATGCTGATGTTCTCCATGCCTGCATTTTCCAGAATGGAATAGGCCTTCACGGCACGAGCCGCATCGTGACGACGGTTCATCCATCTGAGAATCCCGTCATCGAAGGACTGAACGCCCATGCTGATGCGATTCACCCCAACTTCCATCAAGCCCTCTACGAAATCCTCCCCCTTTTCGACAATGTCCTCAGGATTGACCTCCACCGTGAATTCCTTCCAGCCACCTTCCGGGAAAAGACCGTTCCGCTTCAAAGAAGAGACGATCCGCTGGAAAGCAGAAAGAGGCAGCACCGACGGGGTGCCACCTCCTATATATAATGTCGCCGGTGCGCCGGCTGCCGCAGCAGCATCCGCTGTCCAGGCTCCTATTCCCGTAATCTCACTTTCCAGCGCGGCCACGAAATCTTCCGCCGATCCTTTCCGGCAGGACGAAGCCACCTCCGAATAGAAATCGCAATAAGTGCAGAAGCTGTTGCAGAACGGTATATGGATGTAGATCACTGCAGGACTTACCTCAACATCAGTTCAGCCTCGCCGAGCTTGGCCTGCTCCGTATAGAATTCCACACTGTAGATACCTTTCTGGAAGTCTGCGATACCGTTGAGATAGATGTTCATCTCCAGTTCCTGACCATTATAGTCAGCCTCACGGGAAGCTGAGAACTTCATGGGATCACCACCTGCACAAACGAAGGACTTGTCGCTGGAATCCTGATCCGTAAGGATCACGCCGTCCGGGCTCTTCACGCGGATATAGACTCTGACCGGTCCTTTCGGAGCCAGATCGTTCTCCAGCAAGGTCAATGAAGCCATGAGTCGAACAACTCTGCTGTGACGGTCCGTCTTCTTGTCTGAGGAGTTGAAAGCAGAAATGGCGAAGGCCCTACCCTTGAGGACAGCGCCGGTAGCCACCTGTCCGGACAGATCCTTGACCGTCTGGGACAATTCTTCTCTTTCCCGCTTGTTCTGGCGGATCTGCTTGTGCGCGACATCCAGTTCAGCCGTCAGTTTCTTGTTCTTCTGGCTGAGGGAATCGATCTGCACGATATAGGACTTCATGATGGACCTCAAGGTACCGAGCTCCTTCTGGTACTTGCGGATCTGATTGAAGTTGGAAGCCTGAGTCTGCTTAAGCTTTTCAGCAAGTCTGGCGACTTCTGCTCTGGAGGAATCCAGCTGTTCACCGAGATGCGTATGCGCCAAAGCCAAAGTATCGTACTCGATCCTGGTCTGCTGAAGCTCTACCATCTCCTTCGTCAACGCGGACTTGTAACTTTCAAGATCTTTGAGAAGTCTGGCATGTCTCACCCAAAGAAAGGCACCACCGGCCACGACCAGTGCAAGCAGCACAGCCAGGGCAATGGTGGTCGTTTTCATATTTTTCTCTTCCATACTCTGTTTCGTTTAGTATTCAGATTGCAAATATAATAAAATGAAAGAATTTTCTTCTATCTTTGCCTTCGAACTGAAAAAAACATCAAGGAAATGAAATACCTGATCCGTGCCATCAAATACTTCATCTATTTTTCCGTCATCTGCGCCCTCATCATCGCTGTCCTGATCCTTACCGGAATGGCCGAAGGAAACATCGACACCATCTTCCGGAACGGCGCGGCGGATATCTGGAAAATCGCAGGACTCTTCCTGCTTATCTCCGCCATCTATCCGAAAGTGGGCTTCATCGTCCGCAACTGCAAGGTAGAGGGAGGCCTTGATGCCCGGGAAGCGGAAATCACCGCCTTCATGGAAGAACACGCCTACCGGAAAGAAAAAGCAGAGACCGGAAAGGTCACCTACCGGAGAAGAAGTCCGTTCACCCGTCTCACGAGAATGTACGAAGACCGCATCACCCTCGTTGAAGAAGACGGTGAAGTCTATGTGGAAGGACTCCGCAAAGATGTCGTGAGAATCGCGATGGGGCTTGAATATCGTTTCGCTCCGAAACAGGAAAACTAACGTTCTTCTCCGAGGATATGCTGGGCAGCAGCCTCCAGCGCCTCATAGAAATCTTCACCGAAATAACGGATAAGAGGTTCGCGCAGGAATTGATAGACGCGGACCTTTTCTTTCTTTCCCTTCGCGAAAGCATCCTGACAGATGTGCCAGCGGTGCAGGTTCAACGCTTTCATCCCGTTGCTCAGTTCCGTGATGCGGATCGGGTAGAGCCAGCAGGAAATCGGTTTTCTGAAATCGCCCTTGCCCTGGAACCAGCATTTCTCCATCGCGCAGAAACAGTTCCCGTGCTCATCAAAATGGCAGTAGGCGCACTCTTCGCTACCGGGTACCAGAGGGGTGACCAGATCTCCATCGATGTCCACCTCGAAGAAACCGGTCTTGCCGACAACTGCTCGTCCCTTTTCCTGCATCTCCGGGGAGAAGATCCTGTAATTCTTTTCAATGGCTTCGATTTCACTTTCTTCAAGCGGAGCCCCGCTGTCGCCGATGATGCAGCAGCAACCTTGACATTTCTCGTAATCGCAAGCAAAAAATTCGGTGATGATTTCATCCGAAACCAGACAGTCATCTATCTGGATAATTGTTCCATGTTCCATTTGTAAGTTTTAAAGTAAGGTTCGTCAGTGCCGGATTCCTCATTCGACACCATCGACAACGAATTCTACCGAACTGCCCCTGCTCAAAGCCGAATAGATCCGGATCACCTTATCGGCATCCACGGCAGCAAGATCGGATTCATATTTCGAAAACAGATCCTTGCCCTCCATGTAACGGGTACGGATCGTAGCGATGTGGTAGTCCGGATAGGTCTTCATATGGGCATGACGGCTGCTGAGCAAAGCCTTGGCCACAGGAAGATAACGCTCCACTTCCTCTTTGGTCGGAATATCCCTCACCGCAGCCCTTACCCTATTGAGGACATTGACCAGATTGCGGTCGACCGTTCCTTCGACGAAACCATGCTCATCCGCGACGGACAAGGAGATCAGCACATTGAAACGCTCCTGAGGAACTTTCCTGAAAGCATCCGACACCTCCACACGGACTCCGCAGGAGCTGAGACTACGGATCATCCTTTCCTCCAGGATCAGAGAAGCCACCTGCGCCAGGACATGGTTCTCGGAAGTCAACGGGATACGGGCAGAAATCGCGATTTCCGCGCTGAACGGGCTTCCATGAACCGTATAGGTGGCGGAACCGGCCTGCGGCTGGAAATTCACTGCAGGGATACGGCTCAGGTTCCTTTTTACCTCAAAACGACCGACCAGAGCGGTCAGTTCCTTCTTCACGACCTCCGGTTCCTTATCAGCGACCAGTACCAGCAGACTTTCATTCAGATGTTCGGACATATCCTTGAAAAGCTTTTCGCAACGTCCGGTCAGATCTGCGGAGAACACACCGCTCTTGCGATACGGAGTATAGATGGAAGCCGGACACATGATGCTGTCAATCTTCCGGATCCTTTCCTGACGGGTTCCCTCCGTCGCCAGCAGATAGAATGGCTCACGCTGACAGTAAAGCGACAACGCCGTACTGTCCATACTACGCTTCGTGGTCAAGTCATCCAGAACCCGGATCACCAGAGCCAGACTGTCCTGAGGCGCCCGCACATCCACCGAAGTGTTGAAATTCCGCACCTTGCAGTCCACATTGACCTCATGGGTCTGCAAAGCATCCATATAATCGTCATAAGAGAGACCATCCACCCGATACAATTTCTGGACATCATTGACCAGCGCTCCCTCACCGGATACCAGCCGATCAAGGGAAGCGAAACCCTGGTTGAAGATCAGGCTGGCATAGACCTGCTTATCCACCGGCATCTTCTTGTACACGACCCTGAGACCATTCTGGAAAATCCAGATATTACCTCCCGTCACCGGTTCAGGACGGGTCGAGCGAACTTTCACCTTTTCCAGCGGGACCTGAGTCTTCTGTTCCGGAAGCGGATGAATCTTCCACCGGTCTTCCGGCATCTCGACTCCGGCCTTCCAGCCAGCTGCGAGAGCTGCTTCACATTCCTCCGGAGAGTTCCCCGGCAAATGTCCCTGAACCAGACGAGCCGGAGCAGTCAGGACCGCCCTCGCGAAATTGTTCACGAACTTACATTCCTCGCCGTCCGGAATGCTCTTGCTCAGCAGGAAGTTCATTTCTTTCCGTGGGGAAGCCAAAGGAGCGTCGTACAGGAAAGAAGAAATGGCCCGCTGGACATTCACCGAATTCAGAACAATCGGATTGACCGCCCAGTCCCGAAGGTTTTCGGAAAAGACACCGGCGGCATAAGCCTGCTCGTCCGGGGCGATACTGCCGGGACTCATGGACGAAAAAGCCGCAGACATCAGTTCCAGCGCTTTCAACTGCCGATCCCGGGCAACGACCGCAGTCAGGCTGAGGCACTCGTCCCCAGGTTGCTCCGTGCTCCCGACATAAGCCGCATCGACACTCACATAAGGAAGCGCCTCTGCATCGAAAAGTTTCCGGACCCGACGTTCCGCAAGAATGCCAAGCTTCCGGATATATTTGCTGGTCACGGCCGGATAGACCGTGTGCATATATTCCTGAGGTACCCGCTCGATATCATAGGCCAGGGTCAATGAAGTCACGCCCGGACGAGGGTCTTCCACCGTTTCGGCCACGCCCCCCTTGACAGGAAGAGCTGGAGTCACCTCTCGCAGGCTGCCCGGAAGCATCGGCTGCAGCTCTTCAACCTCCTTCTCCAGCACCGGTGCATGAGGGATCATCAGGGACAGCATATACATTTTTCCGACAACAGCGGCAGGATCCACATCACCGCTGATGATGATGGCCTGACATTCCGGTGTGAAATTCCGGCGCACGAAAGGGTCTTCCGAACTGTTCTGACGGTCAATGATATCGAAAAGCACCAGCAAGGCGGAATCCGTCTTCTCAGCATGACCAAGAATCGGAATGTCATCGAACCAGAAAGTTGTCGAGCGATCATCGACCTTCACGAAGCCATATTCCTTCGGAATCGCCCCCTCCAGGACCATCTGTTCCTGCGGAGAACGGGAACTGAGACGTTCCGACCGGGACAAGGCATTCTTGGCTGTCCGCAACGCCATTCCCTCTTCCCCCGCAGCTTCAGCGGAGGTTCCTACTTTCTGTACCAGCACGAAATCTGCAAGTCCTTCTGCAGATTTGTTCTGAAATACATAATAACTGATCCCGTTAGGCAATACTCCTTTCTGCAGTCCCGGCATATCCGGAAGGACTGCAAACGGCTGAGCCGCTGCAAATAAAGAAACGAGCGACGCGATTGCAGAAAACATGAACTTTTTATGCGACATTCTTCTAATTTTAGTTTACCTGAATGCAAAAATAAGACAAAATTTTACTACTTTTGTAAAAATGCATCATATTGGCAATATAGTAAATAAATAAAGTAACACTATCATGAAAAAAATTTTCATTCTGGCTATGGCGGCATTGCTTTCCGCAACAGCCGTATCTGCTCAGGATATGGCAGAAGCCACTTCTACAGCACAGGCTGCAAAGGCAGCTTTGGAAACTGGAGACCTCACCAAGGCTCTGGAAGGATTTGAAAGCGCCCTCACTATGGCAGAACTGTGTGGCGGTGAAGGTGAAGACCTTGCCTATACCTGCAAGGATGTCATCCCTACCATCATGCTATCCATCGGTAAAGATTACCTGAAGAACAGCAGATACGCAGAAGCTATCGACTATCTCAGCAAGACCGCAGCAAGAGCTCAGGAACTCCAGAACACCGGAGTAGCCAACGAAGCTGAGAAACTCATCCCGCAGATCTATACCCAGGAAGCCGGCGAACTGCTGAAAGCCAAGAACTTCGAAGGTGCCATCGCAAAATATCAGAAAGTCCTCGAACTCGATCCTAAGAACGGAAGAACGCACATGATGATCGGTATGGCTTACCAGGCCCTCAACAAGGTCGAGGAGGCTGAGGCAGCCTACAAGGCAGCCATCGAGAACGGTCAGGGCAAACAGGCTTCAAAGAGGGTTTCCAACATGATGCTCCGACTTGCACAGGACAGCATCAAGGACGGAAAATTCCAGGAAGCTATCGATTTCGCCAAGAAATCCAACGAATACATGAAAAACTCCGCTGCCTACAAGTTCGCAGCCAACGCCGCCATCAAGATGGAGCACCTGGACGAAGCTATCGGATACTTCGAGGAGTATCTTTCCGTCACTCCTAAGGCAAAGGACAAGAACGACGTCCTCTACTCTATCGGTGCCCTCTACCAGAAAGCAGGCAACAATGCCAAAGCGAAAGAGTACTACGGCCAGTTGACCGCTGACCCTAAATATGGCGAGAGCGTGAAAGCCCTGATCAACTCACTTTAATCCGAGCATGACCAGACTTGAACTTCTAGCTCCGGCAAGAAATATGGAAATCGGCATCGCAGCCATCAGTTGCGGTGCCGATGCCGTATATATAGCCGGCCCTGAATTCGGCGCACGTCAGGCCGCAGGCAACAGCATAGAAGACATCCGTCAGCTCTGTACCTATGCCCACCGGTTCGGTGCAAGAATCTTCGTCACGCTGAACACCATCCTGTATGACCATGAGCTGGAGGCTGCCCGACAGCAGCTGCTGGATGTGCAGGAAGCCGGCGCAGATGCTGTGATCGTGCAGGATCTTGCCTTGCTGAAGATGGCGGACAAGATTCCCCTCCACGCCTCCACACAATGTGCGATCCAGACCCCGGAACAAGCTGTTTTCCTCGCCGGACTTGGCTTTTCAAGACTGATCCTCGAACGGGAAATGTCTCTGGAACAGATCCGGGCCATCCATGAAGCGGTGGATTGCGAGCTGGAATTCTTCGTCCACGGTGCCCTATGCGTCTGCTACAGCGGACAATGCTATCTTTCGGAAATGATCGACGGACGGAGCGCGAACCGTGGTGCATGCATGCAGGCCTGCCGTTCCCGCTATGATCTGGTGGACAGCAAAGGAAAAGTTCTGGTCAAAGACAGCGCTCTGCTATCCCTGAAAGACTACAATCTCATCGAAAGGCTGGAAGACCTGGCCGGTGCCGGTGTGCAATCTTTCAAGATTGAGGGTCGGTTGAAAAACATTTCCTATGTCAGGAATGTCGTGCGGGCCTATTCCCAAGCCCTGGATCGTCTGGTCGCCCGCTATCCGGAGAAATACCGCAGAGCCTCTGTCGGCAGTGTAGAATGTGACTTCACTCCCGACCTCAGGAAAACTTTCAACAGGGGCTACACCCAACTCTTCATCGACGGTAAACGTGGCAGCTGGGCCAGCGGAGATGCCGCGAAATCCATGGGAGAACCGATCGGCAAAGTCGCTTCCGTCAACAGAAACCGCACCGAAGTCCGTATCGCCGCCACCAAGGCGGATCTGCAGCTGAACAACGGAGACGGTTTCTCCTACGTCGGGAAAGACGGGAAAGTCCATGGTTTCCGGGGAGACGTCTGCCAAGGTCTGACCATTCGCTGCCAGGATGCCGGTCCGCTGCAACCCGGCTGCAAGCTCTTCCGCAACATCGATACGGCTTTCGAGAAAGACCTGGAAAAAAGTATAGTCAGAAGAACCATCCGCACTGATACCTCCATCCATATCGTAAAGGACGAGACCGGAAAATTCCTGCTGCACACGACTGCAGTAACGGAAGACGGAAGAAGCTTCACCTGCGACTTCGATGCAGGCCGCGATCCGGCCCAGAACACGGAAAGAATTCAATCCATGCTCCAGAGCCAGATCAGCAAGATCACTGAAGAATACCGTTTCAATCTGAAAGAACTGGATTATGAAGGGGAACTTCCTTTCATGAGCGCCGCCTTCATGAACAATATCCGACGAACCTTGGCAGAAGGACTTTCCGCCCAGGAAGTGACGGCCAACCAGCTGACTAACCGGAATCAGGTAATCCGGGAAAACCTCGTCCATCCAGCCGCCCATTTCTGGGGTGGAACGGCAACCTACAAGCAGAATGTCGCCAACAAGGTCGCGGCCGGCATCTACGCGGCCAACGGAGCCGGCAAAGTGGAAGCGGCCTATGAACTGGAACACCCGGCAGATGCGGAACTGATGCGGACGAGATACTGCATCCGTTACGAAATGGGACTTTGTCCGATCCATCAAGGTGCGAAGCCTACCGGCCCTCTCTTCCTGGTGAACAATGGTCGGAAACTGGCGCTGGATTTCGATTGCAAGAACTGCGAGATGGTCATCTCTCTTCAATCTCAAAAGTGAGACCGAGGTCTCCGAATCGTGCTTTCTCGGCATTATGAGCCACCAGATAACGTTGGTCCAGACGCCCCCGCCACACAATATCGTCATAAGAACTGAAAGGTAGATCCACCTCTATCCCGAAACTTTTGGATTCGATACGGACCAAGGCCTGGCACTTCCAGGTCTTTTTCGTTCCGCCATCATCCTCGTGGATGAGCAGCGCACATTCTTCCAGTTGCGGAGAATAAGCAGAAAGCAAGACCGTATTCAGGTCAAGTTGGACACCGACCTGATCTCGCCGGACCACGACCATCAGGTCCGTCACATAAGGAGAATATAGTTTCAGCTCCGCTTCAGTCACAGCTGTGAAATCCTCCAGTCCGGCAAATTTCAAGAAAAACTCGGACGCGCCAGCGAACCAGCAATCGTAATTACGATACATCGTCAGATTCTTCAAGATCAGGGAACGGCTGTTCACCGTTGCCGAAGGCCCCTTAGCTAACGGAGCGGATTTTACCGGACGGATGACCAAGGCTCCCCCTTCTTCCCATTCCGGATGTTCCCGCCGGAGTACTTCCGTCGTCTTATGGCGAGCATCCGAATTTCTGTTGATGACCCACACCGGCTTTTTCCGGGCCAACTGTTCATCGACCAGAACCTTGACAGCGGTCCATTCCTCTCCTGACCGGCGCAATTCATAACCGTAGTTCGTATCTGATTCGTTTTCAGGATCAAAGGTGATGACAGGAAGGCTGATTCCGTCCCAAGTTTCGCTGTAAGGCCAGTAGATCTGATAACCGGAACTCATCAGCGCCTCCAGATAAGCCTCATCATAAACGACGTCCTCTTCCAGGACCTCCCCTTGACGAGTGCGCGTTCCGGTCTTGGACTTCACATGCCGGTGCAAAAGTTCGCGCAACGGACAGGCATAAGTACGGACGGCACGGGTCTGAGGATCGCCGACTCCCCGCCCCGGATCCAGAAACAGATCTTGCATCGTATATTCCTGATCATAACCATTTCCAGCCGAAGCTTTCACTGCATCCTGTACCTCTTCCATCTGCGAAACCGATAGCGGAAGTTCCGAGAAAAGCGCCGCGACATCCTCAAGATAGACTGAATCCTGATTCTGAACCTTACCGGTATCTTCCAGATCATTGTCCAGAATTTCACAGCCGGTCAATCCCAGGACCAAAGCCGTAACCATAAACCATTTTCCATACATAATCATGCTGCATTAAAATTTCTGCAGCAAAGTGACGGAGATTTATCCGTTTTCAGAAAAAGAAAACGCCTGTTTCAGGGAAAAGGATTACCGACGGGAAGCGGTCACGAAGCGGGGTTTGCCGAAAAGATCTTCATGAATCTGCACTCCGGTCAGACCGGCATCCTCGAACAGGGCTGCGGTCTCCTGTCCCAAGGCTTCATTGATCTCCACAGCGAGCAGGCCCTCTTCTTTCAGGCAAGACATAGCCCAGAAAGCGATGGCGCGGTAGAAGACCAGCGGATCTTCATCCGGAACGAACAAGGCCAGGTGAGGTTCATGTTCCAGCACATTGGCCTTCATGGATGCTTTCTCCCGGTCCATCACATAAGGTGGATTGCTGATGATCAGGTCGAAGTCTGCACTGAAATCTTCACGGGAAGCTGGATTCAGCACATCTGCTTTCAGAAAGGCCGGACGACGCAGAATCTTGGCCGGAACCGGACGATCCTCCGACAGTTCGACGGACAGAGGATTCTGGCTGCCGGCAATGGCCAAGGCCTCGTCAGAGATATCCAGAGCCGTCACATTGGCCCCATCAAGGTCCAGCGACAAGGTCCAGGCGATACATCCGGAGCCGGTACAGAGATCCAGCACCGTCGGGCGAGTGATTCCGTCCTCACGGAGCCGATCTTCCACGAGACGGAGAAGATATTCCGTTTCCGGACGAGGAATGAGCACACCGGGAGCGACCTGAAAACGCCGGCCGCAGAATTCGGTCCAGCCCAGGATATATTGGAGCGGTTCACCGGTAGAAAGCCGGGAAAGCATCGCCTGAAGGCGTTCTTCCTCGGCCATAGGGATTTCTTCTTCGGGTTCCGTGACGGTCTTGTACCACGGCAGGCCGCAGACCTCCTCCAGCAGACGCCGGAGCAGGCCCTTCACCTCCTCGGAAGGATAGAGCTGGGCCAAGGCGGCCGTTCCCTGCTGGACAAGATCTCGAAGTGTCATGGAATCAGGAATTCTCGATGATGGTGGACAGGAAGTCGGTCATGTCCATGCCTGCTGCACGAACCATCTGCGGCACCAGTGAGGCGCTCGTCATGCCCGGAATCGTATTGACTTCCAGAAAATACAGTTCATCGCCGTCCATGATGTAATCGACACGGACCAGACCGGAGCAGCCCAGATGGGCATAGATCTTCTTGGATACTTCCTGAATATGCTCTCGCTGAGCCTCCGTGATCTCTGCCGGACAGACTTCACGGCTTTCGCCGAGATATTTCGCTTCATAGTCGAAGAATTCATGATCGGTGATGATCTCGATGACAGGAAGAGCCACCAGCTCCTTTCCATTGAAATAGACCGCATCCGTGATTTCACGTCCGGTCACGGCCCTTTCCGCAAGCAAGGTCTTGCCTTCCTTGAAAGCCGCCTCAACTGCAGGACCGAATTCCTCGATGGCGTGGACCTTGGTCACGCCGAAGCTGGAGCCACCATCCGTCGGTTTCACGAACATCGGCAGGCCGAGACGGTCCACCGCTTTCTGCGCAAGTCCTTCCATCGGTTCTCCCTTGCGGATGAACAGGTCATCGGCGCAATGCACGAAGTCGACGTCCTTGAGATAGCTCTTGCAGGAGAACTTGTCGAAAGTCATGGCTGCCACGAAGGCGCTGCAGCTGCTGAACGGGATGCCCAGCATCTCGAAATAACCCTGAAGGAGACCATTTTCTCCCGGCGTGCCGTGCTGCATGATGTAAGCATAGTCGAACTTGACCTTATGGTCTTCCACCTCAACGGAGAAATCATTCCGGTCAATGGATGGACGACTTTCTTCCGGCAATTCGATACGTTCCTGCCCTTTCAGGCGGTAAGCGACAAGTTCCCATTTGCCGAAACGTGCGAAGACTTCATATATATCATACCTGGCACCGTCAATCTTCGATGCCGTGAATTTTCCACTTTTGCAGGAAACCTCCCATTCGGAAGAATCGCTGCCGTAAACGACAGCGATTGAATTGTAATTTTTCATAAATCAATTGAAAATATCTTCTGTAAACTCTTCTTCTACGACCATGCCGGCATCTTCTCCCGGTACCATCTCTTCTGTTCCTTCCGCATCTTCACCGGCGGCAATGTCCTTCTCCACCGGAAGTTCATAACCGTAAGGAGCGGCAAAGGTCCGCTTTCCTTTGATCGGAAGGGTCTGGTCCGCATAGACCTTCTTCATGAACAGGGCCCAGATCGGGAGCGCCATGTTCGAACCGCCACCTAAAGCCAGGGACTGGAAATGGATCTGCGGATCCTCTCCTCCTACCCAGACACCGGCCGTGATTTCCGGCGTATAGCCGATGAACCAGCCGTCGGCCTGGTTGTTGGTCGTACCGGTCTTACCGGCAATCTGTCCCTCGAACTTGTATTTGGCTCTCAGACGGATACCGGTACCATGATCGATCACTCCTTGCATGAGGTTCGCCATCAGGTAGGCGGTCCGCTCGCTGATCGCTTCACGGCGGTCAGGAACGAACTCGGACAAGAGATTGCCCTGTACATCTTCTATGCGCGTCACATACAGCGGCGCGATGTGGACTCCCTTGGACGGGAAGGTGTTGTAGGCAGAGACCATCTCACGGACGGAACTCTCTGCCGCACCGACGCAAAGGGCCGGCACCTCCTCGATATGACTGGAGATACCCATCTTGCGCATCATTTCCGCCATGGCATGAGGTCCGAACTGCTTCATCAGATAAGCCGAGATGTTGTTCGAGCTCTTCGACAAACCCCACTTGAGGGTGACCATCTGACCGATCCATTCCTTGCGGTCCGTACTTTTCGGTGTCCAGGTCGTACCGTTCACGACCCAGGTCTGCGGCACATTGGCCACTTCATCCTCCGGTGTCATGCCTTCCTGCATCGCCAAGGTATAGAGGAACGGCTTGATCGTCGAACCGATCTGACGTTTTCCCTGACTGAGGTTGTCATATTTCAGATAACGGTAATTCGGGCCACCGACATAAGCTTTCACATGACCTGTTCCCGGCTCGATCGCCATGAAACCGGCTCGCAGATGAGACTTGTAATAAAGGATGGAATCCTTCGGGGTCATCAGCGTGTCGATATACCCTTTATCGTTCCAGGCAAAGACACGCATCTGCACCTTCGTGTTGAAATTCTCCTGAATCTCCTTCTCGCTCATCCCGGCTTTCTTGAGAGAATGGTAGCGGCCGCTGATCCGCATCGCCTGTTTCAGGATCTGGTCGCGGGTCGCTTTCGGGATGTCATTGGAGAACGGTTTGTGCGTCTTGTAGCGGAGATCTCTCCAGAAGCTCTTCTGAAGGTCCTTGCCCAGATGCTCGGCAACGGCTTCCTCCGCATAGCGCTGCATCCTGGAATCCAAGGTCGTATGGATCCTGAGACCGTCCGTATAAAGGTTGTATTTCGTGCCGTCCGGCTTGAAATTCTTGTTCACCCAGCCATAGAGAGGATCATTGGCCCAGGCCAATGAATCCGCACAGTAATCCTCATAGACATTATAGTGTTTCCTGACCGGCTCGTCCCGGTTCATTGTCCGAAGCAGCATATCCCTGAAGTACAGGCCGATGCCGGCATTATGATCGAGACGAGTATAGGTGAGGTTGATCGGAATCTGCTGGACAGAGTCACGGACCTCCTTCGTGATGAAATCGGCCTTCTCCATCTGGGAGATGACGAAGTCACGACGCTGCTTGGCCTGTTCCATATGAACATGCGGGTTGTAGCGGGACGGCTTGTTCACCATACCGACCAGCATGGCACTCTCCTCGATCGTCAGATCTTTCGGATGCTTGCCGAAGAAGGATTCAGCAGCAGCACGGACACCGGCCGTATTTCCGCTGAAGGCGACCGCATTCATATACATCGTAAGGATCTCATCCTTGCTGTAGCTGCGTTCCAGCTTCACGGCAGTGATCCATTCCTTCAGTTTCACCCAGACGACGTTCTGACCGTTCCTCGGATAACGGGTCTTCGCCAGCTGCTGCGTGATGGTGCTTCCGCCGCCCTGGCTGAGATCACCCAGAAAAAGCGTCTTCACCAGCACACGGGCCAGGCTGGGATAGTCGATACCGGAATGCTTGTAGAAACGCAGGTCTTCCGTAGCGATGACCGCCTGGATCAGATAAGGGGAAAGTTCATTGTAATCCACATAGAGGCGATTGTCCTTGTGGATGGTAGAGAGGACTTTCCCGTCCTCGGAAATAAGCTGGGTCGCCAGCCCTTCTTCCGGATTTTCCAATTCCTCGAAGGAAGGGATGTCCGCGAAAAGGAGGATGGAAAGGAAGAGAAGAAGAACAGCCCCGACGCCGATACCGACGATGGACCAGATGGCTATGATGATGTTTTTCTGCGTTTTCTGTTTCATTTTTAACGTTTTAGAAATCGTATATTTTGCAAAAATAACAACAAAATTTGGATAATTACCCCGAAAAGGACTTACTTTGCATATTCAATTTGAAAATGAAGATATGGAGGGGAATCTAGTAATCGTCGAGTCTCCGGCAAAAGCGGGGACCATCCAGAAATTTCTGGGAAAGGACTATGTCGTGAAATCCAGTTTCGGTCATATCCGTGACCTGCACGACAATGAACTCAGCATTGATGTGAATGACGGTTTCAAGCCGGAATATGTCATTCCGTCAGACAAGAAGAAAGTCGTATCGGAGCTGAAGAAAGCAGCGAAGGAGGCCGAGACCGTATGGCTGGCATCCGATGAGGACCGTGAGGGAGAGGCCATTTCCTGGCATCTGTTCGAGACACTCGGACTTAAGAAGGAGAATACCAAGAGAATCGTGTTCCATGAAATCACGAAGAACGCGATCCTCAACGCCATCGAGCATCCGAGAGAAATCGACCTGAACCTGGTCAATGCGCAGCAGGCCAGAAGAATCCTGGATCGTCTGGTCGGTTTCGAGATTTCACCGATTCTCTGGAGGAAGATCCAGCCGAAGCTTTCCGCCGGACGTGTGCAGTCCGTCGCACTTCGACTGGTCGTTGACCGCGAGCGCGAGATCCTGAATTACAAGAAAGAAAGATACTATAGAGTGGAAGCCCTCTTCCACCCGGAAGGAACTGCCAGCAATGTTGCCGTCAAGGCACTGCTGGACAAGAAGTTCCAGACCTTGGAGGAAGCACAGGCTTTCCTCGGGAACTGCATCGGAGCGGACTTCCAGGTCTGCGCGATCGACAAGAAGGAAGGGAGCAGGACCCCTGCCGCCCCTTTCACGACCTCTACCTTGCAGCAGGAAGCGGCCCGCAAGCTGAGATTTTCCGTGAGCCAGACGATGAGCATCGCTCAGAAACTCTACGAACACGGACTCATCACCTATATGAGAACGGACTCCACGAACCTGTCCTCATTGGCCTTGGGCACTTCCAAGAAATTCATCTGCGAGAATTTCGGTGAGGAATACTCGAAGACTCGCCAGTACAAGACAAAGTCGAAAGGAGCTCAGGAGGCCCATGAGGCAATCCGCCCGACCTATATCGAAAATACCAGCATCGAAGGTACCGCTCAAGAACAGAGACTGTACGAACTGATCTGGAAAAGGACCGTCGCTTCCCAGATGGCTGATGCCAAGGTCATGAAGACGGACATCAAGGCCGGAACCGGACGTTTCGATGAGAAATTCAACGTGCAGGCGACACAGGTCCTGTTCGACGGCTTCCTCAAACTATATATGGAAAGCACGGACGAGCCGCAGCAGGAAGAGGAAGGCGTGATTCTTCCTGAAATGCATATCGGCGACAAGATGGAGCAGCTGGAGATGGCAGCGGACTGCAGGTTCACCAACGCTCCTTCCAGATATTCGGAGGCAACCCTGGTGAAGAAGCTGGAGGAACTCGGCATCGGACGACCTTCCACCTATGCCCCGACCATCTCTACCCTCACGAAGGGCAGAGGCTACATCATCAAGGGCGACAAGCCAGGTGAGAAAGTCACCGTGACGAACCTGAAGCTGAAGAACGGCAAGATCACCAGTTCCACAAAGACTGAAGTGACAGGTGCCGAGAAAGGCCGTCTCCTCCCTCAGGAAATCGGCATGATCGTTTCCGACTTCCTCGTCGACCATTTCAAGGATATCTTCGACTACGGCTTCACCGCCAGCATCGAAGAGGAGTTCGACCAGGTGGCTGAAGGCGAACGCGAATGGAACAATGTCATCGGCAACTTCTACGAACCTTTCCACAAGATCGTGGACGAGACCTTGAAGAACAAGGAATACAGTCATGTGGAACGGGAACTGGGAACTGACCCTGAAAGCGGACTCACCATCACGGCGAAATTCGGACAGTACGGACCTTACGTGCAGAAAGGGGACGGCGACCGGAAACAGTACGCCAGCCTGGCTCCCGGCCAGCTGATCGAGAGCATCACCTTGGAGGAGGCCCTCAAACTTTTCGTCCTTCCGAGAATCGTCGGACAGCACGAAGGCACGGATGTCATCTGCACGAAAGGCAAATACGGACCTTACATCAAGTTCGGCACCCAGAACGTTTCCATGCCGAAGACTTATGATCCGATTACAATTTCTCTGGAGCAGTGCATCGAGCTGATCAACAAGAAGAATGCGCCGAACATCATCCTTGCTTCGGAAGAAGAAGATATTCAAGTGATTGAAGGAGCATATGGTCCTTACATCAAGCATGCCGGCCACAACTACAAAATCCCGCGCGGGACCGATGCGGGTAGCCTTGACATCGAAAAGTGTAAGGAGATCATTACCACGACACAGCCTACAGGCCGTAAGAAAAGAAGGTCCTAATCTTATAGATTATAGATTCTGACCATCTATTTTTTGCAGTTTATAATTTTTTTATTATTTTCGCAAAAGATAGATGGTCTTTTCATCTACAGTAACCTAACTAACACTTACAATTCAGAAGCAATGATAACTCCCTTCCACATCGACCAGATTGACCAGAAGATCTTGTCCTTTCTGGTAAAGAATGCCAGGATGCCTTTCCTTGAAATAGCCAGAGAGTGCAATGTTTCAGGAGCAGCTATTCACCAAAGAGTAAAAAGACTGGAGCAGAACGGTGTAATTACAGGTTCCAGACTTCTTGTCAAACCCCAGGCCCTCGGCCTGAACGTCTGCGCCTTCGTCAGCGTTTCCCTCTCGGAAGCGAACAAGTATCCGGAGGTCATCGAAGCCTTCAAAAGGATTTCAGAAATCGTCGAATGTCATTTTGTAACCGGAAAACATGCCCTGCTGATCAAGCTGTACTGCTTCGATCATGACCATCTGATGGAAATTCTGCTGAATACCATCCAGAAGATTCCATACGTGCAGTCCACCGAAACGCAGATTTCTCTTGACCAGGCCATCGAAAGACAGGTCTGGGTCAAAGAATACCGGAACACCAGCTTCTCAGAAAGTTCAAAACGAAAGAGAGAGTAAGGCTCCTGCCAGGACCAGATCGTCCTGTGAAGTCAATTTGATATTGAACCTTTCCCCCATCAACCAGGAAAGGTTCATTTCTTGTGCTTCCGCCACTGAAGCATCATCTGTAAAACGTTCGTCATAAGGCAGAGAATAGGCTTTTTTAATCAATTCTGATTTGAAGACCTGAGGTGTCTGCGCTCCATACAAGCGACTGCGGTCCACCCCTTCCCCGGTAGATGCCAGCACCGTCCGGCCGCCAGAGACTTCCTGTTTCTCCAGCACCTTCATCGTATCGATGCAAGGCGTGACCGGCACCGCACCGTCCTTTTCTTCCGCCGCGGCATAAAGGCTGGAAACCAGCTCCGGCGTCACGAAAGGACGCACTCCGTCATGGATTCCGACCAAGGCACCGTCAGGAACCTTCTCCAAGGCATTCCTCACACTGTGGAAACGGGTGATGCCACCTTCGACCAGCACCTGAGGAAGCACCAGGCTGCAGCTGTAGCAATACTGCCTCCACCATGCGATCCAGGACGAAGGCAGAACCACGACGAACCGGAGGTCTGGCAATCCTTGCGAAAGTCGCTCCAATGTATGATGGAGCACTGCTTTCCCTTTCAGGTCAATGAATTGCTTCGGACGGTCCACCCCCATTCTGGTACCGCTTCCTGCTGCCATGACGATCATATATCTTTCTCTGTCCATAAGCCTTCTGCTTCAGTCAGCAAATTTAAAAAATTTCAAGCTTATCCGAGATTTTTTTGTAAATTTACAACCTGATTCGAAAAAATGTAATTTAAAGTATAGAAATGGGATTTTCATTCTTGACACAAGAACTGGCCATCGACCTCGGAACCGCGAATACCGTGATTTTCCAGAACGACCAGATCATTCTGGACGAGCCGAGTATCGTAGCCATTGACAATGCGACCGGAAAAGCGATCGCATTGGGCCAGAAAGCAAAAAAGATGCAAGAGAGGGAAAACCCCGGTATCAAGACCATCCGACCATTGAAAGACGGTGTCATCGCTGACTTCAATGCGGCTGAAATGATGATCAGGGGCTTCATCAAGCAGGTGAACAGCAAAAGGAGATCTCTCTTCACTCCAAATATCAAGATGGTGGTCGGCATCCCTTCAGGAAGTACTGAAGTGGAGATCCGAGCCGTGCGTGACTCTTCCGAACATGCCGGCGGACGTGACGTCTATCTGATTTTCGAACCAATGGCTTCCGCTCTCGGTATCGGACTGGACGTAGAGGCGCCTAAAGGAAACATGGTGGTCGATATCGGAGGCGGTACGACCGAGATCGCGGTCATTTCTCTCGGCGGTATCGTAGTGCAGGACAGCATCAAGGTGGCCGGAGACGTCTTCACGAACGACATCCAGCAATACCTGAGACAGCAGCACAACATCCGTGTCGGACAGATCACGGCCGAAAAGATCAAGATTGCCGTAGGTGCCGTCATCCCGGAACTGGAGGAAGAACCGGAGCCATACAAGATCACGGGACCGAACCTCATGACCGCCCATCCTGTACATGCGACCATCGACTACCGCGAGATCGCGCACTGTCTGGACAAATCCGTCGCCCGCATCGAAAGCGGTATCCTCCATGTGCTTGAACAGACTCCGCCGGAACTTTATTCCGATATCGTGGAGAACGGTATCCACCTGGCAGGAGGCGGTTCCCTCCTCAGAGGTCTGGCAACCCGTCTTTCCGAGAAGGTGAACATTCCGTTCCACGTTGCGGAAGACCCGTTGAGAGCCGTAGCCCGCGGAACTTGTCTGGCGTTGAAGAACACCGACAACTATTCATTCCTCATGAGATAACGCTTTGCACAAAAGCAACATCATACCGAAACTGATCAATGCAGCTGTCTTCATACTTCTGGAGGTGGCTGCATTGGTTATGCTCAGCAAGAACGGAGAACTCCAGAACCGTTGGCTGGCAAAAGGCTGCCATGCCTTCATGGGCTCCGTCTGGGGCTTGACTGAGGATTTTTCAGACTACTTCGCCCTCCGACAGACCAATGAACGGCTGGCCACCGAGAATTTCGCTCTGCTCGATGCGCTCCAGAGGTACAAGGAATCCCTGCCGCACGAAGACAGTCTGCAGCTTACAGATGACCGCTATACCTTCATCTCGGCTGAAATAGCGAAAGCCGGAAAGAACACCCAGCACAATTATCTCATCATTGACAGGGGATCGGAAGACGGTGTCGAGCAAGGCTGCGGCATCATGACGTCCAAGGGAGTCGTCGGAATCGTGGAGTCCGTCAGTGAAAATTATTCCTATGCGCTGTCTTTCCTGAACGCTCAGGTCAGCATCAGCGCGAGGCTGGGCAAGGACGGCAGCATAGGCCCATTGACCTGGGACGGCAAGCACCGGCGCAAGGCCATCCTGAAGGAAATCCCAGGACATCTCCAGGTGATGCCGGGAGACACGATCTACACCAGCGGTTATTCGTCCACTTTTCCGGCCGATCTTCCGCTCGGCACGGTGGAAAAGCACAAGACAGTCAACGGAGCAACCCTGGAAATCACCGTCAACCTCTTCGAAGATTACAGCCGGCTGAGATATGTGACGGTCGTGAAAAACAATTTCAACGCAGAAATCAGAAAACTGGAGGGCAGGTATGAAAACAAATAATCAGAACTTCTGGCTGCTCTACCTGCTGCTGGCACTGGCGCAGCTCATCATCACCAACTACTGCACGTTCACGCCATATCTGTCCGTGTCCCTGCTGCCGGCACTGACCATGTGCATACCGACCGGTATCAGCACCATTCCAGGCATGCTCATCGCAGGAGTGACCGGCCTGTGCATCGACCTTCTTTCAGAAGGGCTGATCGGACTCAACATGGCGGCGATCCTTCCGGTGGCCTTCATGCGGAGAGGCATGATCGGGCTGTTTCTCGGAAAGGACCTCATCATCCGTGGAGACCAGTTTTCCATCAGCAAGAACGGAGCCGGAAAAGTCCTCCTGCTCATGTTCATCGCCGCTTCCATTTACCTGAGCATCTACATTTTCCTGGACGGGGCAGGTGCACGTGACACCTGGTTCAACCTGCAAAGGTACCTCTACAGCATCGTTCCTGACATGCTGCTCTGCCTGCTGATCACCAATATCCTGAACAAGGAAGACAGGAGGTAGGCCGACATGCAGCTGGACAGAAAAAACAAACTTCTCATCGGTCTCGGAGCCGTCGTCGCGATTCTCGTCGCGAAGCTCTTCTCCATCCAGATCCTGAACGATGACTACAAGGATGCGTCCCTGAGCAATTCCATGATCCGCACGACCATCTACCCGACGCGAGGCATCATTCATGACCGCAACGGCAATATCCTGGTGGGCAACAAGATTGCCTACGACCTGATGGTCACCCCTGCGGAAGTCGAGGAATTCGACACCCTGGCACTGGCGAAGATCCTCGGGAAAGAGCCGGAATTCATCCATGAGAAGATGGCGGAATACAAGAAAAGACGCCGCAGCATCGGTTTCCAGTCCGTGGCCATGATCAAGCACATGACCCCGGAAGAATACCTCCGTTTCGATGAAGTCAAATACCGCTTCCCAGGTTTCAGCGGGCAGGCGAGAAGCATCCGTGAATATCCGTTCAACGCCGGAGGCAACCTGCTGGGCTATGTGTCCGAGGTCGATGCGGACTTCATCGCGAAGCACAAGGACGAATACAAGAGCGGAGACTATGCGGGAAAGACCGGCATAGAAGCAGCTCGTGAAAAAGAGCTCCGCGGCGAGAAAGGATACAACATCTACCTGAGAAACTCCCGTAACAAGATCGAATCCCCTTACCGAAACGGCGAGATGGACAAGGAAGCCAAGGCCGGAAACGATATCACGACCACCATCGATGCTCCGCTCCAGCATTACGGGCAGGAGCTGATGAAGAACAAGGTCGGCTCCCTGGTCGCGATAGAACCGTCCACCGGTGAGATTCTGGCGATGATTTCCAGCCCGGGTATCGATGTCGACATGCTTGCGGACATCGGCAAGCACTATGGCGAGATCGCCAGCAATCCTTACAAGCCGATGTTCAACCGCGCCGTTCAAGCTCCGTATCCACCAGGCTCCGTATTCAAGCTGGTCAACGGACTCATCGGACTTCAGGAAGGAGTATTCACGCCATCCACCCGCTATTCCTGCAGCATGGGCTACCATTTCGGCCGGAACAAGCTGGGCTGCCACAGCCACAAATCCCCGATCGATTTCGAGGAATCCATCATGATGTCCTGCAATGCCTATTACTGCAACGTGTTCAGGGCCATCCTGGAAAATGACAGGTACAAGGATATCGGAGAAGCTATGGACCAATGGAACCGTTATGTGAAGAGTTTCGGCTTCGGCCGGAAACTGGGCAGCGATTTCCCGGCAGAGCTCGGAGGCTTCATCCCGGATGCCAGATACTATGACAGATTCTACCGGAAAGGAGGATGGAAGGCGACGACCGTCATCTCCCTCTCCATCGGTCAAGGTGAGATCGGATGCACACCGCTGCATCTGGCGAATTTCTGCGCGATTCTGGCCAACAGGGGCTGGTACTACATTCCGCATATCGTCAAGGACTCCAAGGCCGTGAAAATCGATCCGAAATACAAGGAAAAACAATATACGCTGGTGGATACCACCCATTTCCCGAAAGTCATCAAAGGAATGTGGAGGGCGGTCAACAGCGGATTCGGTTCCGGCGGAACAGCCAGCATCGCCGCCGTCAAGGGACTGGACATCTGCGGCAAGACCGGTACGGCCCAGAACCCGCACGGTGATGACAACTCCGTCTTCATCTGCTTCGCGCCGGCCGACAACCCGAAGATCGCAGTGGCGGCATACATCGAGAACGGCGGATTCGGCGCCCGCTGGGCGGCCCCATTGGCCTCACTTCTGGTGGAGAAATACCTCAACGGAGAAATCTCGGAGGAGCGGAAACCGCTGGAAAGACGGATGATGGACGGCTATCTGCTGGACAAAGTGAAAGTAAAGAAGTAAACTATGGTTAGTTCAAGAGGAAATAGAGGTCTTGCCAAGACATTGGACTGGCACATCATCATCTGCTACCTGCTGCTGATCTTCATCGGCTGGCTGAACATCTATGCCTCCGTACACTCTTCCGAGCCGACCTCCATCTTCGACTGGAGCTGCAGGAGCGGCAAGCAGTTCATCTGGTTCCTCACGTCCGTGGGGCTGGCCAGCGTCATCCTCTTCGTCATCAATCCACGAGCCTACGAAGGACTTTCCTTCGTCTTCTACCTGCTGATGATCGGGCTGCTGGTCGCGGTCATCTTCCTGGGCGTGGAAGTCAAGGGCTCCCGATCGTGGTTCGCCTTCGGACCGGTCCGGTTCCAGCCTGCCGAATTCTCGAAGATCACGACTTCACTGCTGCTGGCGACTGTCATGAGCCAGCTGGGCTATCGAATCACGCGAATCAAGGATTTCTTCGTCACGGCCCTGATCATCCTGATACCGATGCTCATCATCGTGCTCCAGAGCGAGACCGGATCGGCCCTGGTCTATGTCGGCTTCATCTTCGTCCTCTACCGGGAAGGCTTGTCCGGATGGTTCATCGTCCTGACGGGTATGGCCATCCTGCTGTTCATCACGACCCTGACCTCTTCGGCCTATACCGCCCTGCTGGTACTCTTCGTACTCACTACCCTCTGTGACAGCCTCTATACCGGAAAAATGAAACGGTGGCTGCTGATCCGCTTCCCGGTCGCGCTCTTCCTGATCTTCGTCCCGATGATCCTGCAATGGCTGGAAAGTTTCGAGAGCCTACCCGCTTTCGTCAGCCAGATCAACCCGGCCTATGTCGTGGTCGCGGTCGTCGCTCTGATGATCCCTTTCGTGACCTACAAAGCTTTCCGCGAAAGGAGGATCTTTACCCATCTGGCGACCATCTCCATGATCGCCGGTGCCCTGCTGGTCTTCTCGACGCAGTTCATCTTCAACGATGTTCTGCAGGATCACCAGCGGAAACGTATCGAGGTACTTCTGGGCATGAAGGAAGACCCGAGCGGAGTAGGCTACAACGTGAACCAGTCCATGATCGCCATCGGTTCCGGCGGGGCCTTCGGAAAAGGCTACCTGCAAGGAACGCAGACTGCCTTCGGCTTCGTGCCGGAGCAGAGCACTGACTTCATCTTCTGCACCATCGGAGAGGAATGGGGCTTCGTCGGCGCATCCCTGCTGATCCTGCTCTATGCCTACCTCATCTTCCGGATCATCAAGGATGCGGAAAGAAGCAGGGAGGCCTTTACCCGGATCTACGGCTATTGCGTCGCCTCGTGCATCTTCATGCACCTGTTCATCAACATCGGCATGACCATCGGCCTGATGCCGGTCATCGGAATCCCGCTGCCTCTGGTCAGCTACGGAGGTTCATCCCTCTGGGGATTCACGATCATGATCTTTATCTTTGTGGCCTTGGACCGCAACGAACGGAAATATTTTTAAACATTAATGATACTGATATGAAACTTTTGGAAGGTAAAGTAGCCCTCATCACAGGGGCTGCAAGAGGAATCGGTAAAGCCATTGCCCTGAAATTCGCTTCAGAAGGAGCAGAAATCGCATTCACGGACCTGGCCCTCAACGAAGCGGTCGAAGAAACCGTCAAGGAACTCGAAGCATTCGGGGTCAAAGTGAAAGCCTATGCTTCCGATGCCTCCAATTTCGAACAGACCCACGCCACCGTGGAAGAAATCCACAAGGACTTCGGCAAGATCGACATTCTCGTGAACAATGCCGGCATCACGAAAGACGGACTCATGCTCCGAATGAGTGAAAGCCAATGGGATGCCGTGATCAACGTGAACCTGAAATCCGCTTTCAACTTCACCCATGCCCTCGTGCCGATCATGGCCCGACAGCGCGGAGGAAGCATCATCAGCATGTCTTCTGTCGTAGGTGTCGGTGGAAATGCGGGACAATGCAACTATGCGGCTTCCAAAGCCGGACTGATCGGACTGTCCAAGTCCATCGCCAAGGAAATGGGCTCCCGCAACATCCGTGCGAACTGCATTGCCCCAGGCTTCATCCAGACGGAAATGACCGCCAAGGTCTCCGAAGAAATGAGAGCAGAGTGGGAGAAGAAGATTCCGCTCAGAAGAGCCGGAACACCGGAAGATGTCGCGAATGCCGCCCTCTTCCTGGCCAGCGACCTTTCTTCCTACATCAGCGGACAGGTCATCCACGTCTGCGGAGGCATGAGCTGCTAGATTTTTACTTTTCTTAAAGAGATCTTTCTCTTTTTGAAAGTGACTGAAGATCCTGTTCCTTAGCTTTACGGCATGGAACAGGATTTTTCTTTACCGTCGCTAAGAGATTTCGGCAAAGGACTCGCGGACCTGCTGCTGCCCCGCTACTGCCTGGTCTGCGGGAGACGGCTGGCCACCTTCGAGCACCACCTCTGTCTCTGCTGCTGGGGCGACCTGCCCTATACCCGTAACTGGGACTGTCCGCACAACCCGATGGCCGACCGTTACAACACCTTGCTGGTCCGCAATGAAATGTTGCAGGAAAGAGCCGGAGCATCGCCTGTACATAGTCAATACCAGTTCGCCGCAGCCTTGTTCTTCTATCAGGAACACAACCTGTACCGACGCATCACCCAAGCCCTGAAATACAAGGGGGACCTGGCTGCCGGACGGTATTTCGGACGGATGCTCGGCCAGCGTCTGAAGGAAAGCTGGGGAGCAGATGCCGATCTGGTCGTCCCCGTCCCGCTGCATTGGACCCGAAGACTCTCCAGAGGCTACAATCAAGCCGCCGTAATCGCCGGAGCCATCGCGGAAGTTCTAGGTATCTCCATGGCCCCTGATCTCCTCTACAGGGCTCGAAGAACACGTACGCAGACCCAGGTGAATACCGAAGAGAAAATGAAGAATGTAGAGGGAGCTTTCAAGGTCAATGGAAGGCTAGCTGGAAAATATAGAAAAACAGAACACATCATCCTGGTGGATGATGTGTTCACGACTGGAGCCACGATGTGCTCCGCCTATATAGCGTTGAGAGCCTGTTTTCCGGAACCGGTCCGGATCAGCGCCGTCACCTTGGGTTGCGTTCACCAATAGGTCGTTTCAGGTCAGTCCATCATGATTTGCGACGGACACGGATCTTCGATTTCGGAGTGAAATAATATCTGACGATGTCCTTAGCAACTGCCTCGTCCTCAGCAATGACGACATCCGCACGTTTGACAGCATGCTTGCAATGCTTGTGCTGATAATGCCTCTCGAACCAGTTATAAGGATAATCGCGGTCACTGATGAAGCTCAGATCCCCGACTTCCACGATCCGGCATCCTGTAGTCTTGTCCTTGTACTTCCGGACCACCTTGTTCCGGAATTTCTTGCTACGGGACCATAAATGTCTCCATTTCAGTGTCATCGGACTACCTTGACTTTAAAGATTGCCTTATGGATCGGCCCTTCTCCGATGAGCGGTGCATGGGCGGTATCCGGAGCAAAGGCTATCGGTTCGCCTGGAGCGGCAGTCACGGTCTCCTCGATCGGATCCTCGAATTTAAGCACATCCTTCTCGACGTTCATTTCGCCGATCGGCATCGTGCAGGCCATACGTGGTTTCACGCCGAAGGTTTCTGCCTTGTCCAACGGCACCTGGATATCGATATAGCGGTCATGCACTTCAAAACGTGCATCTTCCTTAGATTTCAGCTGGCTGTCCACGATGTTCACGAAGAGGTTGTCTCCGTCCAGGAAATGCTTTCCGTTCTCGAGGGCGTTCAGATCATGGGTTCGGATATACTCCATCGCGGCCACATAATTCGGATTGTTCATCAGTTTTGCATCCATAGCAGAGATTTTGAACTTAATTTAAGTAAACTTATATGCGAATATAATATTTTTGGCTTATCTTTGCAAAGATTCGCTCTGGTGGTGGAATTGGTAGACACGAGGGACTTAAAATCCCTTGAGCAGTAATGCTTGTACGGGTTCAAGTCCCGTCCGGAGCACAAAAGCCTCGTTACAATCGC
>JAHHQP010000024.1 GCA_020026355.1 Bacteroidales bacterium
GACATTATTTTCTATCCTGCAAATTTATTTCGCGAAATTTTTGCTCTTTTTTACGCGCAGAACGCCCTGAGGTTCGTTAATCGATTGATTGACAAACCTTAGGGCGTTCTGAAAAATCTTGCTTTTTTAGAAAGAAAATTTCACCATCATCTGTACGCGATGATTGGTCACCCAATGGAGTCCGGAAGTCGAAAGTCCGTTCTTCGCGGAGACACAATTATTCAGCGTAACCTTATTTCCTTTCACATCCTCAAAAGAGATGGTATCATTCTTTCCATACTGCACCGAAGTGACTTCATATTCCAGACCGAGGCTGAACTTGCCGATATTATAATAGATCGTCGGCGTCACTCTGAACATGGAGTTCAGGTGAGCATAGCCATTCTTGCTGAAATAGACATGTGCATAGTCCTTGAGGACTTCCGGGCTGACTTCCTTGCCATTCAAGGTCCAGTCCGTTCCCCCGGCATTGACCGTCTGGACATCAGCCAGCAGTCCGGAGGTACCCAGGTTCTTCACATAACCGGCGAACAGCACACCTTTGACCTTCTTACCGTAAGCGAGGGAAATCCAGGAAGAAGAGGAATGCAACGGGGTATAGTCCCAGCTCGCGTCCTCATTGACCTGAGAGACACCATAACCGCTCATCAGATTGAAATGCTCTCCGGCGGAACTGTAGATGGTCTTGGCCTTGGCGGAGAAAAGTCCCTTCTTATACTCGAGGTAGACAAAGGGGGACAGCGTGGTGATCCGGTCATTGACCTTGACGGGTGTGCTGACCTTCTTCACTTCCCCATCTTTCTCGACCTCCACCATCTTCGAAGCGGTGTTGCGAGGCTTGATGCTGAGCAGATCGAGGCCCGCTCTGGCCATGAAACCTTCCGTGCGGTAGGTCAGGCCGAGATACATTTCCGGCGTGCAGGAATATTTGATGTACTGAGCGGAAGCGCCTGCAGGACCGGCGGAAGTATACTGCATCTGCCAGATGGCGGAAGCGGTCAACATCCAATGGTTACCGAAAGCGGCATCCATATTCACTTGAGGTGTTCTGCTGAACGGGCCGAAAGGCGCTCCGGAAGACAGGCTGAAGATCTCCGGCATACCGATCGCCATCGGATGCCAGGCCTGACCGACCAGGAGATTCACCGCGGCCTGCTGACCGCCTGCGATCTGCAGTTCCTTCCAGCCAATGGTCAGATAAGCCTGACGCAGCCGCAAGGTCGCCGTACCGGAAACCTTGTTGGAAGAAGAAAGACCGGCATAGAAGTCCGCCTCGACTTTTGCACCGAAACTGGTCTTTCCCACCTGATAGCCCTCCACATCCAGTCCAAGACGCGAAGTCAAAGAAAGGAAACGGAAAGAAGACTGTCGGTTCATATCCTCTCCCAACTCGTTCAGAGACATATCCTTAGGAAGATAGTAGAACAGGTCTCCCGTACCGGCGAGACTTTCCCTGGAATCATAGGCCATATAGTTCCGGATGAAACCGTAAGGTTTGAAATGTGCCGTCAGCTGTTCCTGAAACGGCTTGTTTTCACCTGCCGAAGCAGTCAGTGCCATCAGCACTGCAGTACAACTCAATAGAAATTTTCTCATAAATCAATCAAATGTTTCCTCAAAAGGCCGCATTTCTGCGGCCTGTCCCGCTAGATCAGTCCGTTCGTACCGAGGACGATCAACGTAGCATAGCCGATCACCAGACCGATCGCACCCATGATGACTCCGGTCTTGACCATATATTTCTGCTCGATCATGCCAGTCGCGTGTGCCAAAGCATTAGGCGGCGTACTGATCGGCAGGATCATGGCGACAGAAGAACCGAGAGCTACACCGACAAGCAAGGTTGCCACGCCACCTAAAGGAGCGAGGGTCGCCTGCATGCTTGTTCCGACCACAGCAAGGATAGGTACCAGCAAGGCGGCAGTAGCGGTATGCGAGATGAAGTTCGCCATCGCATAGCAGATGAGCCCGGATCCGACGACGACTGCCACCGGCGGCCAGGTGCTGAACGGAATAGCACTGATGAGCTTGCTGGCCAGACCAGTCTGCTGAAGAGCGACGCCGAGGGCGAAACCTCCGGCTACCATCCAGAGCACGCTCCAGTTGATTTCCTCCAGATCCCGTTTCGTGATGATGCCCGTGATGGCGAAGACGCCGACCGGAAGCATAGCCACAACATTCGAGTTCACCCCCGTCACCTTATCCGTCATCCACAGCAGAACCGTCACGGCAAAAGTGATGTAGACAAGGATCGATCTCCAGTCTTTCTTCACCTCACCATCGATGTTCAGCTCGATTGTCTTCTGCTTGAACGGGAAAAGCTTCAAAAGAACGCCCCAGGCGATGAAGAGCAGGACCAAGGTCAATGGAATCATGAATGACATCCATTCACCGAAGCCAATGTCCAGGTTCAAGCCTTCAGGGTCGTTGAGATATTTCAATGCGATGGCATTCGGAGGGGTTCCGATCGGAGTACCCATACCACCGATATTCGCAGCGATAGGAATGGCCAAGGCCAAGGCGATCTTACCTTTTCCGTCAGCCGGCAAACTCTTCAGTACCGGAGTCAGGAACATGAGCATCATCGCCGCAGTCGCTGTATTGGACAGGAACATGGAGAAGACAGCCGTCACCAGAATGAAGCCCAACAGTACATTCTTGGACTTGGTACCGAAAGGTTTCAGCATCACCCGTGCCAGGAACACGTCCAGCCCACTCTTCGTCGCGGCGATCGCCAGGATGAAACCACCGATGAAAAGCATGATGATCGGATCGGCGAAGCAGCCGAGAATAGATTTGTAGGAAGCCGTATGAACGCTGAAGATGTCATCGACCCGGTTCAGCTGAGCGATAGTGGCCGTATCCACAGACTCTACCTGCTTGAACTTCAAGCCCGCCTCTCCCATATGGACCAGAAAAGCGTTCTTGGTGGAATCCCGTTTGTCCGGATTGATGGTACCGGTCATCATGCTGTCGATCTGGCTGACCTGGTATTCATCGACGCCTGCCTTTCTCCAGATGTCCAGTCCGTAAGCCTCGTAGGAAGAAGCCGGATTCGCGGACCATTCCCTCAGTCCGGCCATGACCTGTGTCGGAACGACGAGCACCGTATCCAGAGAACCGTCTTCCTTCACGATGATGTTCTTCCGCTCACCCAGCTCGTTCAGCTCGTACCGCGCCCATTCATCTATACCTTTGACTTTCATGCCCTCCAGCACCTCACAGATCTGATCGTGATGGCGGGCACGGTTGTCACTGCGGTAAAGGCCGGTCTTGTCCTCCACCTTGAAGAACCATATACTGCTTTCTGTAACAGAAAAAAGAAGCAGCACCACCACTAGGACAGAGGTTGTCCAGGCCGGCACTACTTCCAGAATCCACATGAGGATCGCAAAGACGAAGATCGCCATCGTCCTCTGCTGGATCACAGTAAATCCTTCGATTCCGAATATATCCGTCGGAAGAGCCCACAGCGTGATGCCAGCTGCGAGCGCGACAAAAAGTTTGATCAGACGTACAATGGTCTTGGAGTTGTCTTCTCTCCTGATTTTCTTGGCCTCCTGATATTTTTCAACCAGATGGAAACCGTGGAAATTCTTGAACATTTTCAGGTTATCAGTTTATTTATAAAAATTATATGTTTCAATGAATGGGCTAAGTTAGAAAAAATTCCCAAGATTCCGAAGATACCTCCCGAAGAAAACGGAAAAACCCGCCGACCAGGTCAGCGGGTTCATCTGCAGGTAAGCAATCCTATATCACGCCTTGTTCAAGCATGGCCTGAGCGACTTTCATGAATCCGGCGATGTTCGCCCCCTTGACGTAATTGACATATCCGTCAGGCTGGGTACCGTACTTGACACAGGCCTCATGGATATCGGCCATGATCTGATGAAGCTTGGCATCCACTTCATCAGCACTCCAGCTGATATGCATGGCATTCTGGGTCATTTCAAGACCGGAAGTAGCTACCCCACCGGCATTGACGGCCTTACCCGGAGCGAACATGATCCTTTCACGCTGGAAAGCAGCGATCGCCTCCGGCGTACAGCCCATGTTGGACACCTCCGTACACAGCCAGGTACCGTTGGCCAGCAATTCTTCCGCATCCTCACCTTTCATCTCGTTCTGGAAAGCGCAAGGCATCGCGATGTCGCACTTGATGCTCCAGGCCTTCTTGCCAGGAATGAAGGTCGCATCAGGGAATTTCTCTGCGAACGGAGCGACCACATCATTGTTGGAACGGCGAAGCTCCAGCATGTAAGCCAGTTTCTCCTCATTCATACCCGCTGGATTGTAGATGACACCGTCTGGACCGGAAATGGCGACGACCGTCGCGCCCAGCTGCGTAGCCTTCGTAGCAGCTCCCCAAGCCACATTGCCGAAACCGGAAATGGCAACCCGTTTGCCCTTGATGTCCAGCCCCTTCATCTGCAGCATGTGCTGCACGAAATAGACAGCACCGAAACCGGTAGCCTCCGGACGAAGGATGGAACCGCCCCAAGTTCGTCCCTTTCCAGTCATCACGCCGGTATTGTACTGATGCGCCAATTTCTTGTACATTCCAGTCAGGAAACCGATCTCACGAGCTCCGACACCGATATCACCGGCAGGAATATCCTGATCCGGACCGATCACGCGCCAGAGTTCCAGCATGAAAGCCTGGCAGAAACGCATGATCTCAGCATCGGATTTTCCTTTCGGATTGAAATCAGAACCACCTTTGCCACCACCCATAGGCAAAGTCGTGAGCGCATTCTTGAACGTCTGCTCGAAGCCTAAGAATTTCAGGATGGAAAGATTCACGGACGGATGGAAGCGGAGACCTCCCTTATATGGACCGATTGCAGAATTATACTGGACACGGTAGCCGGTATTCACTTGGATTTCTCCCTTATCATCGATCCAGGTCACCTTGAACGTAAGCACACGTTCCGGTTCCACGATTCGCTCTACAATTTTCGCTGCTTCAAACTCAGGATGCTGGTTGTACACCTCCTCGATGGATTCGAGGACTTCCCTAACAGCCTGCAGATACTCTTTCTCTGCAGGATACTTAGCCTGAAGCTGGGCCATCAGATTGTTCGTATTCATAGTAAAAGATATTAAGGTTGTTCTTGATTCACTTTATCTCCCAGGTCGAGCCGCTATGCAGCAGTTCATCGACACTGCGGATGCTGGAAGACGCCTTGACCTTCTCCACCTGCTCGGAGACACCCCGGTCATAAGTGACATCCTCCACATTCCGGATGATACCGAGCGCTACAGGGAACTCCGGATATTTCATATCAGCCAACATACAGTGGACTGCAGGATTCTGACTATGGGCATCATGGACCAGGATATCATCTTCCGTAACACCATCCTGACCGATCGTGACGACTTTCAGCCCCATCCCGTCCATAACGAGTCCCTTGTTCTTTTCCTTACCGAAAATCATCTTCTCCCCATGTTTCAGGACAATGGTCCTGTCGGCACGGACCTCCCGGTCAGAAATCTCGAGATGCGTACCGTTGTTGAAGATCACACAGTTCGTGAGCATCTCCATGACGGAACAACCCTTGTGACGGGAAGCCTCCAGCATGATCTCCTGGTTGAGCTTCAGTTCCGAATCGAGACTTCTCGCGAAGAAGGTACCCTTCGCTCCCAGAACCAATGAACCCGGATTGAACGGCTGCTCGACCGTTCCATAAGGAGAAGTCTTAGTCACCGCACCGAAACGTGAGGTCGGAGAATACTGCCCCTTCGTCAATCCGTAGATCCGGTTGTTGAAAAGGACAATGTTGATATCCACATTCCTGCGGATCGCGTGGATGAAATGATTGCCGCCGATCGCCAGGGCATCACCATCGCCACAAGCCTGCCAGACTTCCAGTTCCGGGTTCGCCACCTTGATACCGGTCGAGATCGGCGTAGCACGGCCATGAATGCTATGGAAACCATAGGTATCCATATAATATGGAAGGCGTGAAGAACATCCGATGCCGGAGACAACGACAAACTGTTCCTTCTCCAAGCCTTTTTCCTCCGCGATCAATGGAAGGGTTTTCTGGAGAGCCGCCAGCACGGCATGGTCTCCACAACCAGGACACCATCTGACTTCCTGGTCACTCTTGAAATCTTTGAATGTATATTTTCCCATGTCTACAGAAATCTTTTGATTGCCTCCACCAGTTCACAGACCAGGAACGGCTGTCCCTGCACCTTGTTCACCTGCTGGAAATCGAACTGCGGATAAATGCCCCGGAGATACCGTGCGAACTGTCCGGAGTTCAGTTCGCACACCAGAATCATGCTGTAATGCGAGAATACCTCCTCCGTATTGGACGGAAGCGGACAGATATAGTCGAAATGAGCCTGAGCCACCGGCTTTCCTTCCTCCTGCAGTTCATGCACGGCAGAAGTGATATGGCCATAAGTACCGCCCCAACCGACTACAAGTACCGGACCGGAAGACGGACCGCACACTTTCAACTCCGGAAGGGAAGCGGCGACACGCTGTACCTTCTCCGCTCTTTCCCGACACATGACTTCATGGTTGGCCGGATCGGAAGAAAGCACTCCTTCGTGATTCTTCTCGAGACCACCGACACGATGTTCACAGCCTTTCATTCCCGGCACAGCCCAGGAACGCGCCAAGGTCTTCGGATCCCGCTCGAACGGATAGAAAGCCTCTCCTTCTGCCACTTGAGCATAACGAGGCTTGATTTCCGGATAATCTTTCATGCTCGGAATGTGCCACGGCTCGGAACCGTTGCCCAGAAAACTCTCCGACATCAGCACGACCGGAGTCATGTGCTCCAATGCGATCCTGGCCGCATTGAAAGCAGCATCGAAACAGTTGGCCGGAGAATGAGCCGCCATGACCACCATCGGACATTCACCGTTGCGGCCGTAAAGGACCTGACTCAGATCCGTCTGCTCGGTCTTTGTCGGGATACCGGTAGAAGGGCCGGAACGCTGCACATCCACCACGATGAGTGGAAGCTCAGTCATCACCGCCAGTCCCATAGCCTCCGATTTAAGCGATATGCCCGGACCGGAAGTCGTCGTCACAGCCAGAGAGCCGGCGAAGGCGGCACCGATAGCCGTACAGATACCGGCAATCTCATCTTCCGCCTGAACTGTCTTGGCTCCCAGGTTCTTGTAGATCGCAAGCTCCTCGAGGATGGCTGTTGCAGGAGTGATCGGATATGAACCGCAGAAAAGCGGAAGTCCGGATTTCTCCGAAGCGGCAAGCAGACCCCAGGCGATCGCCTGGTTACCGGTCATGTTGCGATAAGTTCCTTTCGGAAGCGCTGCCGGTGCGATATTATAGGTATCCGGAATGGCATGGATGTTCGACGCATAATTGTATCCGTCGAAAAGGACCTTCCTGTTCGGACCGATGAATTCAGGATGCTTCTTCGAGAACTTGCCCTTCAGGTATTCCTCGACATACCCCATAGGACGATTGTAGATGAAGCAAGCCATCCCCAGCGCGAACATGTTCTTGCATTTCAGCACAGCCTTGAGATCCATACCGGAATCCTTCAGGCTTTCCTTCGTCAGACTGGTGATCGGCGCCATGATGATGTTCCGTCCCTCCAGATCCAGTTCCTTGACCGGATCCTCTCCGAAACCGGCACGGTCCAGACTGGCGTTGTCGAAAGCATCAGCATCGACGATGATGGTCGCTGTTCTCTTGATTTTCTTCGCATTGGCTTTCAATGCTGCAGGATTCATGGCAATCAGCAGATCGCAGTAATCTCCAGGAGTCGTCACATTGCTGGAACCGACATGGACCTGGAAACCCGAAACGCCGGCGACCGTCCCGTGAGGGGCTCTGATCTCAGCCGGATAATCCGGGAAAGTGGAAAGTTCATTACCGAAAATTGCTGACATATTTGCAAAAAGAGACCCAGTGAGCTGCATACCGTCTCCTGAATCTCCAGCAAAGCGAATCACAACATCATTAGTATCAATTACTCTGTGTTGCATATTGTATCGGTTATAATTATGTTGGTTATAATCCTGTTTGGCTAGTCTTACAAATTTAACAATAAAAGCAGACAAACCATCATAATCCGATAAAAAAAAGCGATACCCGCAGAAAACGGATATCGCCTAGATGTCATCTCCAGGGAAAAGCCTGGAAAATGTCAGACTACTTAGCCTGTGCAGCTGCCTGAGCGGCCTGAGCCTGGGCCTGAAGTTCCTGCTGGAGCTGCTCGAGCGTTCTGCCCGCAGGGATGTTCACAGCTTTTCTTGCCTCAGCGGTAAGGTCAATGGCCTGGAGTTCATCATAATAAAGGAGAGAACTCTTGTCAAAGACGAAGATCAGTCCTTTAGACTTTGCCAGACTCTTCACGGCTTTCTGAGCTTTCTCGAGAATCGGAGCCTGAAGCTGCGCCTGAGACTGCTGGAGTTCCTGCTGGAGAATCTGCTGGAATTCCTGGATACGGCCTTCCATATCCTGAATCTCTCTCATCTTGCTTTCGCGGATAGCCGGAGTCCAGGTGGATTGTTTCTGCTGGAACTGCGTAGCCTTGGTCTGGTACTCCTGGTACATCATCTGCATCTGCTCGCCAGCCTCTTTTTCCTGAGCGGCGATCTTCACTCTTGCGGAATCCATTTCCGGCATGAGCTGAACGATTTCTCCGAAATCAACGTAAGCGAATTTCTTCTCCTGTGCTGAAGCAGCCACTGCTACGGAAAGCATCGCTGCTATGATAAGGATCTTTTTCATAATTTATTCTTTTTTTATTGTTATTAGTTGCACTTGAAACAAAGTGGACAGTCATCATTCAGCAAAAGCCACACCAAACTGTCCGATCCGTCAGAATTGCTGTCCGATCACAAAGTGGAACTGGCTTCCACCATTGACCGGATCGTCGAATCCCCAACCCCAGTCGACACCGAGCAGACCGATCATCGGAAGGAAGACCCTCACGCCGACACCGGCTGAACGTTTGATCTGGAACGGATTGAACTTACGGATATCATCCCAGCAGTTACCTCCTTCCAGGAAGAGCAGCGCATAGATGGTCGACTGCGGCTGCAGCACCACCGGATAACGGAGCTCGACCGTGAACTTGTCATAGACATTACCTGCGTAATAGTTTCCGGAAAGCGACTGATCCGTCGCCATCGGAGTCAAGGAGTAGTTCTCGTAACCACGGAGAGCGATGATCTCGGAACCGTAGGTATCGTAACCTGACATGCCGTCACCACCGAGACGGAAGCCCTCGAACGGAGAATAGCCCCAGTTCCTGTTGTAATAGCCCAGATAACCGAACTGTGCACGGGCCATCAGGACAAGGTCGCCGACCAGTTTAGTATAGACGGTACCCTTGAAAGACCATTTATGATACTCGATCCACTTGTAACGCTGCTGTGGAGTCTGTCTGGAATAATCGATATCTTTCCAGCTCTTCACTTTCTCCTGATAATATTCACCGGTTGCAGGATCCATCCTCCAAGCCTTCTTGCGGAGCAGGGAATATGGTGGAGTCAACTGCAGGGACAGGCTGAAATCGGAACCCTGTCTCGGGTAGATCTGCTGGTCCGTAGAGTTACGGGAAAGACTGATCGTATAGCTCAGGTTATGGGAAATACCGGTATCGAACATGAACTGGTAACGCCAATCCTGAAGTCTATAGGTCTGCCAGCTGAGCTGGTTGTAAAGGACGAAATAGTTGTCCGGCCATTTCAGTCGGGTACCCAGACCGGCTGCGAAACCATAGACTTCCATGAACTCATCATTGTTCAGCACATTGAAAGCCAGATAAGAGTTCGTCTGTCTCGTATAGTACAGGGACAAGTTCAATGAGGTCGGCTTCTTGCCGAAGAGCCAAGGCTCGGAGAAGCTGGCAGAGAGACTGGTATAATAAGTACCGTTCGTCTGGAAACGGAAAGCAAGATTCTGTGCGTCACCGAGCGGAACCGGTCTCCAGGCCGACTTGTCGAAGAACCTGCGGGTCGAGAAGTTGTTGAAGCTTACACCGACCGTAGCCACGAAGGTGTTACCGCCCCAACCTCCGGAAAGTTCCAGCTGGCTGGAAGGTTTCTCCGTCACGTTATAGATGATGTCAACCGTATTGTCCATCTGGTTCGGAATGATGGAATATCCGGTATTCGGATCCATGATAGCCTCTGGATCGAACTGACCCATGGAAGCGATCTCACGGATGGAACGTTCGAAATCAGACTGGCTGAAAAGGTAACCCGGACGAGTGAAAACCTGACGGCGGATCACCCTTTCATTGGTCAGATCATTACCGTTGATGATGATGTTGTTCAAGGTGGCAGGTTTTCCTTCCACAACCCTCAATTCCACATCCACGGAATCACCCTCGATATTGAGCTCAACCGGCTGGACATTGAAGAAGAGGTAACCGTTGTCACGGTACAGCTTGGATACATCGTATTCATTCTGCTTTCCACCTCCGAAGAGACGTTTCTCCAACGTCACGACATCGTAAGGATCCCCCTTACGGATCATCAGGATTTCATCCAGGGTTTCTGTCGGATAGACGGAGTTGCCGGTCCACTTGACATCACGGAAATAATATTTCTTACCTTCGTCGATATAGAAATCGATGCCCAGTCTGCCGGGTTCCATATAATAGATGGAATCCCTCAGGATACGGGCATCACGGAAACCGGCTTCGTTGAAGACGCTGATCAGGTTCTTCTTATCATTCTCATACTCCTTCTCATTGAATTTCTTGGAGTTGAAGAAGTTGATGAAGCGGTTATCCTTCGTCTTCTTCATCGCCCTCACCAGCTTGTTCTCCTTCAGGCTCTTGTTGCCGTAGAAATTGATCTTCTTGATCTTCACCTTCTGCCCACGGTCCACCGCGAAATTCACACGGACAGCATTCGCCACCACCTTATCTTTCTTGGAATAGGCCTCCACCTTCACGTTCTGGAAACCTTTCTCCCGGAAATAACGGGTGATGATGTCGATGGATGTCTTCTTCACATATTCAGAAAACACTCCACCGCGACGCAGATTAAGACGCTCGAGCAATTCTTTCTGCTCACCGGACTTGACTCCGCTGAAAGTCCATTTGGAGACCCTCGGACGCTCCTGAATGAGAATCTTGAAATAAGCGGTATCTCGGCTCGGAACCAGAGAATCCACGGCGACAGCGACATCCTCGAAGAAACGCTGGTGCCAGAGACGGTTCACGATGCCGGATATCTCCTCGCTCGGTACAGTCACTTCCATACCTTTGCGCAGACCGGTGAGCTGGAGGATCTGATCCTCGCTGAAATAAGTGTTTCCCTCGACGGAAACACCTCCTACCACATATTTCTTGGGACTGTTGTAATCGATCTCTATCTGCTCACTCGGTTGCTGTGCCCACGCGGACGCCGGCAACATGAACAGCAGTGAAAGCAACAATATCTGTCTGAATTTCATTTTTCGTGTTTTGGTTCAAATGTGCAAATATAGCAGATTTATTTCACTTTACCATAACGGCGGTCCCGTTTTGCATAGGTATCAAGCGCTGCAAGGAACTGAGGTTTACGGAAATCCGGCCATAATGTCTCTGGAAAGACGAATTCGGTATAGGCGGCTTGCCAGAGCAGGTAATTGCTGATCCGCTGTTCTCCGGAAGTACGGATGATCAGGTCCGGATCCGGAATCCCGGCCGTGCAGAGATAATTTCCGAAACCATCCATATCCATGGAGGCGATGAATTTCTCCGGATCCCTGCTGGCCGCCGCAGCAGCAGCGAACTTCTTCGCCGCTTCCAGGATGTCCCATTTTCCACTGTAGCTCAGGAAAACGATCAGCGTCATTCCGTCATTGTCAGCAGTCTGTGCCATAGCCTCGTCGATCGCCTGATTCAGGCTGTCTCCTAACCGGCTGCGATGTCCCAGGACCACGAACCGGATCCTGTTCTCCATGAAATTGTCCATTTCCTGAACCATTGCCTTGACCATCATGGCCATCAATGCCTCGACCTCCTGCTGAGGACGACTCCAGTTCTCTTCGGAAAACGCATAGAGCGAAAGGTACTTCACCCCCGCTTCCGCCGCCGCTTCCGTGCAGGAACGGACACTTTCAACACCTTCGACATGCCCGCGCACTCGCTCCAGGCCTCTTTCCTGGGCCCAACGGCCATTTCCGTCCATGATGATGGACACGTGAACAGGAACATTATTCTTTTCCATGGTCATTCATTTGAGTTCATGTTGTTACGGATATCTTCACCCCAGAAAAGTTTCTCTGTAAGGGCTTTGATGAAATTGGAATGGTTCAATCTTACCTTCTTCAGACCGAAATCCGCCTTGGAGATCCGGACGCTTTCCCCGGATGAAAGCTGAACCATCCGGTTGTCTGCCGAGAAGACGACATGTTCGTCCCTGGACTGGAACTTCAAGGTGATGTCCGACGCATCCGGTACAACCAGCGGACGGACATTGAGATTGTGCGGAGCGATCGGCGCAATGATGAGCACTTTGGATTCAGGCATCACGATCGGACCTCCCACACTCAGGGAATAAGCCGTGGAACCTGAGCTGGTCGCGACCAGAAGGCCGTCGGCCCAGTAGGTCGGCAAGGTGACCCCATTGACACAGACATCCACGCCTAAAATAGAACCGGAGCCACGGTGGACCACGATCTCATTCAAGGCATAAGGCCAGTAATCATCCGGAAGTTCCGCTTCGGAAACCTCCAGCAGAGTACGGTTCTCGAAAGTATAGGCACCGGAATCCAAGGCACCGACCACAGCTTCAGGAGCATTCTCGGACAGGAAGCCCATCCGGCCCAGATTCACGCCCAGCACCGGAATGCCGGCACCGGCTACGGCCATGGCAGCAGAGAGGAATGTTCCGTCTCCGCCGACACTCAACAATATGTCCGTATGTTCCAGAGCCGCTTCGTCTCCTTCATGGAAACAGACTTCATGGCCGGAAGCGGAAAGTCCTCTGATCATCTGCGAGACCCTGAGGTCCTCACGATCAAGTCCCCTCCCTAAATAAACTGCAATCTTCATTTTCTTTCTAACAGATTTCAAAATTAACACATTATTATCAATAATTGAAGTTAATTGTATATTTTTGCCTATACAAATGCAAAGAATCCATAAAACTAGAAAAATGACAAGACTGAGCGTAAACATAAATAAAATCGCGACCCTCCGCAACGCTCGCGGCGGCAATATGCCGGACGTGCTGAAAGCAGCGAAAGACATAGAAAGCTTCGGTGCCGAGGGAATCACCGTCCATCCGAGACCGGACGAAAGACACATCAGATATGCGGACGCCAGAGCGCTCAAACCTCTCCTCCACACAGAATTCAACATTGAAGGCAACCCGATTCCTTCTTTCATTGACCTGGTAGAAGAAATCAGGCCAGCACAGGTGACCCTGGTGCCGGACGCAGCAGACGCCATCACCTCCAATGCCGGATGGGACACCGTGAGACACAGGACCTTCCTGACCGAGACCTGCGCCCGATTCAAGGCAGCAGGCATCAGGACTTCCATCTTCATTGACCCGAAACCTGAAATGGCAGAAGCGGCAGCGGCATGCGGCTGCGACCGGGTCGAGCTGTACACCGAGGGCTATGCACGCCTCTATCCGGAAGGACGCGAAGCGGCGATCGCACCCTACCTCGCGACGGCCGAAGCAGCCAGGAACTGCGGACTTGGACTGAATGCCGGACACGACTTGAATCTGGAGAATCTGGAGTATTTCATCCGGACCATTCCATGGACAGACGAAGTTTCCATCGGGCACGCGCTCATCTGCGATGCGCTTTATCTCGGTCTGGAGCAAACAATCCACGAATACCTCAAGAGAATCAAGATATTTTGATTATATTTGTCTTTCATTGCAAAAAATTCAAAAACCATAAAAAATGAAAAAATCTACTATTATCCTCAGTGCAGCTAAACTTGCCGCTGCAGTGCTTGGCCTGAGCCTTGTGATGACCAGCTGCAAGAACGACGCTGAAGCAAACGCTGAAACTACCGCAGCCAACGGTGCTGCCGAACTCGTGAAACCAGAAGACACCACCGGATCACTGACCGGAAAAGCCGCATTCGTGAACATGGACCAGATCTACCAGCAGTACGGCATGGCCATCGACCTTTCCGCCGCTCTCGAGAAGAAGAGCGGAAACATCCAGGCAGAGATCGAGAAGAGAGGAAAGAAACTCGAAAATGAGGTAAAGGCTTTCCAGGATAAGGTACAGAAAGGTCTCATGACCCGTTCAACCGCAGAAATGGAAGGTCAGAAGCTCCAGCAGAAAGAGGCTGATCTCAACCAGTATGTCGCCCAGAAACAGCAGGAGATGCAGGAAGAGACTTTCGTGACCACGAACCAGATCAACAACGCGATCATCACCTTCATCAACAAGTTCAATGAAGAGAAGAAGTACGACATGATCCTGACCAACCAGGGCCCGGTTCCTTTCGTGATCGCCGCCAATGCGAAGCTGAACATTACCGCTGAGATCATTGAAGGTCTCAATGCAGAGTATCACGCAGCCAATGCTGAAAAAACGAAATAAATCTTGAAAATAGCGTTACTGTCTTGTTTTTACCCTTATCGGGGAGGAATCTCTCAGTTCAATGCCTGTCTGTACGGAGAACTGAGCAAGCATCATGTGGTCAAAGCCTTCAACTTCAGCAGGCAATATCCTGAATTCCTCTTCCCTGGGAAGACACAATACGTAACGGAAGACGATGAGGCCGTACCGGTAGAGAGCGAATCTCTGCTGGATACGGCCAATCCTTTTTCCTACGCCAGAACCCTGAAAGCCATCAGGGCCTGGGAACCTGACCTGCTCATCGTCCGCTACTGGATGTCCTGGTTCGGACCGTCCTTAGGCTGGATTACCCGGAGAATGAAGAAGCAGTGCAAGGTCATTTCCATCCTGGACAATGTCATTCCGCACGAACCGCGTTTCTTCGACACTCCGCTGACGAAATATTTCCTGAAAGGAAGCGACGGCTGCATCACGCTTTGCGAAGCGGTGTCGAAAGACCTGCTCCGGCTCAAGCCCGACGCCGTCCATACCGTTATCCAGCATCCCCTATACTCCCATTTCGGAGCCAAGGAAGACCGGGCGGCGGCAGAAAGGAAACTGGGGCTGGCACCTGGAAAGAAAAACATTCTCTTTTTCGGACTTATCCGGAAATACAAAGGGCTGGATATCCTGATAGAGGCCTTCAGAGGCCTGTCTGCAGACTACCAGCTCATCATCGCCGGAGAGCCTTACGGCTCTTTCTCCAGTTATCAGGAACAGCTGGACAGTCTGCCGGCGGACCACAAGGTCTTGACCAACCTGAAATACATCAGGGACTCCGAGGTCAAGGACTACTTTTCCTCCGCGGACCTGGCCGTACTCCCCTACCGAAGCGCGACCCAGAGCGGCATCAGTTCCGTATCCTACCACTTCGAGGTGCCGATGGTCGTCACGAATGTCGGCGGACTGAAAGAGACGATCGGTGACCGAGGCACGGGACTTGTGGTGGAAGAAGCTAGCCCCGAAGCAGTCCGGGCGGCCATAGAACAATATTTCAGTGATCCGCAACTGGAAAAAGACTGCATCAGCAACATCCGAAAAGAAAAAGAAAGACTATCCTGGAGCGCATTCGCCCGCAAACTCCTGGAATTCGCAGACAAACTATAACATGATGTACAAGAAATCTATTCTCCTGATCATTACTGCACTGCTCGCAGGGAGCGGGGCCAGCCTCACGCTTTCCGCGCAGGACTACATCGTCCCGGAAATCGAAATCTCCAAGGAAAAGGTGAAGATCGACGGCAAGCTCTTCCTTTCCCATGTAGTGAAAGAAAAACAGACACTCTATTCTATCAGCAAAGCATACGGCACCACCGTGGATGCCCTGTACAGATACAACAAAGGTCTGCGTGAAGAAGGCCTGAAGAAAAATTCCATCCTGCTCATCCCGGTGGCCGAGATGAAAGTTGCAGGACAGGAAGAAAAACAGGCGGTTCCAGCGACTGTCAAGGCCGTTCCGGAGAACACGACAGCTGCGGACAGCAAGGAGAACATCCGTAAAGAAGAAAAGAGAAAGGCGGCAGAACCGGCGAAGGAACGCCGCAAGAAATCACATCGGAAAGCAGACAAGGATCAAGTGATCCATGTCGTGAAATGGTATGAGGACCTCAAGGCCATCGCGACCAAATATAACGTGAGCGCAGCAGCCATCATGGAGGCGAACAAGATGAACAGCACGAAACTCACGACCAGACAGAAACTGATCATCCCGAAAGAAGGCACCGGACTGGACGAAGACGGCAATCCACTCATAAGTACTGCCGCCTACATTGAACAGCTGGCAGCCACTCCAACCTCCGACAAAGAAAAGAACACGGAAGAAATGACTTCCGGAACACAGACAGCTTCGACCGCCGCTGCAGAAAACAAGGTGACTGCAGAAAGGAAACAACGGTTGAAATCTCTCTTCTTCTTCCCGAAATCGAAAGTTAAGCTGAGCTTGTTCCTGCCGCTCCAGGCCAAGGACGGCAAGGCCAGCCGCAACTTCATGGATTTCTACAGCGGAGCCCTGCTGGCCGTAAAAGACCTGCAGCAGGAAGGTTTGAACACCGATATCAAAATCTTCGACACCAGCAACGAAAACCTTATCGCCCTAGATCAGAAGATCAAGGAATCCGATCTGATCATCGGCCCCTGCAACGCGGAACAGATCAGCACCCTTTATACGATCAACAAGAAAACCCCGGTCATTTCCCCACTGGATCCAAGAACAGAGAAACTGGTGATGGAGCTTCCGAACCTGATCTTCGCTCCAACCTCCCACCAACGTCAGTACGAAGATCTCTGTCAATGGATCAGCGAAGACTACATCCCGGAGAACAGGGTCATCGTCATCTTCGAGAAAGACGGCTACAAGACCAACCATCATCCGATCGTACTGAACAACCTCCAGTCCAGAGGCGTGAAATATACCGAATTCTCCTACAATATCCTGGAAGGCCGTGAGATTCATCAGAAACTGCAGACCCTCATGACCTCATCCAGCACGAACAGAATCGTCATAGCTTCTGAAAGCGAGGCCTTTGTCAATGATGTCGTCAGAAACGTCAACCTGCTGACCCTGAAGAATATGGACATCATCCTCTACGCGTCAGGAAAGATCCGTTCCTTCGAGACCATCGAACCGGAATACCTGCACAACACTAAGCTGCACACCAGCATGTCCTACAACATCGACTACAGATCCGCCGCTGTCATGGACTTCCTGAGCCAGTATCGTGCACTTTACAATTCAGAGCCGTCACAGTTCGCTTTCCAGGGATATGACGTGACGAAGTATTTCTTGGACATGTATTCCAAATACGGAGCTTTCTGGCTGGACTGCATCACGGGAGAAACCGTGCCGATGCTTCAGTCATCCTTCAAGTTCAAACGTGAAGGAGAAGGCTATGTCAACTGCGCGACCCGCCGCGTGGTCTATGACAAGGACTTTGTCATCCACGACAGCAACGAAGCCTCTATAGAGAATCTCTAGAAAAAGGGAATTCAGCCCAGAAGTTCACGGGCATTCGCGACCGCTGCCTCAGAGAGTTCAGACCCACTGAGCATGCGGGCGAGTTCCAGTACGCGCTCTTCATCGGAGAGCCGCTCGATCGTGGACACGACCTTACCGGAAACATTGGATTTGGAAACCAGATAATGGGCACGGCCCTTAGCCGCTACCTGAGGAAGGTGCGTGATCGCGAAGACCTGCATGAACTGTCCCATTTCACAGATCATGGAACCCATCTTGTCCGCGACACTGCCGGACACCCCCGTATCGATCTCATCGAAGATCATGGTCGGCATGTCCATATAACGAGCCATGAGCGCCTTCAAGGTCAGCATGATCCTGGACATCTCACCGCCGGATGCACATTTCGACAATTCGACGGCATTGCGACCGGTCGAAGAAAAAAGAAAGGTGACAGCATCGGTACCTGTAGCTGAAAGCGCCGCAGGAGCGACCTCTACCTCGAAGATCGCATCTGCCAGTTCCAAGGAATGAACAGACGCGGTAATGGACCTGGCAAAGTCTGGAACCGCCTTCACCCTGCTTTCGTGCAGGCTTGCAGCCAGATTTTCCATTTCCCCGGACTTCGCCGCGATCTGACGCTGCAGATCATCTTTCCGCTCCTGAAGAACGGTAGAATCCAGCAAGAGACCGCTGAGCCGGTCACGCAGCGCGATCAGTTCACTGACCGAACTGCAAGCATGTTTCTGCATCAGGGAATACAGGAGCGACATCCGGTCCTCAACCTCTTCCAGACGAGCCTGGGACAACTCTATGCCGCTGTCGATCGAAGCGACATCGGAAAGGATATCGTCCAGTTCCAGACGGCAGGAATCGACTCTCTGCGAGAGCGCTTCCGTCTCCGGCACGAACCTGGAGATCCGGGACAGCAGACGATCACTTTCCTTCAGGAGCGCATCGACGGAAAGCACTTCCTCGGCTCCGCCCCCATTGAAAAGATTCTGGACCTGACCCAGACATTCCTTGATTTCTTCCGCATTGGCCAGCTGCTTCTGTTCCTGTTCCAGTTCTTCCAGCTCCCCCTCTGTCAATGAGGCCGCCTCGAGCTGCCGGTACTGCGCTTGGTTGTACTCCTGTTCCGCCGTCGCCGCGGCGATCTTCTCCTCCACTTCGCGGAGGCTGGACTTCAGCGCCGAAAGTTCCTTGAACACGGCTGAAGCCTTCTCCAGCTGAGCGGCATTTCCTGCGAAAAGATCCAGGATCCCCAATTGGAAATTCCTGTCCGACAAGAGCAAGGTCTGATGCTGGGAATGGATATCCAGCAGACGTCCGGACAAGACAGACAGCACATGAGCAGACACCGGAGCATCGTTCACGAAAGCTCTGGAACGTCCGGTACGGCTGACAACTCTGCGGATGATGAGATGACCCTCATCCCATTCGAGATCATTGTCCTCAATGATCTGACGAAGAAGAAGGTCTTTTGCCGAGCACTCGAATTCCGCCTCCACCACACAGGAATCAGCCCCTTCTGCAATGACTGCAGGATCAGCCTTAGCTCCCATGAGCAATGACAGCGCACCCAGCAAGATGGACTTACCGGCTCCGGTCTGACCAGTAATAATGATCAGACCCTCCGGAAATCCGATTTCCAGAGAGTCTATCAATACATAATTCCTGACGTGGAGCCTGGACAACATGGTTTAGTCCTCGTCGTCCTGTTTTGCGACCCTGTAGTTCACTTCCCCAGCGAGGAATTCTGAAATGGCAACCAGAGTCGACTTAGGCTGCCTCTCATAATATTTTGAGATCTCGATCTGCTCACGGTTCTCGAACACTTCCTCCATCGTCGTGTCTCTCTCCGGCTTGAAATCTTCAAGTTTACGAGTCAGCTCCTTCTTCTCAGCAATAGCCAACTGGTTCGCACGCTTTGAAAGGATCACGACTGTCTCATAGATGTTTCCAGTAGGAGCAGCGAAATCACGAAGGTCTCTTGTAATGGTGTTTGTAGGTACTTTTGCTTTGTTCATATCTTTATAAAATCTAATTTTCTTCCGGGGAAAACAGATGTCCCTCTATTTTATTATACCCCCATTCAAAAGCAGAGTTTCAAAAATCTTTCTCTGCGGAACTCATTTTTCTGCTTTTTCCGCTTTCTGTGCCTCACGGCTGGCCTTAAGTGCAGCCTTGTTCGCAGCCTTGGCGGCACGTGCCGCCTTCTTCTCTGCCTTCACCTTGGCTTTATGGGCTTTTGCACGCTCTTTGGCAAAGGCTCTCTCCGCCTTTCTATCGATTCCGACTTCCACATCCGCATCCTTTCTCTTGCCCAAAGCCTTCTGCGCCCTCATGTACAGATTCTCCAGTTCCTTCCGGTACTCGGACTCAGGGAACTCACCGATGAAGTTCAGACAATCATCCACGAAAGTGAGATATCTCTCCTTCTGCTTGGAAGGTACGCTCAGATGTGCATATTTATAGGAAGCCATGGCGGTATAGTACATGATCTGCTCACGGTAGATGTTATCGGAATCATCCTTCAGTACATTCTTCAACGCGACACGGGCAGCGACATAGTCTTCCATATGATAGTAGAGCCGGGCCGCTTCAAAAGCCTTCAGGTCAAGACGTTCTTCCAGATCCTTGAGCATCTTCCGACAAGCCGGAAGATTCTCGGATTTCGGAAATTCCTGCATGTATTCCGAAATGGCCGAGACAGCGGTATAAGTAGGTTTCTGATCCAGCTCATATCTCAAGGTAGAACGATAGAGACAATCGATCCGGAGAAAAGTGGCCTGATCCGCGAACGGACTGCGCGGGTAACGCTCGATGAAAGAATTGAAGTTACCCTCCGCCGTATAATAGTCCTTCGCCTTGTAGTTGCTGTATCCCCAGAAGAAGTTGACGGTATCGTCCCGTTCCGTGCCTTCGGTCATAGTAGCCAGGGATTCGAAAAGCGTGCCGGCCTTGGAGTACTTCCTGTTGTTGAAATATTCGAAGGCAGCCTTATATTTCGCATCCGTATCGTTACTCTGCAACAACAGTTCATACTGTGATTTGCACGATGGCAGCAGCAGGGCCGCGGCCAGGAAAGAAAGAATGATCTTGTTCAGTTTCATGTCCATGCTTATTTGAGGAATTTCTCAACGTCCAATGCGGCACGACAACCGGAAGCGGCTGCAGTCACGGCCTGTCTATAGATCGGATCCTGTACATCACCGGCAGCGAAGACACCTTCCACATTCGTCCTGGAAGTCTTGTCTTCCGTCTTGATGTAGCCATTCTCATCGACATCCACCCATGGTCTGACCAGTTCGGAATTCGGATGATGTCCGATCGCCAGGAAGAAACCGTCCACCGCGATATCGGACTCGGTACCGTCCTTGCGAAGGAGACGGACACCGGTCACACCGGACTCATCTCCCAACACCTCTTTCGTGTTGCAGTTCCAGAGCACCTCGATGTTCGGTGCAGCAGCGACTTTCTCCTGCATCGCTACGGATGCACGAAGCACATCTCTGCGGACGATCATATAGACTTTCCTGCACAAGCCGGCCAGATAGGTCGCCTCTTCGCAGGCCGTATCTCCACCACCGACGACTGCAACCACCTTCTTCCTGTAGAAGAAGCCATCGCAGGTCGCGCAGGCTGAGACTCCAAGTCCCTTGAACTTCTCTTCAGAAGGCAGACCGAGATACTTGGCCGTAGCACCGGTAGCTACGATAAGAGCTTCCGTTTCAAGCGCAAGCTCCCCATCGATCCAGACCTTGAAAGGCCTTTCGGAAAGATCAAGTTCAGTGACATGTCCGTTGCGGATATCCGCCCCCAGACGAGAAGCCTGGGCTCTCATGGTATCCATGAGCAATTGTCCGGAAATTCCATCCGTGAAACCCGGATAATTCTCAATATCAGTAGTTGTGGTCAGCTGACCGCCCGGCTGGATTCCTTCATAAAGAACAGGTGCCAGGTCTGCGCGGGAAGCATAGATCGCAGCAGTGTAACCTGCAGGACCGCCCCCTATGATAAGACATCTTGTTTTTTCCATAATTCTTGATTTAAGCGCCTGATCCATAAGTCGGACCGGACAAACTGCAAATATAGTAAAATTCTGTCAATTCCCTTATTTCAAATACCGCTTGCACTTCCGGTAAGCCCAGGCCAGCAGGACATCCGGAAGAATGATGACCAGCGGTCGGAACAGATGATTCAGGAAACCAGGCATCGTACCGCGGCGACGCTTGAACGTCGCTTTCAGGGCGCTGTCCACCGCCTGTTGCGGCCAGATCATGATCCCCAAGCGATGCGCCAGATTCCTCAGGTTCTGCTTCAGCGGAATCAGCGGCGTATCCACAGCCCCGAAATAGGCATTCGTCACGGAGACTCCGGTTCCCCGGCACTCGATCCTCAACTCCCGCGAGAAATCTTTCACGAAACGTTTCGTGTTGCCGTACATACCGATCACCGGCCAGCTCATCCAGGCCGCCAGCGAAGAAATGTTCAGCACATAGCCGCAGCCCCGCTCCTTCATCTGCGGGACATAGGCCCGACAGAGCATGAGCGGAGTATAGTTGTGCACCATCATGATCAACGAAAGTTTCTTCTCCGGGGTCTCACAGATGCCGTTCACAAGAAGCATACCGGCATTGTTCACCAGCACCTCCACCTCACAGCCCTCCGCTTCCGTACGGGCATGGACCAGAGAAGCCGCCTCCATCTGAGATAGATCCTGCACGACCGGCAGCACCTTGAAACGTTCCTTGGAAGCGGACCTCCAGTCCTCCAGACCGGCGATCTCCGCACGGATCTCTTCGGCAGTCTTCAGCAGAGCCGGCTCATTGATGTCCACGACCACCAGATTATACCCCAGCAGCGCCAGTTCCCGTGCATAGACACGACCCATTCCCGACGCGGCCCCCGTAATCAGAGCATAACGCGCATAGGCTCTGAAATTATTTTCATTGACTTTCATTTTATATTTTATAATAATTCAAATTTATTTCATATTTTTGCGGCATTATTAAATGCTTACCCACAAATGAACGCCTCAATAAACGCCAAGCTGGACGATTTCAAGCAGGTCCTGAAGAAACATTCCCTCAAAGCGACATCGCAAAGACTGGCGGTACACGCCGCAATGCTTGAACTCGGACATGCAAGCGCCGACATGGTGACCGAACACATCCTTAAGCAGGCTGAGGCCAAAGTCACCATCGCCTCTGTCTACAATATCCTGACCCAACTGGCAGAACTGGGCATCTATGATCAGCGCATGACACCGAACAACAAGATGTATTTCGACGTGAACACTTTCAAGCATATCCATCTGTATGACAAGGTGAACCACACATTGTCAGACGTGATGGACGAGGAGCTGATCAACCTGATCGAATCCCATCTCAAACGCAGAAGATTCAGAGGATATAGCGTGGACGACATCGAAATTCAGATCATCGCCCATCCGACACGGAAAAAAGCGGCCTCCTGCTAGAGACCGCTTTCCGGAATCCGTCAGCGTCTTCCAGTCTTCCTGGCCTTCACGATACAGAAGGCGAAGGCAGACAATGCAAAAACGATTCCTATCACATATCCGATCACCGGATCCAGATGCAGTCCTGCATTTCTGTGAGGGGCGATCATGATATAGCTGACACATATGAAAGTCAGAAAGGTTGCTGGAACAGAACACATCCAGTGACCTTTCTTTTCTTTTACAAGATAGGCGGCACCGGTCCAGAGCACCATCGTGGCGATGATCTGGTTCGTGATGCCGAAATATTTCCAGATCGTATCGAAATCCATCTCGCTCAGGATCACGGCGATCGCGATCGCGAAGATCGGAACGGAAATCAGCAGACGGTTTCCGATCGGCTTCTGATCCTTGCGGATGAGGTCTGCTATCGTCAGCCTCAAGCTTCTGAAAGCCGTATCTCCTGAAGTGATCGGGCAGACCACGACCCCCAGGACCGCAATGACCGCACCGGCCTTTCCGAGCCAGCTGTTGCAGATGAGATTCACCGTCGTCGCCGGATCCATCCTGCTGTACCAGACTCCATTCTCCATATAGCCTTGCGTCGCGTTGTTCAGACCCTCCGGACCTCCGAAATAAGCCATGGCGGCTGCGGCCCAGATCATAGCGACGACACCTTCCGCAACCATAGCACCATAGAAGATCGGACGGGCATGTCTCTCATTTTTCAGGCATCTGGCCATCATCGGACTCTGAGTGGAATGGAAGCCGGAGATCGCGCCGCATGATATGACGATGAAAAGCATCGGGATCAATACATTATTTTCCGGATCCGCATGCCAGTTCTTCAAAGAAGAAAGAGTGAGTTCCTGGATCTCGACCGTACCCTGGGCATCATTGACCATCATCATCACTCCAACGCCGAAAGCCATGAAGAGCAAGGCTCCTCCCATCAAGGGATAGACATTGCCGATGATCTTGTCGATCGGGAGCAAAGTCGCCAGAATATAATAGGCGAACACGATAGCCAGCCAGATTCCGGCATCCCAGGAAGTCAGGTGCGCGAGCAGATCCACCGGCCCCGTCACGAAAGCGATGCCTACGGACAGCAGAGAGAAGATCACGATGAAGATCATGAAGGACTTCATGCCCTTGCCGAGGTACTTGCCGACAATATCCGGCATATTCTGTCCCCTGTTTCTCATAGACAAGGTACCGGAGAAGAAATCATGGACGGCTCCCATGAAGATGCAACCGAGGACGATCCACAGATAAGCGGCCGGACCATAGGCAGCACCGAGAATGGCACCGAAGATCGGCCCGAGACCGGCGATGTTCAGGAACTGGATGATGAATACCTTCCAGGTCGGCATCGGCATGAAGTCCACCCCATCCCGCTGGGCGATGGCCGGCACCTCACGCGAAGGGTCCGTTCCGAAATGACGTTCTACGATTTTTCCATAGATGAAATAACCTGCAATGAGCAGTAGGATAGAAATGACGAAGGTGATCATGGTTATTCAGCTTTGATTATTCTCTTTTCGCCGGCTCGTCCGGCAGTTTCTCCGGTTGTTTCTCAAATCCTTCTTCCGGCAGTTCCTCCGGCAGCAGCAGAGCGATGACCTGACCTTTCACCAGCCGGTCTCCCTGCCGGGCCATCACCGCGACGATCCGCCCATCCGCAGCCGCAGGTACCTCCTGCAAGCCGTAGAAAGTCTGGACATAAGCCACCGCTTCACCGGCACGGAAAGCCGTTCCGACAGCAGGCGCTTCAGAAACATCCGTCAGATCGACCTGCCAGAGCAGCTGTCCTTTCTCCGGAACCTGCACCGGCAAAGCTTCCGGATACCTGGCCGTCAAAGTCTCCAGATCGAAGGCCGGCATCTCCACGACCGGACGCTCGACCACGATCGGAGCACCGGCAGCCGCCCGTTTCGCCTCCAGTTCCTTGTTGAACCGCTCTTTCGCCACTCCTGACTTGTAATCGCGGTACTGGCGCTCGTGCATGGCCATCTCGAAAAGTTCCTCATCATCCTGACCATAGTCCCAACCTTCCTCATCCATCAGGGCGCGGAAGTGGTCCAGTTCGTCCGGGAACGCATCCTGAGGGATGCCGGTATAGAATTCAAGACCTTTTTCTTTTGCCAGGTCAATGATTTCAGGAGCGAGAGGGCCAGGAAGCTGTCCCATCTTGCCGAGAATCATGTTCCAGGTATCCTTGTCGAGGGTCGTCCACCTCGGATGTCCCTTCAGCTGGTTCATCAGGTTCATCAGGGCCGTATTCTTCACATACTGGCTGAACGGGGTGACCAATGGAGGATAGCCCAGCCGCGGCCACACGTATTCAACCTCCTTGAAGAGCATGACCATCAGGTTATCCAAGGTCAGCTCCCTCTGCCCCTGAGCGCGCAGCGACATATTGATCGCCTCCTGAAATCCGGTGAGATCAGCCATCATGGACCCCATCATGCCGCCCGGAAGACCGCAGCCGACCAGGAGCGAACTCATGTGGGAATTGTTCGGATCGATCCAGTATCCCAGGAAGTCATCGATATATTTCTGAGTCAATGCACGGACCTCCATATAAGCGTCCATGTTGATATCCTTGACCATGAAACCGTCTGCTTTCAACATCTCGCGGATCGTGATCACATCCGGATGCACCTTTCCCCAGGAAAGCGGCTCGACTGCCACATCCAGATAATCAGCACCTGCCCGAGCCACTTCCAGCATGGAAGCCGGAGAGAAACCGGGACCTGCATGTCCATGGTACTGGACCTTGATCTGCGGAAATCGTTTCTTGATTCCACCGACCAGCTGCGCCAGGAAAGTAGGACGACCGATACCGGCCATGTCCTTGACACAGATCTCATCGCAGCCGTAATCGACCAGATGCTCCACGACACCGAGATAATAATCGACCGTATGGACCGGTGAGTTCGTGATGGAAAGCGCCGCCTGCGAGATCATGCCGGCCGCCTTCGCCCCTTCGACGCTGAGCCGGAGGTTACGGTGGTCGTTCAGACCGCAGAAAGAACGCGAAATGTCCACTCCCTGCTTCTTCTTCACCTGATACATCAGTTTCCGGACATCGGCCGGCACCGGATTCATGCGGAGGGCGTTCAAGCCTCTCTCCAGCATATGCGTCTGGATCCCGACTTTCTGGAAAGGTGCGGTCCAGGCACGGACGGCACGGTTAGGGTTTTCTCCGAAAAGGAGGTTCACCTGCTCGAAAGCACCGCCATTAGTTTCGACACGATCGAAACAGCCCATGTCAATGATGGCAGGAGCGACTTCTGTCAGCTGATCCACACGCGGCACATATTTGCCGGAGGACTGCCACATATCTCTGTAGACGAGTGAGAATTTAATTTCACGTCCCATACTGTCTTTAGTTTTAGCAATTGAACAAATTTAAACATTTTTTAGAGAAAAATTTGCAACATGACAAATTTTGCATATCTTTGCAATCCCAAACGAACATGGTGCCCATAGTTCAGTTGGTTAGAGCGTCAGATTGTGGTTCTGAATGTCGTCGGTTCGAATCCGACTGGGCACCCTCCAAAAAACCGGATCAAGAAATTGACCCGGTTTTTTTGTTGCCGGCAGGCCTCCGCGATCCAGAAAGGGCTTCCGGTCAGAAAATCACGCCGATACCCACTTTGAACATATTGTGGTGAAGCGAGAAATCCGAAACCGTCGCCCGGTCCGCCAGACCGAAGTCATAACTGCACTTGATTCTGAAATGTTTCAGGATATCTGCAGACAGACCGATTCCCAACTGAAAATCCACCCGAGAATAAGCTCCATCCTTTCCCAACATCTCCGACATGGTCTTGTACATGTCCGTAGAAGTATTACGGACCTTCATCTCGGACTTCAGTCCGCAGCTCATCGTCGGGGTAATGAAAGCCGTCAACCCGAAGGCTCTGCCGAAGCCGAAGGTATAGGAAATATCCACTGGAATACTCAGATAATGCTCCACGGTCTCAGGATGCTTGTCCGGAGCCGGTCCGACCGGATCGTCCACCGTCGCATCCCCGACCGATGACTTCACGAATGGAGCAGACGGTTGCAGCGGAAATCTGGACTCTCCGGCAAGATAGGCATACTGGATTCCCGGCGCGACCTTCAGTCCCCGGAACAGACGGACTCCATAGTCCACCTCCAGATAGAAACCGGACTGAGGCATCTTGTACTTCTGGTCCCCTTCCGCTTTCAGACGTTGTACCGAATTCACATAACCGACTTCGAGACCAACCTGCGCACGGGCAGTCTCTGCCCCGAAGAGCATGGCGGCGATCACCGTCAGAACAGTAAAAATTTTCTTCATAGTCTCTTCCTTTATTCTGTTTTCCCTGGACGGGAAATCTGTTTTCTCGGCTCATGATGCCTGCACAAACCTTGCCATAACGCAGGAAGACAGATCCTTCCGGACCCGTCTTCCCCCATTGACCTAAGAAAGACTAACCTAAGATCTGGCTGGTATGGTCTTTCGTGTTCACCTTGTCGATCACTCTTTCAAGAGTTCCCTCCGCATTGAAGATGAAAGTCTTGCGAAGTGTGCCCATGGACACTTTTCCATAGTTCTTCTTCTCTCCCCAGGCACCCAGGGCCTGAAGCAGTTCCGTGGAAGGATCGGAGAGCAGCGGGAACGGGAGCTCGTACCTGGCGATGAACTTCTGGTGAGAAGCCACGCTGTCCTTGCTCACGCCATAAACCTGATAGCCGGCAGCCAGGTAACGTTCATAATTGTCCCTGATGTCGCAGGCCTCGGCAGTACATCCCGGCGTACTGTCCTTCGGATAGACGTAGATCACTGTTTTCTTTCCGATGAGATCCGCCGTCCTGACGGTCTCACCGACCTGGTTCAGCACCTCGAACTCAGGCATCTTGTCTCCAATGTTCAACATATCATCATGGTTTTACAGTTCTGTCTTCTTGGATTCAGCCGCATCCTGGAGTTCCTTCGGTACATTGGCGAAGAAATCGAAGCCGGTGATGGACTCGATCTCATCGATGGTCCTGGCAAAGCTGGAATAAGGATTGCGTCCGTTCTTGTCATTCGGCATCAGGTAGCCGATACCCTTGGCGGAAGTCATCTTCCCGTCGGCATCGAAAGAGCACATCATGAAGCATTTATAGCATTCCTTCGGAACGGCGCAACGGTCCCCTTTCTTGCTGGTGATCCATTTCACCGGAGTATCGAAGGTACAGCCGGTCACGACATACAAAGTATCTCTTCCGGACGGCAGGATGGACATTTCATGGTCTTCCAGTTCATTCCAGCTGCAGCCGCCGGTATTCAGGTTTCGTTCGTCCTGAGGGGTCATGTTCGTGAAATAGAAGGCCTGACGGTTCGCTTCCGTGATGGCGGAACGGGCATGGGAAGCCATCATGTGACCGCGGTTGTAACCGCTGCCGTAACTGTTCTTCAAATTCGGCTGATGCTTCTCCGGGACAGCTGGGTCATAGTTCCAGGCATTCGTGCGGTTTCCACCCGTTCCGCAGTACCCCCGGTTCAGGTGATAGGACAGCCACAGCGGAAGTTTCTTCTCATAGTCATACAAGAAGGTATAGTTGCGGTAGGCCTTGCCATCGGTCTTGGCGAAAGTATGGGTCACGATCCGTTGACCGGGAGCCTTCGTATCGTAGATATAAGCCTTCGTTCCACCGGAGCGCTCGTTGACCGTGCTGCTGTATTCCTTTCCGGCCGGGATGTTGACCTCGGCATGCGGAATCTCGTAGTTCACCAGATGACCGTGCCAGTTCCTTCCGTCCTCGGTACCCGGCACGTCCGGATCCGGATCAGGGCCCGGTTCTCCACCATGTTCCGTCGTGAAAGTCACGAGTTTGCTGTTGAAAGTCTTGTTCTCGAGCGCGAAGTCGCCGGAACCGTAAACTTTCGTATAAGAGCGGACATAATAGGTCGTGTTCGGGGCAAGTCCTTTCAGATAAGCCCGGAAACTGCCGTCGACCGACTGCGGAGCCGGTGCCTCGATGTAATCGAAAGTATTGTTTTCGAAAGCGTTCTTATCCGTGGAATAATGGAAACCGACCACATCCGGGACTGCACTGGCATCGGTGAAAGCCTGCGTGAGCGTCACTCCCTCCGGCGTGATTTCCGTACAGTTCAGTTCACCTAAGATGACTTCCGGATGACGGCCGTTCTCGACCGGAGCGTTCCAGTCTTTCTTGTAGATCTCGACACGCAGCATCTGGGCGTTCGACGCCGAATGGTAGACCGTGAAACGCGGAGCATTGACATTGTACATGATATCTCCGTAGTTGCAGTTCACGCTGGCCACGCCATCCACATCGAACCTGATGCGCCATTCCGTAGCGTTGCCGCCGAGCTGGAGCCGCTTCTCTCCTACCGCCTGCAAGGCTCCCTGAGAAGTCGTGAAGGTCCAATGGCCCGGTGTGCCGCCCAAGGTGAATTCCGTCATGCCACCGGAGGTGATCTTACCGTCCGTGAAAGTGACGTCCACCTTCTTGAAATACGGGTTCTTGGCCGGTTCTGCAGCACCCAGCGCCACAGCCTTGGAAGTCACGGCAAAGCAGACCACGTCGCCTGCCGTCAGATGATAGTCGTAACGGACCTTGGTCCACACCCCCTCACCGACCGGAGGATCGACCGGTTCCGGATCCGGTTTTTCCGGATCTGGCTGGTCAGGGTCCGGTTTTTCAGGGTCCGGTTTTTCAGGATCCGGCTGGTCAGGATCAGTCTGCTCTGTGTCCGGCTTACCCG
>JAHHQP010000025.1 GCA_020026355.1 Bacteroidales bacterium
TTGACCGGTGGAAGCCCTTTCTCCTCCGCCTTGGCGTAACCGGCGTTGCGGTCCCAGAGGCTGATGCCGTCCAGCGAACAAGCATCCATCACGAGACGGACCTGTTCCACGAAGTCCTCGATCTGGCTGTCGCTGAGGTTGCAGAAGCCCAGGCCAGCAGCTCCTCCCTCGAGGGTGAGGCAGACTTTACGTCCTTCCTCCTGCAGCGGAAGAATGTAGGTGTCGTAATGCTCGATGAGGTATCTCAGATCCGCACCTAAGTCAAAGATCGCCCTGCCGGAAGCGGCATCGTAGCCGACCGTCGCTCTGCGCAGGTTGATGAGGTTACCGATGGTGCAGTACCAGCATTTTTCCGGATCGGGACCGTCCTTGTCCAGCAGATAGTCCGTCACGAGACGAGGATCGTAGTCCGCCGTGTTGATGTAGAAGACAAAGAAGGCATCGTCACCGGTATAGAGCGGTGCATGTCCATCGAAGGGCTTGCGGACTTTCAGGGAAAGGTAGATGACCTTCTCGGACGCGTCCTGAGCGGTCGCCTTCACCCTCAACGGAAGCAGGTATCTGCCTGCCTCAAGGGTATTGCCTACCGGATTGGTGGCATAGAGTTTCACCTGGAGGTTTCCGGAAAGCTTGCTGCCCGCCTTTATGGTCAGGATGCCGTGGTTCTGGATCTCATAGAAAGGAGCCGGCAAGAGGGTGTATTCCATCTTGCGGGAAGCGGCGTAAGGTTCCACCAGTTCCGGGGCCACATCCACCAGGACCGTCTGGTCAAAGGCCAAGGGTGACGTGGTGGAGGCATAGATTTCCTGGATAGCGAAAGTTCCTCCTTCGGTGAGAAGGCTGTGCGCTACCTCTCCTCCGGTCGCACGGCTTCTCAGGAAGACCATGGAAGACTGGAAATCCTCTTCGCTGATGCGGTCCTTACCGACATTCAGGCTGACCGTTTCTTTCTGACAGGCTGCAGCGACGAGAAGCGCAAGGGCCATCGTCAGGCAGCGACTGATTGACAGTTCATTGAATCTCTTCATAAGCTATTCCTCCTTCTTGTTGATTTCAGGAATCTCCACACCGTCCGGCCATTTCAGGTCAGCATGGGCGACTCCATCATTCCCGTAACGGGAGTAGTCCTTGACGACATTGCCTTTGCCGTCATCAAATTTCCAGTAACCGATGAGGGCTTCCTCCGACTGAGGGTCCATGATACGGTACATGTTGTCCCAGATCTGCTGCGGAGTCCGGGCGACTTTCCAGACACGGGCTTCCGCAATCATGCCCTGGAGCGGACGGAAGTCGTTGTAGGAGTAGCCGATGAAGAACTGGCGTTCATCGCCTGTGGCATTCGCCTGGGCTCTCATCGCGAAGTTGAGTCCGCCGTCCGGGAGGGTACCCATCTCCTTGCCCTCACTCTGGATCTTTCCATTGACATAAATCCTGACGATGCGTTCCTGGGAATCGTAGGTCGCGGCGACATGGTACCATTGTCCGGTCTCGATCTTCTTGCCGGGATCCGCTTTCGGGAACTTGCCGAAACCTGGGGCACTGCCGTCGAACTGGAGCTGCTGACGCTCGAAGTTGACATCTCCCAGACGGAGGAGGAAGTATTGTTCCACGCCCATGATCGTGGAGATGGCGCAGGCACCGAATTCATTCTTGAGGTCGAACTTGTCCACATAGATGAGGGCTTCCATCGTCACGGAAGAGAGTCCGGTGTAGGCATCGGCCTGAGGGCCGGGCTGGTCGAGGAGCGGGAAGCTGATCCAGTTGTCGGTCAAATCCGCTGCCGTCGTGATGGCGGAAGAGCGGCGTACCAGGTAGTAGGCGACGGACGAGCTGTTCATCACTTCCATGTTGTCAGAGGTGATCCTGACCGGAAAGAGGTAGGTCTTGTCGATCTCCATGGCTCCTTCGTGGTTCTCCCCTTCCCCGTCCAGGCCGATGAAGTCAATGCTCACCGGTTCGGAGGTCGTTCTGCCGGCCGGAATGGTCACCTGGCTGGAGGTGAAGGTGGTGTAGCGGTCGGGAAGCAGTTCATAGTCGGTCCCGTACCTGTGGTTGTAGGTCTCCACCAGGGAGCCGTCGAGGGCGATGGTCGCCGTGACCTCCTGTCCTGCAGGATAGGTCAAGGTCGCTGACAGCTGCTTCGTCATCGTCGAGGCTTTGTTGCCGAAGGTGGCGGGCTGGAGCTGCGACCGGGAACTCACATCGAGGTAGATGGAGTTGTCGAATTTGTACCCGTCTGCATCATAGCGATGGCAGGCTGTCAGGGCCGTGAGGACGATGAGGCAGAGGGCTGCTGTATTTCTATACTTTTTCATGTTCATCATTTTGAAGGGTTCAGTGTCTGGATGGCATAGCGGAGGGTGAGGTAGTTGCCGCTCTGGTGGTAGTAGTCATGGGCGAGGTCATAGACTGCCAGTCCTGCGAAAGGACCGAAGGAGACCACTCTCAGGTTCATCTCCGTGACTGCATTGTGCTCGACCTTGTCCTCATCTGCGAGGATGCCGTCCACGCTGGCTGCAAGCAGGATCTTGTCCGCAGGAATGTTCAGCGCCGTCGCTTCCATGGTGCAGAGGCGGACATCGTAGGTATTCTCCAGCTGGTCTGTCGGCAGGACGAGGTAGTCCAGTTTCTCCAGATCAGCAGCCGGGATGAAGTGAGGATCTCCTTCGCTGACGATGAGCTGTCCTTCCTTCCGGGCCTGGGAGAGTTTCTCGATGATCCGGGCATGCTTTCCGGACACGGCAGGATCCGTTCCTCTGACGGTGGTGAAGGACCAGCCGTCCAGACCGTATTCCTTGACCTTCGCGATGGTCGCGTCGAGGTAGCTGTCCAGCGCGGCATCGTCGGAGAATTCCTCCTGACGGCCGGCCAGGTCGATCTGATAGAGGACCTTGATTCCCTTGTCGTGCATGACGGTCATGTCCTCCCGGTCAGCGGCGCAGAAGTTGTCCGCATTCGTCAGGGAGACGATGTCCAGGGAGTCCGGGAGGCTGCGGAGACTGCTCTGTTCGTTGACGGCGATCTCCGGGGCGTTGTCGAAGCGGGCGTAGTAGATGAAATGTTCCGTCTGCCTGTAGTCTCTCAGCGCCTCCATGTAGTCGGCCCACAGTTCCGGATTGCGGTCCCAGAAATGCACGGGTCTGAGCTGCACCGCTTCCGTCTCGTTCCATTTGGCACAGGAGACGAGGGAGAGGCCGAGAATGATGTATGTGATTATTCTTTTCATTGTGATGCGTTTTAATGTTCTTTCACATCCCACCAGAGGCGGGTTCCGAACTTGTCGCCCTTGAAGCTTCCATCCGGGTTCTCATTGTCGAGGAGGTTGATGGCTTCCTGAAGGTTCGTCATGTTCATCTGGTACTCTTCGACCGGGTAGATCAGCCTGCGGGCATGGAGGTTGAGATCCACGCTGCCGCCGCTCTTGTCTTCCACTCCCGGGAGCAGTCGCGGATAACCGGTTCTGCGGTACTCTGCCCAGCTTTCGTTGCCGAGCGGGAAGATGGCGATCCATTTCTGGGTGATGATGCGTTCGAGATTGCGTTCCTCGGCAGTGTCCTCAGCGACGAGGCCGTCAGCGAGGTTTCCGGCATCTTCCCAGGCGATCTTGATCTCGCTCTGGCGTGCGGTGACGCTGTATTTGCCAAGCGGATCGACGTAGTTGTCCGGCATCTTCTTGTTGTCGGCGATGTACTCCGTCACGCCTTCCGCACCGCGTTCCTCGAAGGAGAGGGTGATGCCTTGCTCATAGAAGGTTCTCGCTGCTGCGGGATCTCCCCAGCGGAGTTCGTACTCGGCTCTGAGGAAGGCCACTTCCGCGGCATTCATCCACAGGTAAGGAGTGGATGAGGTGACGATCAGGTTGGAGTAGCCTTTCTGGTAGTTCTCCGCACTTTCGACGAAGGTTCCGATCCGGACACCGGCATAGACCTGCTTGTCTTCCTGGTCGGAAAGGGTGTTCTTGAGGAACATCTTCTCGAGGCGAGGGTCTTCGTAGCCATTCATGTAGCAGAGGATGTCCGCTCCGGCCCTGGAGTCTTTCCAGTCGTTGTAGATGAGGGCCGTACGGTTCTCGGCGGCATGCATGGCGGCGTTGTCGGCATTGGTCTCGATGACTCCGCCAGCGATGGCTTCGGCGGCTTTGGCCTTGGCCAGCTCCGGTTTCACATAGCTCAGACGCATCGCCATCCTGAGTTTGAGGGAATTGGCGTAACGTACCCATTGACCTATATTTCCATAATAGACCTTGTCGTACTTGCTCCATGAGGAGGCGGAGATATGGCTGTTGGCCTTGAGGAGGGCGATGGCTTCGTCGAGTTCGGCGAACATCTCGTCATAGACTTTCTCCTGGCTGTCGTACTTGATGTAGAGGGATTCATTGGCCACAGCATCCGTGTAAGGGACCGGTCCGTAGGTGTCGGTCATCCTGTGGGTGATGGCGACACGGAAGAGACGGGCGAAGGCATTGGCGACCTGGTCCTCGGTGCCGTTGATGATTCCTCGGTACGGGGCGTAGGCTTCGGTCATCACGTCTCCGAAGGGGGCCTTGCGCCAGTGGTTCTCGGGGTTGTAGTATTCGAAGGCTCCGTTCCAGATCTTCGTGCTGCCGACATAGCCGGCGAAAGGACCTCCGCTGAGGCTCTCGACGAACTGGTAGAGATGCTCCTGGACCGGAACAACGAGGTTCTGGAGGGCCAGTACCTTCGCACCTGTCCTGTAATTGTTGATCTCCATCTGGTCTCCGGTCACCTGGTTCGGGTTGGTGTTGTACTCCGGGAAGAGTTCGGTGCAGGAGGTCAGGACAAGCAGGGCCGCTCCGGAGAGCAGGGCTGCTGTTTTCTTCATATCAATCATTTTTGTCATTGTCTATCCTCCTTTAAAATTCAAGTTTGATGTTGAAACCCATGCTGCGCAGGGACGGCATCATGAAGTAGTCGATGCCCTGGTAGTTGTTGCCGGTGGATGCGATGGATTCAGGATCGAATGGAGCCTTGTTCCAGATCATCAGCAGGTTGTGTCCGACTGCGGAGACCGTGAGCGAGCATTTGTCACGGAACCATTTGCGTGGGAGGGTGTAGCCGATGCTGGCTTCCTGCAGGCGGAAGTTGGTGGCATCGTAGGTGTAGTACTGCGGCAGACCGCTCTGGGAGCCGATGGCATTGTACCATTTCTGAGGATCGACACGCTGACGGCCGTTGATGAGGACTCCGCCGGCATCCCTTGCCGCTGCGGAAGCTTCGGACACGCCGTAGAGGTCCATGTTGGCCTGGGTTGCGGAATAGCAGACACCGCCGATCCTGCCGGTCAGCAGGAAGCCGAAATGGAAGCCCTTGTAGCTGAAGTCATTTCTCCAGGCGAGGTTGTATTCCGGGAAGACGCTGCCGAGGAAGATCTCGTCTTCACCGTCGGTGATGGCGATGTTTCCCGTGTTGTCGACCTCGATGTAGCCGTTATCATTGGTCTGAACACTGGAGGTCGTGTAGAGGTCTCCGAGGGAACCGCCCTTACGCAGGATATAGACGGCTTTTCCGAGGGCCTTGATCTTCAGTTCGTCGATGTCGAGTTCCTTTCCGGTCACCGGGTTGACGGCACCTTCGGCAAGCTGGAGGATCTTGTTCCTGTTCCAGCTGAAGGTGAAGTTGGAGTTCCAGTTGAAGCCGTTCCAGGTGTGGTCGTAGCCGAGGCTGGCCTCGACACCGGTGTTGCGGACGTTACCGGTCTGGAGGTACATGGTACTGTAGCTGGAGGACGGTGGAAGCATCGGGTCGAAGGTCTGGTTGTAGGTATCAGCGAGATACCAGGAAACGTTCAGGCTCAGATCTTTCCAGAAGTTCATCTCGAGACCTAATTCATAGGTCAAGGTACGCTCCGGCTTGAGGTCACCGATCGGATAATGGGTCTTGTCCTTCCAGATCTTGTTGGTCGCGTCATACTCATAGGTAGGAATGGTCAGGAAGCGCGGGAACGGCATACCGACGGAGGCGATGGAGCCTCTGAGTTTCAGGTAGCTGAGCGCCCCCATGTTCCACTCGGTAGTAGGAACCCAGGACAGACCGGCTGACGGATAGAAGAAGCCTTTCTTGAGGGAGCTGGATCCAGCCAGCTGCGAGGCCCAGTCGTTACGGCCGGTGACCGTCAGATAAAGCATCTTTTTCCAGCCGAACTCGACGCTGGCGAACACGGATTGCGTCTGGTCATGCCAACCGTTCTTGGTCGCTCTCTTCTTGAGGTCGTCCAGATCGAAGACGTTGAACACGTTGGCCAGACCGTTCTCCTGGATCGGGCCACCGTAGGACAGCTCGTCTGTCTTGATGTCGTTGATCGAGGCTCCGAGGTTGGCGACGAGGGAGAAGTCCTTGCCGAAGGTCTTGTCGATATTGAGGATGACATCCGCATAGGTCTGGGTGTCATTGCCCCGGGCTTCGGTGTAGTGACCGTTCCTGCCGCCTTCGGAGATGGTGGCCTCCGTCGTGGCGTAAAGTTTCTGCGTGTAGAGATTGTTCGCATTGTCCACGCGGACACGACCGGTGATGTTGAGCCAGTCAAGGATGTCGTAGCCAGCTGTGAAAGAGAACATGTAACGTTTCTTGTCGTTGTTGCGGAGATTGCGGTGAGCGATCCAGTAAGGGTTCTGCATCCGCAGGTCACCGGCCAGGTCATCGCTCCAGAACTGTTCCATCATCTTGCTGGCCTCGTTGTAACGTTCGAAGCTGCGGTAGATGTCGAAGTCCTCACCTCTCGGGAAGAGATAGACCGAGGTCAATGGGTTCGAATAGACTCCCTGGTTCGTCATGTTCTGGTCTTTCTGGATAATGTAGCTGGCGCTGGCATCCAAACGTAGTTTTTCATTCAATAGGTAAGTTGTATTTCTGAAAGTGAAGTTGTAACGGTCGTAGATGTTGTTCGGGATGATACCGTCAGAATTCACCGCACCTGCGGAGAAGTAGGTCTGGTTCCTGTCGGTACCGCCGCTGACCGTCACGACATTTGTATAGGTATGGCCTGTCTTGAAGAAATCATCAGGAGTATAGCCCGGACGTGCGGTTTCCGGCATGTAGGCTCCCCAGCTGAATACGCCTGAACCGTTGGACTTGCCGTTGAGACCGGTTCCGTAACGGTTCTGGAACTCCGGCAGGACGAACGGATTGAGGAACTCGGTGTTGCTGGAGAAGGTGACCTTCACCTTTCCGGCATGTCCTTTCTTCGTGGTGATCATGATCGCACCGTTAGCTGCCTGCGAGCCGTAGAGGGCCGCTGCCGCCGCACCGGTGAGGACGGACATGGATTCGATGTCCTCGGGGTTGATGTCCGCTACGGACTCTGACTTACCGCGGGAATCGAATTCGGTACCGCCACCGCCGCCGAAGTTGTACATCGGCACACCGTCGATGACGTAGAGGGCGTTGGAGGACTGGGAGATGGACTTGTTACCTCTCAGCACGACCTTCGCCGCACCGCCGATACCTGATGATGAAGTATTGATCGTCACACCCGCTACCTTACCGGAAAGTGAGTTGATGAAGTTCGCGTTCTTCACCTCGGTGAGGAGGTCGGACTCCACCTGCTGAACGTTGTAGCTCAGCGCTTTCTCGTCCCTGCGGATACCGAGAGCCGTGACGACCGTACCCTCAAGGGCGACTGACTCTTCCTGGAGGATAATGTTGAAGACTGCTCTGTTTCCTACTGTAAAGCGCTGTGTCCGGTAACCCAGGCAGGTCACCTCCAGCTGCTGGTCCCCGGAATTGACCTCCATTGAGAATTTTCCGTCGAGATCAGTCACGGTTCCGTTCTTGGTGCCTTGTTCCAGGACGGCGGCACCCGGGATGGGGACTCCCTGCTGGTCGGAAATCGTTCCGGTGATGGTGACGCGTTCCGGAGCGACCTTCCTGGAGAGGATGATGTGATGCCCCTGAATCTTGTAATCGATGGCATTCGGAGTAAAGAGAATACGGCAGATCTCTTCAATCTTCTGTTCCTTCACATTGATGGAGACAGGAACTGAGAGGTCCGCGTTCTTGTTGGCAAACAGATATTCGGACTGATCACGAATATCATTCAGGACAACCTCAAGGGGGGTGTCCTTGCGGTTCAATGTTATTCTAGTGTCCTCTTGTGGTCTAGCCTCAGCTATTGAGGCTGAAGAGAATATAAGAATAAAACATAGGATTCTGCCGATTACGGCAGAACACATTGAGTTATTATTCATACATTTGTGGAATTATTAGTGATAAGTGCTATTGTTCGATGCAATTCCGACTTGTCGCTGGGCCTGCGGATGTGCTGATCTGCAGGCTTTTTAATCGGATTTCCCTGCACTAGGTCTTGAATGATGCGGTTTTCATTTTTTTTGTGTGTTATCAGTTTATGTAAAGTCTAATGTTCCGTCTGTTCAGGAATCGGCTACCTGGTCATCTTATGTGTATCGTTCCTGTCTTGTAATCTCTCTTATAGGTAAAGTCCGCGAAATTCTTCAGCAGGTCCAGGGAGTAGCTGACTCCATCGCTGATCCTGACTTCTCCTGCCGCGATGTCCAGTTTCGGCACCTCCGGTGAATCGATCACGATTTCAATACCGAAGGCTTTCTCGAACTTCCTCATCAGATCGGCGAAAGCGATGCCGCTGATGTCGATCAGTCCGTCCGTCCAATAAATGTCCGACTCCTCGAAGGAGCTCATCTTTTCGAGACGTCCATGGTTCATGATGACTTTCTCTCCCGGTTTCATGATCAGTTTCTGGTTTTTACCGGCAGTGACCCTGACAGAACCTTCAACGAGCACTGCTGTGAATATGTGGTTCTCTTCATCAGCATTGACATTGAACTTGGTTCCCAGAACCTCTATATCAGAAGCATAAGTATTGACGACAAAAGGTTGTTCGGCATTGTGGGCCACCTCGAAATAAGCCTCTCCTTCCAGTTCGACCTTCCTGACCTTGCGGTCAAAGCGGTTCGGATAGGTCAGTCTTGCACCGGAATTCAGCTTGACGATACTGCCGTCGCTGAGGGTGAGATCCAGAATCTGTCCGGGAGAAGCCTCGATGGTCGTGCGCCCTTCAGCGAGATTGTCGGAGATCTTCTCAGGCACGATGTCCCACGCTACGAAAGCGATCGCCGCGATAGCGGCCACATTGGCCAGAGCAATCATTACCTTACGGAAGATGTCATGACGACGGATCTGAAATCTGCTGCGGCAGTCTCCATGCTCGAGGAGTTCCAGCGGGGCCTCCATGAGATAGGTCTCATAAAGGGCACTGGCCTTGCGGTAAGTTGCTTTGTTCTCTTCGCTGAGAGACAGCCATTCGCTGATCGCCTGCCTTTCGGAAGAGGTGGACTCTCCGCGGAAATACCTGTATAGCTGAGCTTGCGTGATCTGTTTTTTCATTTTCTGTGTACGATTCTTCTTTCTCTTTACTAATAAGAGTGACTTTCAAGGGCAGATTGACGCGGAAATTCCGACTTTTTTTGAAATTTCCTTCATTTTCTTCCTTTTAGAACAATTTCCGATACCCATCGGCACAGTTCATCTGAAAAGCCAGGTATAAATCGCCCTATCAACGGCAAGTTTCAGGTTGAAGCTTGTAAAATTTATACGAATTGTATATTTTTGATATTCTCAAACTTCGACGATAATCCATGACAGGAGGAAATACACCAAATAAAATGACGGAATGGTTCAATATCCTGAATCAGGAAAGGGTGCGTTTCGTCAGATTGGCCGTCCGCTTCGTTGTGGATCCCGAGATCGCTGAGGACATCGTCCAGGACAGCTTGATCGACTTCGTCAGGGTAATGGACCGGAAAGACATCGTCAATATCAAGTCCTATTTCTCGGTCATCGTCAAGAACAACTGCCTGCATTATCTCAAGAACAGCAAGCACCCCGGCTTCTCGCTGGAGTCGGACGGAGAACTGATCATGGAGAACATCCGGATCCTTTCTGAAGAGATTGAAGATACTACCGGACAGATGAATGACCTGAAAAAGATTCTCGACAGCTGCAAAGAACAGTTGCCGGAGCTGTCCGTGAAGGTTTTTGCCGCGAAGAGACTGGAAGGGCTTTCCTACAAGGAGATCGCGAAGAAGTTCGGAATCACGGAGCGCAGGGTCAATACCGAAATCCAGAGGGCACAGAAAGTTTTCCGTGAGGAGTTCAAGGATTACCGTCTGCTGATGCCTGTCGGTCTGGTGATCCTCTGCTCGTGGATGTAGTCATTTCCTCCGAATAGGAACTCACTCCGAACTTTTCGGGAAATAAGCACAGCCTCATCTGAAAAAGATGGGAAGATATTCAATTTGTATGTAAAAAAATACGCACAAACTCTGAAAATTTGTGCGTAAACTTGTACATAAATCGCTTAAAAACATTGATAATCAATGTATATAGTGGAGATGGGCGGACTCGAACCGCCGTCCAAACATCGCACCCGATAGCTTTCTACACGTTTAGTCCTGCTTTGGTTTTCGATCAGGGACTGCCGCAGAACCGGCCATCCCTGACTTATCCTCTAAATCTTGGCGGAGCGTAGAGGAGTAACTCCGTGCATCCGGTTTGAATGATACTCCTGAGCCCGGACATAACCAGCCTAAAGTCCGGAGGAATACTCGTCGGGGGCGCATCCTTGGCGCTCCGGATTAAGGTAGTGTGCTTAGCAGACTACGCAGCGAGTGCATAATTGTTGTTGCCAACTAAAATTGTGGAAGCTGAGATTAACGGGCAAACTACCGACGCCCGACGTGCTTACCACCCGATGTCATATGCTGTCAAAACCAGAACATCCCCGTGGTGAATGCAAATATAGGGAGATTCTGCAGATATTTAACTTTTTTTCAAAAAAAATGTTGATTTTATTTGGAGGCAATGATTTTTTTCCTACCTTTGCAATCCCAAACAACGAAAGGGAACAGTTCTTAAAGAATTCGGGAGCATAGCTCAGTTGGTTCAGAGCGTCTGCCTTACAAGCAGAGGGTCGGGGGTTCGACTCCCTCTGCTCCCACTACAACCAGAAAGCAGTCTGATTCTTCAGGCTGCTTTTTTCGTATATACTGCCCTGAGAGCCGGCAGGAAACAAGACTCCTGCAACCGACCATAAACAAGACTCCCGGACCCGCCACGACGGCAGTTCCGGGAGTCTCATATGATTCAGGAAGCAGTTCCGCTACTTATCCTCCATTCTCACCAAAGTCTGTACACGACCTGTTTTCACTCCTTTCAGGACCATAGTGTCCGCAGTCAAGGAGACCACGGCATATTTGTCTTTCCAGAAGTCACCGGTCTGATGATCATACTGTCCGATCAGGACTGTTCCCCAGCGCGGGTCTTCCTCGAAATCGAAGCGGCCTTCAAAAGTCTTCGGGGCCTCCGTGAACCCCTTCATGCCGTCCGTGATGACATAGGTCTTGTCATTCCTGACAAACTCGAAGTGAACGTAGGTTCCCTCCAGCAACGGCTGTCCATCCAGCTCAGCCAGCGTCCAACGACCGGAAATGTTGTTGGCATTGACCTCGAGCTGCCTCTCGCCTTCCGGCACCACAATTTCCGCTTTCTCGCAGGAAACGGCAGCCATCACGGCCGCAGCCATGCACAGGATGATTTTCGTAAATTTCTTCAACATATCTATTCTTCTTTTTTATCTGTTTGTTTTTCTCTGACTTTCACTTCCAGTTTCAGGAAAGCGGCTACCCCTGCCCTGCCTCCATCGGAAGCATAGACCCGGACGGTCCGCAGAAATTTCCCGGGATGTCCTTCCGGTCGATAGATCAGCCGGATGAAGCCCTTCTCCCCTGGTCCGATACGCCGCGGTTCCGGCGTTGCCGTGACACAGGAACAGTTAGGAATCAGCTGGCGGATATCCACCGTTTTCCGGGAAACGTTCCTGAACTTGTAAAGATAGTGCTGAGGTCCGTCATTTTCGCAGATCTGACCGGCATCGATGACCGTCTGTTCGAAAAGGAGACAGGCTGCGACCGGATCGAGCCTGGGATTGGAGATGCTGTCTACCTTCTCCCGAGGAATGATCCGGATCTGAGCTGCCGTCCCGCAAGGGAGCAGCAGCATCAGCATCAAGGTCAATGAGGCCGTGAGTCCTGCAAGATGACGTTCCGTCTTCATTACATCCAACCGTTGTCAACGTTCTGGTCACGGACCGTGATGACGAAGGACTGCTCCTTAGCACCCTTGATCACCGCCTTGGTCTGACCGGACCTGAGACCGGTAAAGATCAGTTGGTCTCCCTTGACTTCAACCTTCGCGATCTCTGCATTCTCTACCGTAACCTGGAAGTTGCCGAAATCACCATAGTAGGAAGGATAGAAAGCCTGTGACTTACCGACTTCCAAGAGGACATTCGGGAAGACCATATCCACCGCTTCTTCCGCACCGGCAAGATTCTGGAGGAACTTGAAGGCATTGACCTGTCCACCCATCTGACCTTTGAACGGAGTCAGTTCAAGCTGTTTCTTGTGCACGAATCCAAGGTCTGCCACGTATTTGTAGTAAGTCTTCTTACCTTTCATCACCTCGTCGATCGGAGTGACTGAGCGGTAAAGAACATTGATGACATCCTGAGCCTTGAAATGCTTGTGCTGTTCAGCCGCATAGGAAAGTCCGAGGGCAATGACACCGGATACATGCGGGCAGGCCATGGAAGTTCCCTCCATGTAGCCGTAGCCGGTCATCTCTCCGTTCTCGCCGGTGATGATCGCCGGAATCGTGGAAAGGATGGCACCGACCGCACCGGTATTGTAACGGTCCACACCGTCACCGTACTCGTAATAGTAGTCGAAGTCTCCACCCGGAGCGGAAATGGTCGTACCAGGACCGTAGTTGGTGAAGACGGACGGGGTGAAGTCAGCCGCTGTAGAAGCGACGGACACGAATTTCGGATAAGCACCCGGATAGCCTGCGGAAGGAGCGCTCTCGTTTCCAGCCGCGAAGACCGCGATACCACCGTCCACCACACCGTCCGGAGAACCGGCCGTATGGATGAAGTAATCCAGTGCCTGGAACTCGAGCGGGCTGTATTTCTTCCACTCCTCGTCATTTCTGAACTGCGGCTGCCAATCGAAGCCGTTGGCGGTACCTGCGACATAACCCCAGCTGCACTGGAGAATGACAGCACCGTTGTCTGCCGCATATTTGATGGCACGTACCTCATCGAGAACCGTTCCGAGCCGGTCACCGGAGAAAATCTGGCAGGACATGATCTTCACACCATTGTCCTCGGTATCACCACCGGCGATGGAACTGATACCCTTGCCATTGTTGTTCTTCGCGGCGATCACGCCGGCAACATGGGTACCGTGTCCGGAATCAAGGACTTTTCCTGTAGAGATGACACCGGTCTGGTCAGCGAAGTTATAACCGTGGCGGTCACCGGCATAACCGTTGCCGTCATTGTCATAGACATCACCGTAGGTTTCGTCCTCATTGACCCACATGCTGGTCTTGAGATCCTCATGGAAGACATCCACACCCTCATCGACCACTGCGACGATGATGGAAGGATGTCCCTTGGAGAGTTTCCAAGCCTCTTTCACGCCGACATCAGCTCCTTTGACGAACTTCGGCTGCTCCGGAAGTTTCTGGCCCGGGATCAGCTCTTCCTCGAACTGGCAGCCCTCATTGACCAGATCCCACTGCCTGCTGGAAAGCGGGTCATTGAAAGTAGTCGTCGGTTTCGCAAGCGCATTGACCATAGCCTTGGTCAATGGAACCGCCTTGCGATAGTCGGCACGATGAAGCTGGCAGTTGAACTGCACGGAATTCACCTCTCCCAGACGGGAGAAACGCTCAGCGACCTCCTGTACCGGAATATCCTTGCTGAAACGCACCACATACCAGAGATCGAAACCGGCTTTTCTGGCCTGATCCTCTGTCCTCGGATCTACCGGGAAGACACGCTCGATCCAGTAGCCATCGACCAGATCCAGGATCTCATCGATGCTGAGGATGCCGGAACGGGTCAATGGAGCCTTTTCACCGGATTTCGTTACACCGGCCTGCTCTAGAACGGATGCGACTGCCGGAGAAAACTTCACGAGAAGTTCACCCTCGAGGGCATCCGGAGTGTACTGAGGCTGCTCCACCTCCAGCTTGCCAGGTGCCGGGACCTGATTGCTTTCCACACAGGAAACCAGGCCTGCGCCGAACACCATGGCTGCCGCTATGATTGTATTCTTGATCGTATTCATCTATTTATTCCTTGTTTTTGTTAGGATTGTACTTCTTGTTCGGATATACAGCGTAGTAGTAATCCAGGTTGGCCGGTCTGTTGCTGAAACCTGCGGACTTACCTTTCTGGTCTTTTCCCTCCTGTTCGAAAACCAGCAGGAAAGGCATCCAGTAGTCCATCTTCGGATGGTAGAGCAACCAGTCCGGAAGCTTGCCGGACAAGCGGTTCAGGTTGATGGCCAGATAATTGAGGTTCGGCAGGACTTTCGGTTTTCCGACCAGCTGCGCAGCCGCCGTCTTCAAGGTATCGCTCTGCATCACTTCTTCTTCGGACCATCTGATCGGGTAATCCATCATGTCCGGAAGTTCGCCCTGCAGATAGTTCACGGAGAGTCTCAAGGTATCGAGCGTATCCCACTCCAGCAATCTTCTCGGGAAGGAAGCTTTTTCCGGGTCATCGGTAAAGCTGGACTCCATGAATCCACCGTAATCCTTCTTCGGTGCATTGCTGAGATCGTAGATCACATTTCTCTGGTTCGCATGCAGTTCGATGGCATGAAGTTTCGGGAAATTCTCTTTCGTAAGGAGATCCGGAATCTTCTGGAAGTTGTTGCCGGACAGATTCAGGTACTCGAGGTTCTTGAGTTCCACGAAGCTCGGATCCAGTTCTGTCAGACCATAAGCTCCGATGGTCAATCTCTTGAGCTGAGGCATCTTGGCAATATGCGGGCCTGTGGTGAGACTGAGAAGGAAGGAGTTCACGTTACTGTAGATGACCAGTTCCTCACATGCGGTCAGATATTTGACCTGGAAAGGAATCGGCTCTCTGGTGTTCACCATCTCGAGTCTCAAGGATTTGACACGCCCCTTGTTCGGGCCATCCTCCCAGACGGTCACATTCTCCCAATTCTCGAGCGAACCGGAAGTCGCGCCAAGATAGCAGTTCATCGCATTAGCAATGGCCTGGATCGCTTTCTTGTCTCCTTCGATACCGATCTGGATCTCTTCAGCACCCTTCTGGACGATTTTCAGATCATCCTTGATATCGAGCGCCTCACCATTCTTCGCATCGAACTTGACGACAGCCGTACGGTTGCCTTTCTCTCCTTCATTGAAGTTGACGGTCCAGTTGAAAGTCACCGGCACGACACGTGGACGGCTGCCTCTGTCCAGTCTGATTGCAGGCATTTCATAGGACAACCAGCTCTTGACACTGTCCGGAAGTGACACTTCGAACTCGACATTGGATCTTACCTTGACGACGAAAGATCGCTTGCCATAATCGGCATAACTTTCAAGAGCATGCTCCTTCTCCTCCAAGGCAATCATCTTCTCATAACCTTTCTGATGAACCTCGATGTCCTGACGTTCTCCAGAGCCGATGGTCTGGATACGTATGCGGCCGGTCTGGCCCTCGAATTTCAAGGTGGAGTCAATCAGGATCCGGCACTCGGCAGGACCTCGGCCATTGGCCGGTGAAACGGTGATCCATGGATCCTGAGTCTTGGCGACCCAAGTTTCGGAGGAATTCACACGGATGGTCTCCACACCACCATCCGCTCCGATCTCGATCTTGTCCGTATCGACGCCGAATTGCTCCGGAAGGGTCTGCTGGCAGCTGGAGACTCCGGTCAAGGAGGCAGCGGCAAGCAGGATGACAGTTATATTCTTATTCAATTTCATTGTGCTGATTACTTTATTAGTTGAGTAGAACAGGACAGTTCCTGATATCCTGAGTCTTATCGTAGATCAGGACGAATACCTGCGCCTGAATCGGCCCGCAGATGTCTGAAGCATCGAAGATGATGTTCGGATTGTCACTGATATCCAGCTGATAGCAGAACGGTGAGATACGATCCTCTACCTTCCTGATATCATTGGATCCCAGATACAGGCCTCTCCAGTTCGTATCGGCATAACCGTTCGGCCATTCTCTGAGGCAACGGTTTCCGTCAGCATCACGCTGCCCTCTGATCGCCATGACGGTCAGTCCGGTAAAAGGAAAGACCTCGATCGGGAAATGGGAGAAGCGGTTGTAGGAAACATCCACGCCGAAAAGGTAAGGCAGGTTTCCAGGATGGAAGGTTTCCGCCGGGAACTCGGTCAGATGATTGTAGGAAAGGTCCAGTGACACGAGCGAAGCCGTCACTTCCGGTCTATCTGCGTGGAAAGCATCCGGATCGATCTCGCTGATGCCGCAACCTCTGAGGTTGATCATGCGCATCATGGAATTGCTCTTCGCGAACACATCGGTCAGTTTACCGAGATTCGGATTGTTCGCCAGAACCAGCGTCTCTACATTGATACCCTTGAAATCCTCCGGGAACCTTCTCAGGTCATTGAAAGAGAAGTCCGCGGATTTCATGGCATAATTCAACTCCGAAGTGAAGATGTTCGGGAAAGTCTGCATGTTGTTGTGAGAGAAACTCAGGCTCTCGAGGTCGTCATAACCGAAGAAGAGCTCTCCCTCCGGATTGGCCGGCCAGGATTCGTCGGAGATCTGGTTGTAGCTGAGACCGAGATTGACGAACTTGATGGATGGACCGAGCATCGCCTCGATCTTACCGATCTTGTTGTAGGAAAGGTCCAGGAGACCGATCTTCTCCAGATTTCTGATTTCCTTAGGGAAGACCGTCAGGTTATTGAAGCCCATGTACCAGATCTGGATTTCCTTCTGAGCCGCACCGTTGCAGATCGCGCGGGTTCCCTTCAGGATTTCCTCGGAAGACCACTGCGGGTTGTTGGCCAGGTTGAGTGAGATCAGCGCCGGCATCTCAGCCAGTACCATCGGGAAATGCTTCATTTCCGGACAGTTGTAAACCTCGATGTCCGTCAAACCTTCCAGATTCTTCATCTCTGCCGGAAGTTCCTTGAGCTTACCGTTGGCGATGAAAAGTTTCTCGAGTTTCTTCAGTTTTCCGATAGCCGGGTCAATGGATTCGAGACCATTCGCAAGTACGCCTGGTCGGGTATCCATTGGTCTGATGATCGGCTCACCGGTCTTCTTGTTGATGATCTTGTCCTCGGAAAGCGTCTTGTACATCGCGATTTCCGGAATGTCGATCTTGTTTTCCATACATGCCATGGCGATCGGCTCCGAGAACGGAGTTGCCGGATGGAGCTGCGAGAAATACAGTTTGGCCGCCGTCATACGGTCAGCGACCGGAGAATCCGGACCGATGAAATCCGTATCGAAAAGGTTGAAGTCATTGTGGGAACCGAGATAAAGTTCAACGAGTTCAGACAGTTGTCCGATTGCAGCCGGGAGCTTTCCGGAAAAACCGAAATCACTGATATTGATGGCTGCGACACGTCCGTTCGGATGCAGGGTGACACCTGGCTGGTCTCCCCAAAGATCAATATCCTTGTTGAAATTCCAGTTGCAGCCCTTCGGCATGCTTTCGCCGATATAATACCATTCCGGACCATTCAGCGCCAACCAGATTTCATGCAGCGCGTTGTAATCCTTGATATAGGCATCAGTTTCACGCAGCGTGATCCTGACATCCGCTTCCGTAAGTCTGTTGTCCTTGACCTCGAACGGAGAGGAAGCCGGACGATCGTTGATCTCCAGCAGTTCCTTGCTGTCATCGTACACTCTGTAGGTGGCAATCTCATAGCTACCCCCCTCCAGAGAAAGAAGGGTATCGCAGACGATGGAAGAAGTCTGCTTCTCATTGTCATCGGATTCATCCTCGAAATGAAGGGAGAATTTCGTTTTCAAACCTTTGAATGAAGTCATCAGGCCACTGGTCGTGTTCTTGACAATGATGTCCACGGATTTGATTTCATCGAAAGTATATTCTCTCGCAGCAGCCTTGGTCTGGAATTCCTTGACCAGAGAGAACTTGACGGAGCCGCGCGGTTTCGTGTCCGCGAAAAGGTCATGTACCTGCAGTCCTCCGGCAACGATCTCGAAAGAGCCTGAAGAAGGACCGTCGTAGATCTTCTGGTTCATTCCGTCGTAAAGTTCGAAAGAAAGCACCTGGTAAGTACCCGGTACAAGCTGGAGTTTCTGGCTTCTCAGTCCGAACTCGGCAGCCGCATCGGAAGAGGCTTCAAGCGTCAAGGTCTGGAAAATGGTTTCCTCACCGAAAGTCATGTTGACGCGCACCTTCCTGGCCACACCCAGATATTCGAGCGGCTCGGATTTGGTCTGCTGGGGGGTCTTGTACAGCTTGAACTGCACATAACCGAAGTCCTTGTCTCTGTTGTCCGGAAATTCTTCCCGGACACAGGAGCCCGTGAGGAAGGCCAGCGAAGCAAGGAGCAAGCTAATCAGTGATGTTTTAAATAACTTCATATTCAAAATGTTCGTAATCTTTTAAACTCGATTATATTATAGTCTAAAGTTGAAAGGGAATCCTGTGCGGCAGTCCCGGAAGGAACTGCCACGTCGGATTCTCGAATTATCATTCCCAACCTTTCGCGGTCCTTGTGCATACAAGAATGGCGGTTGGCATACCGTCCTGATCAAGCCATGCGTAATAACCGATCTCGTCGAGCGGAGTGTTCGCCATGCTGATCATGATCTGGTTCTCAGCCTGAAGTTCGTAGGTCAGCCATGGGCTTTCCGAATAAGGAGCCTCTCCGGCCGGAAGGCCAGGGACATTCAGAAGCGTCATCTGTTCAGGACCGGTGTAAGTCAGCTGCATGATGATGTTCCGGTCGATCGGGCCGAACTGGTTGAAAATGCCCATGTCACCGGTATAAGATGCAAGCTTAGCGTTCTGGACCATGCCAGGATAAGCGAAAGTGAACGGAGCCGCACCGGATATCGCACCTTGCGGATCGAAGATATAGTGGACTGCGGCGATGTTCAGACCGTTCTCATCCTTGAACACGAGGATGCAGTCAGATTTCGCAGTAACGGATTCTCCGGCATAGACATAGACATCACCCATGGCATCCGTGGAGAAAGTCCCGTCCGTCAATGCCTCGAACGGAGGAACAGACTTGAAGAGCAGGATGTTCCAGTATTCCTTAGCGAACTTCAGCGCGAGAGTCCGGTCAGCGGTAGTGACCTCATAGTTCTCCGTGGTAGAGAATTCACCGGAAAGGGTCCAGTACCATTCATCCGCCTCAGAAAGTTTCTTGACAGAACCTTTACCGGTAGAAATCGCGATGAGATCAGAACCCGGGTTCACAGGAGCATCTGCAGAGAATTTACAATAGAGAATAGCCTCTGCCTTCTGCGCATCAGGTGTCGTATAGAAAGCGATGAAGGCTTCCTTCAAGTCAGTCTTGCATTTGGAAGGATCCATCATGACCTTGATCTGGTTTCCGTCCGGACCGAAAGGCCCCATCATGGATACCCAGAATTGCTCATTCTTGAAATCCGCTTCAGAAATCTCGTTGACATCGGCGTCATAGACCTTGATATGGTCATAAGCCTTGTTCAGTTTCAAGGTTCCCTCTTGAGCGTCACCGGACCAGGTTTCACCGTAAGTGATGGTGAAGACCTGCTTGGCAGCTACCGTGTTCGCGATCCAAGCATCATCAGGATAGACACCGAAAGAAATCATGGCACCTGCCATCTCGTCCGGATAGACCGGAGTCAGATAATCAACCGGCTTACCGGTCTGCGTGAGCCTGTTCAGGACGTAAGCTTCATATTCTTTCTTGAGAGCAGTTCCTTCTGCATTCAGGAAATCCTTGATCTGCTCGCTGTCCATTGACTTAGGCAGAGCAAGGACATCAGCATGACGCTCTCCCTCACCATCGTACGGAAGGACACTCATGGAAAGGTTGTATTTCTGAAGAGGAGCACCTGCTGCATTCCAGCCGCTTTCCATCTTCACCCAATCCGCGAAAGCTGCACCGTAAGCAGTTCCGTCGAAAGGAAGCGCCTTGAAAACGACATCTTCGGTAGAAAGGACATAGGCGATGGCCGGCTGATCCTGGTAACCCAGCACCATGCTGAGCTGACCTTTATCATTGAACTCGGTATGAGTGGCCGGTTCCAGTTCCAGTCTTGCAGAAATGTTCGGGAAACGGACCTTTCCTTCTGAATACTCATTCGGATTACTGCTGTCGATCACCTTCAGCACGCCTTCGGCACCATTGACGATCTCCTTGGCGATCTTCGCTCTGAGGACGACGACCACAGCGGTATTCGGCTGTTCGCAGGAAATCGCACCGTCAACGAGTTTTCCATCCACATATGCTTCACAGAAATCCGGGATAGCCAGACTCCAGCTATAGTTTGCAAGGATCCTGACCGGTCTTGAGTAATCACACACTCCCGAAAAAGTCACCAGTTCGGCTACATCTGTTCTTTCGTATTCTTCCTTGAAGGATTCCGTCTCAGCATCGATCTTCGCGACCTCCAGGGTCAATGTTCTGTTCTTTGCGGCGCGAGTCAGCTTTCCGATGATCCTGGAACGATTTCCCATCGTCAGCTTCACCTCACAGAGACGGTTGTTGTCAAATTCCTCTTTCGAATCAAAAGTTACGGAGAAAGCCACTTCTCCTGCTTCCTTGCCGGAAATGGAGGTTTCTTTCATCCCTTCATCATCGATCCAGAAAATAGTACCCGCACCTTCTCCGAGCACCTCTACCTTCCAAGCCTGATTCGGCTGAATTTTGAAGTCAGTCTTTTCCTGACCTTTCACAATCGTTTTCTCCACTACAGTTTCCGGGAAGTTCGGCGTCAGAACGGAGTTGTTCTTCTGCGGTTCCTTCTCGCAAGACTGCGTGAACAATGCTGCGCTCAATCCCAGAGCTGCCAGCAAAATCCGGTTTGTCTTTTTCATGATGATCCAGTTTAAATTCGACTATAATTAATAGAGTTAGTTTTTCTCTTCGAAGAAGCCCGGAAGGCCATCTTCCTTACTCAGACGACGGGCTTCCTTCTCGGAAATCCATTCCATGACACTGTAGAAATGTCCGACGGTTCCGACCATCTCGCCGAGGTTCTTGACATAGAGCATGCTCCAGAGAGCAATGTAAGGCATCTTCTCATTGGTAAAGAAGAAGGACGGGGCCAGCGGACTGTGCACGGCACGGATATGGTTGTCTCCTTTGGTCTGACCGAAGAAGGTCGCCTCATCGCTGACGATCTGCTCTTCCGGCATCGTGACGATTCCGCTCAAAGGATCACTGTTGTCGAAGCAGAGCTCGACATCATAGCCCTCATTGAACATGTTGCGACAAAGGATGGCATTTTCTTTTCCATCGACCTTGTAAGTCTTGACCAGCCTCTGGTACGGCTGCTGGAACTCACGGTGGAACATGGAAGTGAAGACGCACCATCCGGTGAAATCTTCAAGCTTGAACGGAACGACCTTCCGGAGCTGGATACGGGTCTCTTCACTGCCGTCTCCCATCAGGAGCTTGTCGGTCATGACCAGCTTCATGGTGAAGCAGAGCGAATCGGTAGAGACCATGTTGTCATAGAAGCCGCGCAGAAGCACCTCCCCCTTGTTGGATCCCGCTGGGATAGTGACGGTATTGGACTCCAGCGCATAGTGCAGTTTCTCGACGGCATTGCTCTTGCTATCGACAATCTCGACAGCAACGGTCCTGTCATAATCACGGTTCACGGTAGAAATGACCGGAATGCTGATGAGCGAAGAATCCTGCACCGCCACGACGGACAGGGTGTCGGAAAATCCGATGTACTCGGCATCCTCATAAGTAACATAATGTTCCTGACATCCGGTCAAGGACAGAAGGGCAGCGAACATCAATGGAAGTATATATCTATAGGTATTCATATCGCTTTGCTTTATTTCATTTGCTTTCTGACAGATGGATTCTGCTTGACCTGTGAACCCGGCGCCTCGATCTCATGCTTAGGAATCGGCCATACGAAAAGATAGTCGTCCGCCTTCTTGACGAGGGAACTTCCCTCTTTCTGGCTGGAGGTCTGGTAGATTCTCTTGAAGCCCTTGCCCCATCTCTTGAGGTCATTGAGCCGGAAGCCCTCCATGTAGAGTTCCTTCGCTCTTTCCTCGGAAATGACCTCTTTCCAGTTGTCTGCGGTCAGTCCGACTTTCACGGGAGTGGCGAATCTGGACGCGAGAAGACCGTTCAGCACATCGGAAGCCTTGGTAAAATTGCCCAGTTCACAGAGTGCCTCAGCCTGGATCAGATACTGCTCGGCCAGACGGAGCGGCTTCGGCATGCTGACGTGGAAGATCTTCTGGTTGATGAAGTTGACGTTACCGTTGTACTTCATCAGGAGCGGCCAGGTCAGATGATGCGGATATCCGGTCTGCTCTTCCTGGAAATAGGCTATCGAACGACCGTCATCCGGACCGAATTCACTGATGATCCACTGTGCCGGCACATAGTCCGGATAGTAGTTGACCATATCGACATTGTGGTTCAGGAACACCTGTCCGAGCGGCGCTCCGTAGGAAGTCAGGGTGAAACCGACTTTCCAGATGATTTCCTGAGATGAATCCAGATGCCAGAGCCGCATCAGCGCATCAGGATTCCTGTTGATGTCAGCCAGCGCGAAGAGATGGTCTTCGTGGCCGATCAGTTTCTCGGACTCGGCAACTGCAGTTTCCCAATCCTTCATGAAAAGTGCGACACGGGCATGGAGTGCATGGGCCGCAGCATTGGAGAATACCGGGAAATCCGCGCGATCATCCTTCGGATCCATCAGACGCTCTGCTTCGGCAAGGTCAGCAAGGACGAACTCATAGGACTGCTGGAGAGTGGAACGTCTGGCCACTTCCACAGCGTCATAGCTGGAACGGAGGACGACACCGGTGTCCGGGTTCTTCGCAGTCTCTGCATCATAAGCGTCACAGTAGCACTTGATGAGCTCGGAATAAGCGAGTGCTCTAGCGCAGTAAACTTCACCGGTATAGGTATCCAGCAGCTTCAGTTCCTCATCATTGGTAATGGTCTCGCGGAGTGCCTCTACCCTATCCAGGTAGAAGTTGCACTGGCCGATCACGGTATAGAGCGCCGCATAGACGGACTCGATCTCCGGAGTCGTCGGGAGAATATCCCACTGCCAGATGTTACCGAACTGATTCGAGTTGCCCTCGACCGCATAGACCAGGTCAGACTGGATATCCGGTCCCAAAGTCAGGCTGCCGCTGTACAGCGCACCGCTTTTGAAGGTAGAGTAGATGCCGATGACCGTCTGCTCAGCATCATTGAAGGTCTTCATGGCCTCGTTGATGTGGATCGCATCCTGCGGAACTTTCTCCAGACAGGACGGGACAGCGAAGGTCACCGCAAGTGCAAGCATAGCTGCACGGAAGGTATTGTATATTTTTCTTGTCATATCTTGTTTCATCACTTTTAGAACATGAGGTCAAGGCCGAAGGTAAACTGTCTTGACATCGGATACTGGGCCTGGTAGACGTTTAGCGAGCTTTCCGGATCAAGACCGGTGAAGTTCGTGAAAGTCAGGAGATTCTGTCCCTGGAGATAGAATTTCAAGCCACGGATGACCTTGGTCTTCGCCAGGAGACCCTGCGGAAGCGAGTAGGCCAGCACAAGATTCTTCAGACGCAGGAAGGAAGCATCTTCCAGCAGACGGCTGTCGAATTCGGTGAACTCACCGTGACGTGGAATATCTGTGATGTCACCCGGCTGTTTCCAGCGATCCAGCAATCTGCGGGACTGGTTATAAGACTGAAAGCGGCCGTTGGACTCGTCGAAGAAACGGTCGTTGTTGATCATCCAACGGTCTGCTACCCAGCTGAACTGAGCGCTGAGACTCAATCCCTTCCAAGCGACCGTAGTACCGAAACCGCCCTGCCAAGGAGCATGGAAGCTCTTGCCCATCAGCACCTTGTCCTCATCACGAAGTTCACGGGTAATCTTGCCGTCCCTGTCATACCAGAGCGCATCACCGTTCTTCGGATCGACACCGGCATAACGGTTGATGAAGAACTCGCCGAGCGGACGTCCGACTACCAGTTTGGTATTCGTGTTGGCCATCTCGTATTCCTGAACGCCGTTATAGAGTTCCGTGATCCTGTTGTAGTTGTAAGAAACATTGGCATTGATCGTCCAGATGAAGTCTCCTTTCTGCACCGGAGTGACATTGAGGTTCAACTCTGCACCACGATTCACCATGCCGCCGACATTGGACCATTTGTAACCATAACCGTTGGATGTGGAGTATGGAAGCGGCACCCTCATCAGCATATCGCTGGTATTCTTGTTGTAAAGTTCGAGATCCACGTCAAGTCTATTCCAGAAGCCGAAATGAAGACCGAGGTTGGTCGTCCAGGAAGTCTCCCAGGTCAGATTCTCGTTACCCGGCTGGATCGGAACGACGCCGGAATTGCCGATATAGTCAGCACCACCGCCGATAAGCGGAAGATGCTCATAGACTGGAATCTCGGAGTTACCGGAAGTACCGGAACTGAGGGTGATCTGGGCGTTGGTCAACCAGTTTCTGGTCTGCGCCATGAATGCTTCGTTCCTCAGGTTCCACATGAAGCTGGCAGAGCCGAAGGCACCCCATCTGCGATTCTTTCCGAAACGGGAGGATCCGTCCGTACGTACGGAGAAATCCGCATAGTAACGGTCAAGATAATTGTACTCACCCCGGGCGAAGAAGGATACGGTAGAATGATCCGTAGCCGGAGAAGAAGACCATCCGGTCACCCTCGTCGCTTGAGAGATATCCGTCAGCTTGTCGTTGGTCTGGCCTTGAGAAGTCAGTCCGAAAGACTCGCTGTGGAGATTCTGTCCCTCCTGTCCGAGGAGAAAGTTGAAGTTGTGAGCCCCGTCGATATCGAAAGTATAGGTCAATGTATTCGTGATCTGAAGGTTCATCACATCGCTGGAGTTCCTGGAAGCGGAACCCTGACCGAGGTTCGGACGATAGCTCGGCATGGACTGGGAGAAGCCGGTCGTGTGGCCCCAGTCAAGGCTGGCCTGTGTCTTGAACACCAGATTCTCATAAAGTGTGAAATCCGCGAAGACAATGGCCATGAGCTTATATTTCTTGAATGTCAGCGGATTGTTCTCCAGCCATTCCAACGGGTTCTGTCCCTGACCTTTCCATGATCCATCGTTAAGTGAGGCCAATGAACCGTCGGGTTTGTACGGGTCCCAGTACGGTTTCATGAAACGGGCTGCTGAAATCGGGGTCACTAAAGTATAGGAACCGGAATCCGCCTGCTCGACATTCTGGAAGTTGAACATGGTCTTGGCTCCCATTCTCAGCCAGGAAGCCATGCTCTGCTCGAAATTCGCACGGAAAGAGTATCTCCGGAAAGAAGAACCAGGAGCGATACCGTCCTGATCGAAGTATCCTCCGGATATATAATAGTTAGTCTTGTCGTTCGCACCTGCGACCGTCAGTTCGTGGCTCTGCATGAAGGCTGCATCATTGAAGACCACATCCATCCAGTTCACGTCGATCTTGGAAAGGGTTTCATAATCCATTCCCGTATCCATGCCGATTTCCTTCTCGTACTGGATCCGCTCTGCTGTGTTCATCAGGTCCCAGTTGCCGTGTGCCAGAGAAGACACACCGATCTGCATCCTGTAATTGATGTTGACATGATCAGTATTGCGACCGCGCTTGGTCGTGATGACGATCACACCATTGGCCGCCCTCGCACCATAGATGGAAGTGGAAGCGGCATCCTTCAATACGGACATGCTCTCGATATCCGCAGGATTGATAGTATTGAAATCCGACGGGGAAATCGCTACACCGTCCAGGATATAAAGCGGTGCGGTACCGGAGTTGATGGAGTTCGTACCACGGATCGTCATGGTCGTCGACGCGCTCGGTTCACCGGTATTGGACAGGACGGTCAGACCGGAAACCTGTCCTTGGAGCGCCTGGTCGAACGCTGCTGTCGGGGTGTTCTCGATCTTTTCAGATTTCACCGTAGCGACAGAGCCGGCAACCGTACCCTTCTTACGTACACCATAGGCGATGACGACAACATCATCCAGAACCATGGAGTCCGTCTTCAAAACCACATCACACTTGAAGGTTTCCCCTTCGGGAACCACCACTTTGCAATCGGCAAAGCCGATGGTCGAGAACGTGAGTTCCGTTCCGGCTGGAACTTCGATGACATAATCACCATCCAGGGAAGTCACCACACCGGCGGAAGGACCGGACATGACGGAAGCTCCGACTATCGGAAGTCCATCTTCTGCAGAGGTCACGATACCACTCACCTTGACCAAGGACTGGGCTGACAAAGCCATGACACTTGCCAGAGCACCAATCACCAAACTTACAATTCGTAACAAATTCTTCTTCATCGATAATAATTTACTCAAAGGGCGCAAATTTAACGATTTATGATGAATAACAAAAATTTTTTACGAATCGGAAGTATTTAATTGATAACACATTATAATAATTGCGCCCTTATCTACTTTAAATTATCGACAAAATCGGAACTACAGATGTCAGATTCAGCGGTTTTGGCGGACTTGAACTAAAAGTTCGTTTTTTTTAAAAATCATCATTGCAATTTGTAAGTTCGACAGTTTTTCAACCCTGTAAGTTTGAAATAGGAAGGAACGAGATCCCCCTGAAC
>JAHHQP010000026.1 GCA_020026355.1 Bacteroidales bacterium
ACAGAGAAGGAGGTCGAGAAACCTATTTGGATTTGTTGCCTTCGGAATATTCTACAACTCAACATGAGTATAAGACTGACATGTTGACCTATACTCATTCTATGACGGTTGGAACTGTTTATGAGAAGGTTTCTCATCTGTCGGATTTCATAGATGAGTATGTGAAACAGATATCTGTGCTGGCTCCGGAAATTATTAATAAGAAGAATCCTGTTGAAATTAAGGAGTTTGTTGTAAAAAAAATCTCATCGGCTCGCAAAGATTATTTTATAAAGTATAAGGATGCTATTGTAAATAAATTGACTGCAATTAATGTGAATTCGTTGTTTGATTTGTTTGATGCATTGAGAAGTGTCGACGAATTGTTCGGGGATGATATTCAATCGCGAATGTTCTGGCAGTCAAAAATGTATGAAATCATTGTTAATGGTGGTCGTAAATAAACGGCCGGATTTATCCAGCTGTTTATTTAAAGACGGATATGTGGAATCCTTCAAATTTTGTTCGGAGATGTTTCGCATTTGAAAAATTTTAGCTTTTGGGTCCCGTGCATGGGGCAGACGGTTGTTTCCTGACAATTTTCAGGTGACAGCCGTTATTTTTCTAGACTTATAGTGATTGTTTGCTGTGATGAATTTTAATTGTTCAATGTGGCTATAGATTACGTAAATACAGGTGTTGTCAGGATGTTGGTTGATTTTCAGTTTTATTATATCTTTCTTTTTTTTAGTTTTTTCAAATGCATTGAATCTAAAAAGTAGACTTTGGCTTCTTTCTGATAATGAAATTTTACATATAATAAATGTTCGTCGTCTAACATATGCTCCACTTCAAATTTGTCTTTCTCATTCGGTACGATTGAAAAGTTTTTGAAAAAGAAACAGTAAAGCAGTTGATTGATAATCGAATCCCAAAATTGAACGATGTATCCCTTTTTATTGATGGATAGAGCAAGATGTTCGGGAATACTATAATGCTTCAAGATACGGAACAAACCGCCAGTAAATACCCAATGGTTTTCCTCCTTGTTGAGCAATCTGAACAAGTCAAGTCGTAGAATCTTGTCATTGATCTTTTCACCTGTGTATTCCAGAATATACATGCAATTTTCAGATCGCAGTAAATCAATGAATCTTTCTTTACTGAAATTTTTTAATGATTCATCTCTGTTCTCATAATCAAAGATGGCTTTTATGATATCGTCAGCATTGCCTGTTTCAAAATTTTTGGATAGGCTTTTGCAACATCAAGATATACTTTATCTGAGATTAACTTTCTAAAAAGGTTGGATTGAACTAACACAAATATTCTTCCTTTGATTTGTGCAAATTGAAAATTTCCTGGAGCAAAGCCTGTTTGCCAGACGTTTTTATTGTCAGTAACTGCCAATGTTTTTGAAATTTGTTCAATCTTTTTATTAATTGTCATATAAATATCTTCTTGCATACTTAAATTTTTAAGAAATCAATGTCCTTTTAATACTGGACTAGTAATTTGATGTCGTGTAAATAAAGATTAGTCCTTCTCTGGAAACGCATATTCCACTATCTTGAAATCTCCTTCAAGATTTTGTATTTCCATATCGGAAACGACAAGCGATCTTGCTGCGTCAATCACATAGTCTTCTGATATTACTCCTTTTAAGAAATCAGCTTTTCTGCAAGGAGGTTCTCCAGATGCGTAATATCTGGTAGTGTCGTCTTCTACGAGATATGTTACATTAAATAAGAGCGGGTTTTCAATATTTAGTTGTACAGTGGACTTTACCCTGCCTGTTTCAGGGGGTATTCGTATTGTTTTTTAGATGGGGTTCGGCCTGAATTAGACCGTTGAGTTCTCAAACAAACAAGGTTCAGGATTATAATTGTTAATTCCAATAGGGTAAATGATATCCTAATGTTTGGTATACAAATTTGCTTATTGAAGACGAGGTGTCCATGAATAGTATGATGGCCTGGCAGAAGATGTAAGTGTGTTGTCAGGCCAATAAAACATCAAACGGTCATCACTCCACTCGGAATGATGACCGTCTCGTATCTATTATTTCATTGATTCTAAGGGCGTTATCCCCTCTACATCACCTCAATGCTGTACTCGCAACGGAAACTGTTTTCCGGGGCGAGGCGGTTGATGTGGTCCCGGTCCTTGAATTCGCCGGTATAGCCCATCCGGTCGCAGCGGCCGTACCAAGGCTCGATGCAGACGAAGGGCGCATTATTCTTGCACGGTGACCAGAGCCCGACGAGCGGTGCGTCGAAATGCAGACGCAGCCATGGCTGTCCTTCCGGGCTGTGAAGCGTGACGGTATCGACCTGACTGCCTTCGATGATGAAAGCGTCGTTGTCGAAACTGTGCTGGTCCAGGCGTTGCGCGAGTCCGCCAAGTCCCGGCAGGTCTGTCTTTTCCAATGGCAATGGGTAATGTTTCTCGATGTCTGCGCAGCCTTTCTCGCCGATGAGGATGTAGTCAATGTCTTCGATCTGCTTGCCGTTCTTGCTGAGGGTGAACCAGCCTTTCAGCTCGCTCTCCGGCCGAAAACCGGGATAATAGAAGGCCGGGTGCGCGCCGATCTGGAAAAACATCTCTCGTGCGCTGGTGTTCGTCACTTCCCAGATGACGATTACTTTCTGCCCCTCCAGTTTATAAGTGATGTCGAGCTGGAATTCCCACGGGAATTTGTCATGCGTTTCTCCGTCGGAGGTCAGGCGGTAGGTGATGCTGTTCTCTTCCTGGGAGACCAGGAGGAAGTCCATGTCTCTTGCAAAGCCGTGCTGTCCCATCTGATAGGTCCGTCCCTCGACGTGCATCTTCTTGTTCCAGAGGCTGCCTACGATCGGGAAAAGGACAGGGGAGTGCCGGCCCCAGAAGGTCGGGTCGCCTTGCCAGAGGTATTCAACGCCGTTCTTGCGGATGCTGTGCAGTTCCGCTCCATGCTCATCTACTTTAAGGTCAATGATTCCGTTGGTCAGTTGTCTCATGTGGTCAGTTATTTATTGTGTTATTCATGCTTTCTCAAACCCTAAATTTACGTAATTTTTCTGGATTTTCAAGAATCCTACTTTAGAGATGAGCGCGTATGGGACGAGTCTATAGGTTGATCGAGTCGAGCAGTCTGGCCAAATGCTCCTGATGGGTCTCGAACATTGAATCATCGTTGGTCAGGTCATCCTCGTTGAGTTCACAGGTGACCGGGGCGTTGCCGATGGATAGGAAGCGTCGTTGTCCTTTGAGTTTGCAGGTGATCCGGTTTCCTGATCTGGCAGAGATTTCAACCAGTTTTTTCAGTTCCTGGTCGTCTGGAGAAATGTTCAGGATGGCATTGGCCTGAGTTCTGAATTCAACGGTGGTGTTCGTGCTGTTCAGAATTCTGCTTTGCTGCTGGATGAAATCTTCGGCGTTTTCTTCAGCGCTTGAGTGATCGGCGTAAAGCAGGTTGAAGCGAAGCATGTTGATCTCAGGGTATTCCTTGGTGAAGTCCCAGAATTCTGTAGGGCGGAATTCTTTGTTGATGTCAAGGGTAAGTCCATAAACGCTGAGGTAGTGATTGAGCGTTGAGCGTATGATGTTGCGGACGACGTTGGTATCGGAAAATGCTGTAGCATCACTTTCAATGAGAATGTGATGCTCTCCTATGCGATTGTCTATGATCACGTTGCAGCTCGGCGAGTTATCAGCCATGATCACGTTGAAGTTGTTCTCGAGTTTGACATGTCTTTTGTTGGCCAGTTTCAGGCAGAATATTCCATTGCCCGTCTGCGACAGTCTCTTGAAATGATAGGATTCATTTCTATTCTTCCGGAAGGTGAAGTTCTGGTCGTTCAGGATCTCGGAAAGATAGTCCTGTTTCTTTTCCATTCTTGTTGTTTCATCAGGAAGCTGTTCATAAAGTTTCTCTGATATCTGTTTCGGTTCGAAATTGAAACTGTAAACTATGTAAGTTGACATAATTCTTTGATTTTAAATTTTTTGTAAAATTAAGTAATATTTATTTCCAATGCAATGGAAAAGTTGGAAATGTTTTCTGCCGTCAACTTTTCCGTTTGTTTTCTGCGTTTTGTAAGAATAATTCTTTAACTTTGCGGAAAATTTGAGAAGACTATGAGCGGAATCGTGAAATCGAGAGAGGAGGTAGAGGCATTTCTGCAGCAGTTCATGCCTAAATTTGAGGTCTGGGGTGTCATTTTCCTGAATCGGGAAAAGAACCAGGAGGCGCTGGCGATGCTTGGTCTGAATGACAGGATCCGTAGAGAGATCATCAGGACGGTCGAGGCTTGTGATTATGTGGAAACGGTCCAGGATGCTTTGTGGGCTGGTGATCTGTGGGTCTTTGGTAAGAACTTTGATGGAAAGGAACTTTATATAAAGATAGCCATGGGGCATCCTGCCAATAGGACGATATGCATTTCGTTTCATGAGGCGGCGCATCCGATGAACTATGCTTTTAAGGTAAAGGAACAATGAACATGAAGAAGACATTGACGAAAATGGCAAGTCCTTTCACGGGAGGACGGGTGTATGAGGTGGAGGATGTGGAGCGGAAGGAATTCCGGAAGGAAAGTTTCGAGGTCCATGTGAGGTATTATCTCTGTGAAGATACCGGGGAGCAGTTTACGGACGGCGACCAGGATGAACTTTTCACGAATGAACTGTACAGCCAATGGAGAGTCCGTCATGGTGTGCCTTTCCCGGATGAGATTCGCAAGATCCGGGAGAGATATGGCTTGAATTTTACCCAGATGTCCAAGATTCTGGGCTTCGGTGTGAATCAATGGCGGCAGTATGAGGCCGGTATGGTCCCTTCGGAATCCCAGGGGAAGATGATCCGTGCCGTTTCTGACAAGAGGGTCATGAGGACGATGCTGGAGGAAAGCCGTTCCCAGTTCACCGAGCAGGAATATGAGAATATCCGTTCCCGTGTCGAGAACAGTACTTCTTCTGCGGTGGATCGCTTTCTCGCCATGTTGCTGTATGGTAAGGATGACCGTCTGTCAGTGGAGAATGGATTCGGGGAGCAGAATCCGGACAAGCTGGCTCAGATGGTGAAATACATCGTCAGCCGGTGCCGGGATATCTGTCCGACGAAATTGAACAAGCTGATGTTCTACAGCGATTTCATGAATTATCGTAGATATGGTCGTTCTATCAGTGGCCTGAAATACCGTGCGATCCAGTTCGGACCGGTTCCGGAACATTATGCGACGATCTATGATCAGGTGGATGGCTTGACGAAATGTCAGGAAATTCTCCTGGCTGGCGGTGAGAAGACGGTGCTTGGCGTATCGGAAGAGGTGCGGGTGGACCTTCTGTCCGAGCAGGAACTTTCCACCATCGAGGAGATCCTCGCGAAGTTCGGGAAAATGCTCTCACGTGATATCGTGGAGCTGAGTCATCAGGAGCCGGGTTGGAAAGATAATGTGGAGCATCATTCGATCATTCCTTATTCTTACGCCTTCGATCTTACCCTCGATTGATCGGATAATTCCTCAATTTCTCCCGAATCGTGAACTTTTCCGGAGGAAAGATGATAACTTTGTGGCCTCATCGCTTGATCATGAAGAAATTGCTACTAGTCATGACCAGCCTTCTGTTCTGGTTGTCCGTCCCTGCTCAGGTCAATGGGGTCGTGCTTCCGGCAGATTCTGCGGCTATCGGACGCCCTCGCGCGAATCCTCCGGCTGCCGTCCCTCCCGGATGGCGGGTGGAGTGGGAAACTGTTGCTCACCTCCAGGTGGGATCGGGGCCTTATCTGCCGTTCTGGGCAAGGACCGGCCATGATGGGATTCTTCCGGTGACCAATGGCGGGGCCTTGACCATGGGCACGGCGCTGGAGTATCACAGCCGCCGCGGCTGGTACTTCGGGCTGGGGGCGACTGGCGTCGGGAATGTCGGCTGGCAGAACGCCTATCGCCGCCAGGCGGTATCTGCGCTGGTGGACCGTCTCTATCTGTCGGCTGGCTGGCGGATGCTGGGTGTGGATGTCGGCATGCTGCCGCATGAACGGGAGTTCGGCGATCTGAGCCTTTCCGGAGGCAATTTCATGTGGAGCGGGAATGCCCGCAATCTGCCGGGCGTGAACCTCAAGATGGACTGGCTCTATTTCGAGAAAGGGCATTGGTTCGGCGTGAAGGCGAATTTCGCGCATTACCAGTTCATTGACCGGCGATCCACGCAAGGAGCGATGCTCCACGATAAATCATTGGCCTTCAAGATCGCCCTCGGGCGTCAGGTGGATTTCATCTTCGGGCTCGAGCATATGGCTCAATGGGGAGGAACGAGGCCGGACGGCAGCCGGCAGCCGGTGTCTTTTCAGGATTATCTGCGCATCGTGGCGGCGAGAAACGGTGGAATGGAGGCGACGGAGTCTGATCAGGTCAATGTGCTGGGCAATCATCTCGGTCATGAGTTCATCCGATTGGTCTGGCATCCGGAGAACTTTACTATGACTTTCCAGTACGACAAGCCTTTCGAGGATGGTTCGGGCACCCGGCTGCAGAATCTGCCGGACGGGTTGTGGACGGTGATGATCAATCTCAAGAACCGGACCGGGGCGGTGACGGATTTCGTGCTGGAGGCGTTGACGACCATGTGGCAGTCCGGGCCGCATCATGACATTCCGATTCCTCCGCAGGAGGTCGAGCATCCGGATCCTCATGCTTCTTACCGGAACGGTCGCAAGATCTTGGGAGGATGCGACAATTACTTCAACAATTCAGATTACCGTTCCGGGTGGACGAATTACGGTCGTGTGATCGGCATGCCGCTTTTCACGGTGGCGGCTCCGGGACCGGACGGAATTACACGCGGAATCGTGAACAACCGGGTCCAGGCTTTCCATTTCGGGATGGGCGGCAATGTGGTCACGGGGGTTCCGTATTCGTTCAAGATGACTTATTCACGGAATTACGGGTGTTATCATGAGTCTCCGGATTCCTTCTTCTATTTCGCGCCTTGGCAGTTGTCCATGGGGCTTGAGTTCCGTTTCGAGAAGTCTTTTGTCCGTATGCCGGTCACTTTCGCTTTCGGGGTTTACGGTGACGTTGGTTTGCTTTACCGGAACTGTGGCGGCTTGACCTTTCGGGTCATCTACCGGGGGAACCGCAGGTTCTGAAGGTCAAGGGGTGGATGGCAGAGAATTTATTGTATCTTTGCAACCTTTTTAGACTGCGTGAGGCAGTCTGGTGTTTAGGTTAGTGTGAAATAAGATGAAAAATTTTTCTGGTGAGGAGCGGATTCCTTCCGCAATCGTATCGGCTCTTCCGTTTATCGCTTTGGTGGCCATCCTGGTCATCGTCATCCGGGTTTTCAAGACCGACGCGCTGGCAGGTGCCAGCCAGGTCGCTTTGTTCTTCGCTTCGGGAACGGCAATCGCCATTTCCATGATTTTCTATAAGGTGCCTTGGAAGAAATTCGAGCAGGGCATCGTGGACAATCTGAGTTCCGTCGCAACTTCGGTCATCATTCTGCTGCTGATCGGTGCAGTGGCTGGTTCCTGGATGATCAGCGGTATCGTTCCGACCATGATCTATTACGGCATCAAGATTCTCGCTCCGGAGATTTTCTTGCTGGCGACCTGCGTCATCTGTGCTGTCATCTCGTTGATGACCGGCAGTTCCTGGACTACGATCGCGACGGTCGGTGTCGCGCTGGTCGGTATCGGTACGGCACTGGGTTTCTCGCCGGGCTGGACGGCCGGTGCCATCATTTCCGGTGCTTATTTCGGGGACAAGCTTTCTCCTTTGTCGGATACGACGGTGCTGGCATCATCTGCTGCCGGTACGCCGCTTTTCTCTCATATCCGTTACATGATGATCACGACGGTCCCTTCCATGGCCATCAGTCTCGTCATCTTCCTGATCGCGAGCCTGCTGCACGAATCTCCCGATGCGGTTTCCATTGACTTTGCGGACGATCTGAAGGGAACTTTCAACATTTCCCCGTGGCTGCTGATCGTACCGGTGCTGACTGGAGTTCTGATCGCGAAGAAGACGCCGGCGATCGTCACGCTCTTTCTTTCTTCCGTGATGGCCGGCATCCTGGCGCTGTTCGCGCAGCCGGATATCCTGAAGGAGGTCGCTGCGGTTCCGGGGGCACAGGAACTGGAAGGCCTGTCTTTCGTCGAGGGGTTCAAGGGGCTTTTCACGACCTATTACGGTTCGACGGCCATCGAGACCGGCAATGCGGCGATCGATAACCTCATTTCCACGAAAGGTATGACCGGTATGCTGAATACGGTCTATCTGATTCTGTCTGCCGTGATCTTCGGTGGGGCCATGGTCGGTAGCGGCATGATGCAGAGTCTGACCAATGTGCTGATCCGGGTGATTCGTGGGCGGGTGCCGCTGGTGGCTTCTACGGCAGCGACCGGTGTGTTCGCGAACATGGTGACGGGCGACCAGTACATCAGTATTCTTCTGACCAGCAACCTTTATAAGAAACTTTATGAGGATCGGGGGTACGAGAGCCGGCTGCTCAGCCGAAGTGTCGAGGACAGTGCGACGATCTTCTCGGTGCTGATTCCGTGGAACTCCTGCGGTATGACCCAGGCGACGGTCCTGAAGGTGCCGACTCTCGACTATTTCCCTTATTGCTTCTTCAACTGGATCTCTCCGCTGATGTCCATCTTCGTGGCGATCACGGGTTACAAGATCGTGAACCGATTCAAGAAGGCTTAAGTCTGGTAATGTAAAGGGGGGGGCTCGTTGGAGTCCCCCTTTTTTCTTTGTCTGCTCAGGTGAGCGTCATTGGCGGACCCAGATGAGACGGTCCGTGTCATAGCCGCGTGACTGGGCTTCTTCCAGCAGGATGGTCCGGGTTTCCTCGTCGATGGACGGGGTACGGGACATGATCCAGAGGTAGTTGTCCTTCTTGCTGCCGATGAGGGCGTACTGGTAATCCTCGTCGATGAGGAGAACGCGGTAGTCAGCGTAGAAGATCCAGAAGAAGGCGACTTTCAGGTAGCCGTCGCCGAGTTCAGGATTGACGACTTTCGCCTTACCTTCGGCGGTCTGTTTCACGCCGTCCTTATAGCCGGTGTTCAGGACGCGTACCTTGCCGTCGTCGCGCATGCTGTATTCGGCGGTGACGCGGTTGAGGCCGCGCTCGAACTTATGGTCATAGCGGGCGATCTCATACCATTGACCTAAGAAACGGTTGAGTTCGAATTTAGGGACGGGAGTATTGTCGATCTTGTTGGCCGAACCACAGGATTGGAACGGCAGGAGGAGCAGGCTCATCAATAGAAACCTGAGGCTCCATCTGCAATGGTTTGCTTTCATGTCAGAATTGGGTGTTTATGCCGCAGAAGAGCTGTACGACCGAGATTCCGGCACCGTGGTGCCAGGTGGTGAACTGCGGTTCCGCGAAGATGTTGAACGTGACTTTCCCGGCGGTGAAGACTTTTCCGACGCCTAAACCGAACGGGATGAAATAGTTGTCATTCGTGAAGTCCAGGGCAATGATGCCGGTACTTCTGAGGTAGTTGCCTTTCCCGAGCTGCCAGGTGAACATCGGCTGGATGGAGGCGACGTGGAAAGGGGCACGGTCACTGCGACCGGCGAAGGAGTGCTGCCATGAAGTTGTCATCCAGAACACCGATTCCGGCATAGCTATATTTTGCTTTCATTTCAATTTCTTTGTCTCCGCTTGGGGTGACTGTCCACTGTACATGGCCGCGTGGAACGATGACCAGACGTGATGGCATCTTGAAAGAGTCCCATTCCATTGTTCTACCGATGACGAAACTGCCATCTTTTGCTCTAAGATAAATTCCTGTACAGGCTGATGCGTCTGTCAGGCTTCCGAGTGTCGCTGCGATGATTGAAGCAGCAAGCACGATTGCCTTGATTGTTTTACTTGTTTTCATGGTTTTGTTTTTACATGTGTTATTATCACCAGCTGATGTGAATATAAATGACAAATTTTCCAATCATGCGCATTTCCTTCCAACAAATGTAGAAAATATTCCAGAAATTCCCAATCGGAATTTGCGCATTTTCTTTGTTTTCTGCTTTGAAAATCAAGTTCTTGCATTTCTTTGCCGGAAAGTGGCAGAGGTCGGGGCGTTTTTCTCCGGAGGCCTTTCTTATCTGAAAATTTTGATTAAATTAGTCGACTTATAAATAATTAAACTAACACTGAATAAATTATCTATGAAGAAAATCGCTTTTTCTTTGCTGGCGGTCGTTGCAGCCGTCGTTGTCGTCTTGGTGGCGCAGAAGCGTCCTCACGAGATTTCTGTTTTGCCGCTTCCTGTTTCAGTACAGGCGAGTGGAGATGAATTTAAACTGTCCGCTTCCACGGGCTTCCTGGCCGAAGGTGCAGGAGAGGCCGGACGTATCGCGGCTGATCTGGAGGCTGAGTTCGCTGCCCGGACCGGTCTGGAGTTCACTGAACCTCAGCAGGAGGGGAAGAATATCCTCTTCGTCCTTGAAGACGGTGATGAAAATGGAAGCGAGGCTTACCATATCTCTGTGACGAAGGATCAGGTGGTGGTGAAGGCTGAGGCTCCGGCAGGTCTGTACTATGCCGGACGTACGCTGGGCCAGTTGCTGTTCCAGCAGGGACACTCCTGGGTCTTGCCGACCTGTGAGATCGCTGACGCACCGAGGTTCGCCTATCGTGGCGTGATGCTCGACGTGACCCGTCACTTCTTTACGGTCGAGGACGTCAAGCGTTTCATTGACCGGATCGCGGATCTCAAGCTGAATACGCTGCATCTGCATCTGACGGATGATCAGGGTTGGAGAATCGAGATCAAGTCCTGGCCGGAACTGACTGCAGTCGGCGCAGCCTGTGAAGTCGGCGAAGGAGACGGTGGCTTCTATACTCAGGAGGAGTTCAAGGAGATCGTCCGCTATGCGGCAGAGCATTATGTGACCGTCATTCCAGAGGTGGATATGCCTGGACATACGAATGCAGCCTTGGTTTCTTATGCCGAGCTGAATGCGGATGGCAAGAAGAAAGAGCCTTATCGCGGCATCAAGGTCGGTTTCAGTACCTTGGATACCCGGAAAGAGGCGACTTATCGTTTCGTCGATGATGTCGTGCGTGAGATTTCCGCTCTTTATCCGGCGGAGTATTTCCATGTCGGTGGAGATGAAAGTCGCGTGACCGAGGAGGAGGACTACATTTATTTCATGAATCGCGTGAAACCGATCGTGAACAAATATGGCAAGAAACTCATAGGTTGGGAGGAAGTGGCCAATGCGGCAGTGTCCAGCGGGGATGTCATCCAGATCTGGAAAGACCGTCAGAACATTGACCTTGCTTTTTCCAAAGGAGCGAAAGTGCTGATCTCTCCGGCTGAACATGCTTACCTCGACATGCAGTATGATTCTACGAGCCGCATCGGTCTGCACTGGAAAGGTTATGTCGAGCTGGACAGGGCCTACAACTGGGATCCGGCAGAGGTCGCCAATGTGGAGGGTGATGAACAGATCTTCGGTGTCGAGTCTGCGCTCTGGACCGAGACGGTCGAGAATTTCGATGACATCTCTTATCTGACGTTCCCGCGTCTGGCCGGTCATGCGGAAATCGGCTGGAGTCCGCGTGAGTCCCGTGATTGGGACGGTTATACAAAGCGTCTCGTCCGTTATGCACCTCGTCTCGAGGCTGCCGGCGTCGCTTTCTACCGTTCACCGCTCATTGAATGGAATTAGTTCCGTTTTATCTACGTCTTATGAAGGAGCTCCCTGCGTGGGGGCTCCTCTTTTTGAAAAAAATCCCTAACTTTAAACCTGGTTTCAAAAAGAAAACGATTATGCCGGAAATATCACAGCGGGGTAGGGAGGTCCCCGCATCTCCTATACGTAAGCTCACTCCCTTGGCCAATGCAGCCAAGGCAAGAGGGGTGAAAGTCTATCACCTGAACATCGGTCAGCCGGATCTGCCTACGCCGCAGGCCGGGCTGGATGTGCTGAAGAACATCAACCGCGAGACGCTGGAGTACAGTCCGAGCCAGGGTTTCCTGAGTCTTCGTGAGAAGCTGGTCGGTTATTACAAGAGGTTCAAGATCGATCTGACTCCGGATGATATCATCATCACTGCGGGTGGATCGGAGGCGGTGCTGTTCGCCTTCATGTCCTGCCTGAATCCGGGAGACGAGATCATCATTCCGGAGCCGGCTTATGCGAACTACATGGCTTTCGCCGTTTCTGCGGGGGCGGTCATCCGTCCGGTGGTCTCCACGATCGACACGGGCTTCTGTCTGCCTCCGGTGGAGGAGTTCGAGAAACTGATCACGCCGAAGACGAAGGCGATCCTGATCTGCAATCCGAACAATCCGACAGGTTATCTGTATTCCCGTCAGGAAATGCAGCAGATCCGTGATCTGGTGAGGAAGCACGACCTCTATCTGTTCTCCGATGAGGTCTACCGTGAGTTCATCTATACCGGTTCACCTTATATATCAGCCTTCCATCTCGAGGGGATCGAGAACAATGTGATCCTGGTGGATTCGGTATCGAAGCGTTATTCCGAGTGCGGTATCCGTATCGGTGCGCTGGTCACCAAGAATAAGGAGGTGCAGGAAGCGGTGATGAAATTCTGCCAGCAGCGGCTCAGTCCTCCGCTGATCGGTCAGCTGATCGCTGAGGCTTCCATCGAGGATGATTCGGGCTATGCCGAGTTCGTCTATGAGAAATATGTCGCCAGGAGGAAATGTCTGGTCGACGGGTTGAACAAGATTCCGGGCGTCTATTCTCCGATTCCGATGGGCGCTTTCTATACGGTGGCGAGTCTTCCGGTCGATGACGCGGAGAAGTTCTGCGCCTGGTGCCTGACAGATTTCAGCTATGAAGGGGAGACGGTGATGATGGCACCGGCCAGCGGCTTCTATTCCACACCGGGAATGGGCAGGAACGAGGTCCGTGTGGCCTATGTCCTCAAGACGGAAGACCTGCACCGGGCCTGTTTCCTGCTCCAGAAAGCCTTGGAAGCCTATAATGCGCTTCCGGAAAACGCTTAGTCTCTTCTGAAGATGTCGCGGGTATAGACCTTGTCGGCCACATCGTCCAGTGCGGAATCGTAGCGGTTGGCGATGATGCCTTGGGAACGTCGTTTGAATTCGTCGAGGTCGTTGACGATCTCGCTCCCGAAGAAAGTCGAATGGTTCGGGAGAGTCGGTTCATAGACGATCACGGTCGCGCCTTTCGCCTTGATCCGTTTCATCACGCCTTGAATGGAGCTTTGGCGGAAATTGTCCGAATTGCTCTTCATGGTCAGCCGATATACTCCGATGGTACATTCCTTTTCCCGGGCACTGTCGTATTCGACGCCATTGACATAATCATAGTAACCGGCTTTCTGCAGAACCCGGTCGGCGATGAAATCCTTGCGGGTGCGGTTGCTTTCCACAATGGCCTGGATCAGGTTCTCCGGTACATCGGCATAGTTGGCCAGCAGCTGTTTCGTGTCTTTCGGGAGGCAGTAGCCGCCGTAGCCGAAGGATGGGTTGTTGTAGTGGGTGCCGATGCGCGGATCGAGGCAGACGCCTTCGATGATTTTCCGGGTGTCCAGTCCTTTTACTTCCGCATAGGTATCCAATTCGTTGAAGTAGGAGACTCGGAGGGCCAGATAGGTGTTTGCGAATAGCTTGACGGCTTCCGCTTCGGTCGAGCCCATGATGAGGGTCTGCACGTCTTTCTTTTCCGCACCTTCCAGAAGCAGTTGGGCGAACTGTTCCGCCGCTGCCCGCAGTTCCGGTTTCGACAGGTCGGTGCCGACGATGATGCGGCTCGGGTAGAGGTTGTCGTAGAGCGCCTTGGATTCACGCAGGAATTCTGGACTGAAGAGGATGCGGTCCGTGTGGAATCGGGTCCGCAGTTCTTCCGTGTAGCCGACCGGGACGGTGGATTTGATGACCAGGAAGGCCTGAGGGTTCACTTCCAGCACTTGGCTGATGACCGATTCGACGGCAGAGGTGTCGAAGAAGTTCTTTTTCGGGTCATAGTTGGTCGGAGCCGCGATGAGGATGTACTGCGCGTCACGGTAAGCGGATGCGGAATCAAGCGTGGCCGTGAGGTCCAGTTCTTTTTCCGCGAAGAATCTTTCGATGTATTCGTCCTGGATCGGGGAGATCCGGCGGTTGATCTGCTCTACCTTTTCCGGTAGAATGTCCACGGCTGTCACGCTGTTGTGCTGCGCGAGGAGGGTGGAAAGGGAGAGACCGACATAGCCGGTCCCGGCAACTGCTATTTTCATCTTCTGTTCAGTTTCTTGTCATTTCATTTCAGGAATCTCGAGGACATCATTCGGTCCGAGCGGCTGATAGGCACCGTCTTTTGCTTCAAAGATGCAGGAGCCTGGTTCGAGCACTTCCAGATTGTGCCACATGCCGGCCGGCACGTTCACTCCGTACCGTCCTTGTGTCGGGTCCAGGTGGAAACGGGCGGTTTCTTCGCCTTCGTCATCGTAGAACATGACGTCGATCTTTCCGCGGAGGAGGATCTGGGCTTCGGAAGTGGCGGTATGGCGATGTATCGGCATGACGGTACCTGGTTCAAGGGCGTTCAGCATACGTTGGGACCGGTCTTGCGGACTGGTCCTCATGTCACGGTTCATTCTCAGTCGAGGAGAGGCTGCCGCTTCTTGCTTCAGCTCGTCGAGGAGCTTGTCATCTATCAGTTCCATACTTGTTCTTTTTCTTTTTACAGAAAAACAAATGTAGCAAATTTTTCTTATCTTTACTCTCTTGAAACAATCCATTTGAGGGATTTATAGTGACTAATTTGCTGAAAATCATGTCTTTTTGGGAAAAACTCAGAGGGAAGACCTCTTTTGAGGAATGTGGTGTCCTGCGAGGAAAACGGGATTCCCATTCCCATATCCTTTTCGGGGTCGATGACGGAATCAAGACCTTGGAGAACAGTCTGCTGGCTTTGCGGCGGCAGGAGGAATTCGGCTTGACCGATGTCTGGTGCACCCCTCACGTCATGGAGGATGTTCCGAACACTACCGTTGGGCTTCGACGCCGGTTCGAGGAACTGCTGGCGGCTTACAAAGGTCCGGTCAGACTGCATCTGGGGGCGGAGTACATGATGGATACGAATTACCGGGAACGGCTGGAAGCCAGGGATCTTCTTCTGCTGGAGGAAGACCAGGTGCTGGTGGAGACTTCGACCAGGACTCCGCCTTACAATATGAGCGAACTCCTGGCGGATACCTTGTCGGCTGGTTATCGTCCTGTTCTGGCTCATCCTGAGCGTTATCGTTACATGGAGCTGGAGCATTATCATCGGCTGCGTGAGATGGGCATCCTGCTGCAGATCAATCTTACCTCCCTGGTGGGCTATTACGGCGAATCCGCGAAAAAGAAGGCTGAGTATCTCTTATCCAACGATATGGTCGCGCGCATCGGCTCGGATTGTCATCATCCGAAACTTTTCCACGAGGCCTACCGTCGTGCTGAACTGAGCCGGAAGATGCTTCCGCATCTGGAAAAGATACCATATTAGTTTTTCTGTTCGTCTTTTCTTGTCATATTTTCTTGATCCGGAAGTGTTATTCGACAATTAATCTTAAATTTGCGCCAAATTGTAATATATCGGAAATATCTATGCCTAACGAACAGCAATCTAATTCTTTAACTTCTCCTGAAGAACAGGGACTCACGTTTTCTGATCTGTGGTCCATGTTCTGGGACCATAAGATCTGGTATTTCATAGCTTTGGCGGTGGCATTGTTCCTTGCTGTCCTTTTCCTTTACCGGACCCCTAAAGAGTATTCTGCAACCGCACAGGTCATGATCGATGAGTCCACTCAGGCTGCTACGATGAAGACCCTCGGACTGGATGCGATGGGAATCATGGACATGAGGAGCTCCAAGTCTATCGAGAACGAGCTGGTCGCGTTCTCTTCTCCGGATCTGCTGGCGCAGGTGGTGGAACGGCTGGGGCTGCAGACCCGCTACTATCAGCATCAGTTTCTCCGTACGGTCGAACTGTACGGCACTTCTCCGATCGGAATGGTCCGCGGTGATGATGCGATCAATGTAGGCTTTTCCATTGACCTGGAAAAGGTTTCCGATGCTGAGCTGAGGCTGAAACGTATGAGGGCGGCCGGCAAGGAGATGGATCTGGATCTTGTCGCTCATGTCGGGGATACGGTCAGCACCCCTCTGGGTTCATTGGCCTTCATCGCGACGGACAAGGACCTTTCGGAGATGGAACACGACATGACCGTGAGCTGGACTCCGTCCATATACGCGGCACGGGTCTTCAAGACCAACCTTTCCGCTTCTCTTTCCGGCAAGGAATCTTCCGTGATCGTCCTGTCGCTGAATGATGGTTTCCCGAGACGTGCGGAGCTGATTCTGAAAACGCTGATCGATGTGTACAATGAGGTCTGGATTTCGAACAAGAACCGGGCGAACAGCAATACCTCTTCATTCATCGATGCGAGATTGGTGGGGCTGGAGAATGAATTGAGTGTCGTGGAGACGGCGCTTAAGGATTATAAGGAAAGCCATAACCTGACGGACCTGCAGGCCATCGCGCAGATGAACCTGGAAGAGTCCAGCGCTTATTCTGCCAAGACGTTCGAGGTGTCCAACCGTTTGTCCGTGGCGAAATACATCAAGGATTATCTTGAAGATCCTGCCAACGCATTGGCGTTGATCCCATCCAATCTGGGATTAGGCAAGGATTCCGTCGACGGCCAGATCACCGAATATAACAATCTGCTGCTGCAGCGCGAGCGTCTGTTGGCCGGCAGCAGCGCGAATAACCCGCTGGTCGTGGACCTGCGCAATACCTTGACTTCCCTGCGTGGCGCGATCCTTCGTTCCATCGACAACCTGATCAACAGTCTGCAGATGCAGATGGAAAAGCTCGAGGGCAAGGAGGAGCAGCTCATGACAAAGATGTCGAAGAGTACGGGGCAGGAGCTGGAGATCCTTTCGATCGAGCGTAATCAGAAGATCAAGGAGCAGCTCTATATCTTCCTGCTTCAGAAACGGGAGGAAAATGATATGGCCGCTCTGGTCAATGTGGGCAATACGCGTGTGCTGATGGTGCCGTTCTGCAGCAATGTTCCTGTCGCTCCTAGGTCAATGATGATTCTGCTGGTCGCTATCGTGCTGGGACTGGGTCTGCCGTTCGGCGTGATCTTCCTCATCACGATCATGGACACGAGGATCAAGAATCGTCAGGATCTGGCGGATATGAAGACGCCTTTCCTGGCCGAACTGCCGCATATCGGCAAACCTGTTCCGTGGATCAGACGTCACCTGTGCATGGACAGGATGGCCAATGATGATACTTCGAACCGTTCGAGAATTCTGGTGGAGCCGGGTAAGCGTGATGCGCTCAACGAGGCTTTCCGTGTGCTGCGTACGAACACCGACATGATGCTGGGCAGGAAAGGGGAAGAAGGTAAGGTCGTGATGATGGCCTCCTTCCTGCCGAATATGGGCAAGTCCGTGGTGGGCGTGAATCTTGCGGCCAGCATGGCGCTGAAGAATGACAAGGTGCTGCTGATCGATCTGGATATGCGTAAGGCTACCCTGAGCAAGGCGTTGGAACTGAATCATTCCGGTGTGGCTGCCTACTTGAACGGCAAAGCCGAGGATTGGAGGAGATTGACGGATGAGATCGCTCCGTTCCTGCATGTGCTTCCGGTGGGTTCTCTTCCTCCGAATCCTTCCGAACTGCTGGTTTCCGAGCGTTTCGAGCAGTTGTTGAAGGAGGCTCGTCGGGAGTATGATTATGTCTTCTTGGATTGTCCTCCGGTGGATATCGTGGCTGATTCCGGCATCATAACGAACTTTACGGACATGACCATCTTCGTCGTGAGGTCGCTTCAGATGAACAAGTCTGTGGTTCCGGTTCTGGACCAGTTGTATGAGGCGAAGATCTATCGTCGTATGGCGGTCATCCTGAATGATGTCCAGTATAAGTACAGCGGTTACGGTTATGGCCGGTACGGTGGTTACGGTTACGGAAAAGGCTACGGCTATGGTTACGGCTATGGCGAGGAAGAAAGAACGTCCTCCCGTCGGGCGAATCTGGACCGGGTCAAGAAACTTTTCCGCCGCGGGTAGGTCTGGAAGGAAAGGAAACGGTTTTATTTCCTTATATTTGTATTCGTGACATGGACAACCGCCTCTGGCGGATAGAAAAAGAACTATGAAAGGAATCGTATTGGCTGGTGGCAGCGGTACTCGTCTGTACCCGATCACCAAGGGAGTCAGCAAACAGCTGCTGCCTATCTATGATAAACCTATGATCTATTATCCGTTGTCAGCGCTCATGTTGGCAGGAATCCGGGATATCCTCATCATTTCCACCCCGTGGGACCTTCCGGGTTTCCAGCGTCTTCTCGGCGACGGAAGCGATTATGGCATCCGTCTCAGCTATGCCGAGCAGCCATCACCGGATGGTCTCGCTCAGGCTTTCCTCATCGGTGAGGACTTCATCGGAGATGATGCGGTCTGTCTGATCCTGGGCGACAATATCTTCTACGGCAGTTTCTTCACGAAGATGCTGGCCGATGCCGTCAGGTGTGCCGAGGAAGAAGCGAAGGCGACCGTTTTCGGCTATTGGGTCAATGATCCGCAGCGCTATGGCGTGGCTGAGTTCGACAAGGACGGGAACTGTCTTTCCATCGAGGAGAAGCCGGAGCATCCGAAGTCCAATTATGCGGTGGTCGGTCTCTATTTCTATCCGAACAAGGTCGTCGAGGTGGCGAAGGGCATCCGACCTTCAGCCCGCGGAGAGCTGGAGATCACTTCGGTCAACCAGCGTTTCCTGAAAGACGGCGAACTGAAGGTCCAGACGTTGGGCCGTGGCTTCGCCTGGCTGGATACCGGTACGCATGACTCGCTGTCCGAAGCGTCCACCTTCGTGGAGGTGATCGAGAAAAGGCAGGGGCTGAAGATCGCCTGTCTCGAAGCGATCGCTTATCGTCGCGGATGGATCACGGAGGAGAAGATGCGCGAAATCGCCGCTCCGATGCTGAAGAACCAGTACGGACAGTATCTGCTGAAGGTGGTCAATGAACTGAACAGGGAATAATATGCAGGAATACAAGAGAACTATCATGATCACGGGCGGTGCCGGTTTCATCGGCAGCCATGTCGTCCGTCTTTTCGTGCGGAAATACCCGGATTACCACATCATCAATGTGGACAAGCTCACTTATGCCGGCAATCTGGCGAATCTCCGGGATATCGAGGATTGTCCGAACTATACTTTCGTGAAAGCCGACATCTGTGATTTCGAGAGGATGCTCTCGCTCATGCAGGAGCATAAGGTCAATGGAGTCATCCATCTGGCCGCTGAAAGCCATGTGGACCGTTCCATCAAGGATCCGTTCACCTTTGCCCGGACCAATGTGATGGGCACGCTTTCCTTGCTTCAGGCCGCGAAGCTGTACTGGGAGTCGCTGCCGGAAGGTTTCGGGGCAATGGAGGGAGAGCCGCGCAAGCTGTTCTACCACATCTCGACCGACGAGGTCTACGGCGCTCTGGAGATGACCCGTCCTGAGGGCATCGAACCGCCGTTCCGCACTTCCGCTTCCGCGGAGCAGCATGCGGCCTATGGAGAGACTTTCTTCAGGGAGGACAGCAGCTATCGGCCGCACAGTCCTTATTCTGCGGCCAAGGCTTCTTCCGATCATTTCGTGAGGGCTTTCCACGATACCTACGGCATGCCGACCTTGGTCACGAACTGTTCGAACAACTACGGACCTTATCAGTTCCCGGAGAAGCTCATCCCGCTGTTCATCAACAATATCCGTCACCGCAAGCCGCTTCCGGTCTATGGAAAGGGCGAGAATGTGCGGGACTGGCTCTATGTCGGTGATCATGCCAGGGCCATTGACCTGATCTTCCATCAGGGAAAGGTCGGGGATACTTACAATATCGGCGGCTTCAACGAATGGAAGAACATTGACCTGATCAAAGTGCTCATCAATACGGTCGATCGGCTGCTGGGACGTGAGGAAGGGGAGGATCTCGGCCTCATCACTTATGTGACGGACCGTGCCGGACATGACATGCGCTATGCCATCGATTCCAGCAAACTTCAGCGCGAGCTGGGTTGGGAACCGGCCTATCAGTTCGAGGAGGGGATCGAGGAGACGGTCCGCTGGTATCTGGATCACCAGGCCTGGATGGACAACGTGACTTCCGGAGATTATCAGAAATATTACGACGAAATGTACAAGGACCGATGAGCCCTTGCGCCGGCAATTCAAGAATATAGAACAAATGAACGAGAAAAAACCTATTCTGGTCACTTCTCCGTTGCTGCCGGACCTTCAGGAATTCAACAAGATGCTGGAGGATATCTGGGACAGCAAATGGGTGACCAACAACGGAAAATATCATGGGCAGCTGGAGGAAGCGCTTGCGGAATACCTGAAAGTGCCTTACCTTTCACTTTTCACCAACGGGACTTTGCCGCTGATCACGGCGCTGCAGGCCTTGAGAATCGGTGGTGAAGTCATCACGACGCCGTTCTCTTTCGTGGCGACGACCCATTCCATCTGGTGGAACGGTTGCAAACCGGTATTTGTGGATATCGATCCGGCGACCGGCGATCTGGATCCGGATAAGATCGAAGCAGCCATTACACCGAGGACGACGGCCATCATGCCGGTCCATGTCTATGGAAAGCCATGCGATACGGAGCGTATTCAGGAAATTGCAGACAAGTATGGCTTGAAAGTAATCTACGATGCCGCACATGCTTTCGGGGTGGAGGTCAATGGGAGATCTGTCCTGGAGGCCGGTGACATGAGTACATTGAGTTTCCATGCGACGAAGGTGTACAATACGCTGGAAGGTGGTGCACTCGTCTGTCACGATGCCAAGACCAAGCAGAGAATCGATTATTTGAAGAACTTCGGTTTCGCTGGAGAAACGGAAGTCGTGGCTCCGGGCATCAACAGTAAGGTGGATGAGGTCCGTGCTGCATACGGCCTTTTGAATCTGAAGCAGGTGGATCAGGCGATCGACGCCCGCCACAAGGTCGCTGTTGCTTATCGTGAGGGGCTGAGAGGGGTAGCCGGCGTCCGTTATTTCGAGGATATGCCGGGAGTCAGACATAATTATTCCTATTTCCCGATCTTCATCGATGCGGCCGAGTTCGGCATGACCCGTGATGAACTGTACGGGAAGATGAAGAAGGAAGGGGTCTTCGGACGCCGTTATTTCTATCCGCTCATCAGCACCTTCTCCACTTACCGGGGCTTGCCTTCAGCGGATCCATCCAATCTTCCGGAAGCGACGAAGATGGCGGAGCAGGTCATCTGTCTGCCGATGCATCATGATCTCAGCGAGGAAGATGTGGCGAGAGTCCTCGATTCAATCCTGAAGTGACATGGAGCAGAAGAAACTGATGCTCCTGGGAGGATTGAGATATCTCCTCCCCGTGATCGAGGCGGCGCATGCCCAAGGCTACTACGTCATTACCTGCGATTATCTGCCGGACAATATCGCTCACCGCTATTCGGATGAGTATTGCAATATCAGTATCGTCGACAAGGAGGCCGTGCTCCAGGCCGCTCGTGAGCGGAAGATCGACGGAATCATTTCCTTTGCCGTGGATCCGGGAGTCGTGACGGCCGCTTATGTGCAGGAACAGCTCGGCTTGCCGGCTTTCGGCCCTTTCTCTTCTGTGGAAATTCTGCAGAACAAGGATCGTTTCCGTCAGTTCCTGAGGGAAAACGGTTTCAATGTGCCGCAGGCATTCGCTGCCGGTTCCATGGAGGAAGCGCTGGCTGCCGCACCGAAGTTCCGTTATCCGGTCATCGTGAAACCGACGGATTCTGCCGGAAGCAAGGGAGTCAGCCGGGTCGATGCCGCTGAACAGCTGGTATCCGCCTTGGAAGAGGCTTTCGACCATTCCATTTCCGGAAGGGTCATTGTCGAGGATTTCATCGAGAAGGCCGGTTGTTCTTCGGATTCAGACTGCTTTTCCGTGAATGGGAGACTGGAATTCGTATCCTTTTCCGCCCAGCGTTTCGACGAGCAGGCTTCCAATGAATATACGCCGGCGGCCTATTCCTGGCCTTCGACGTTCACGCCGGCTCAGGAAGAGGAACTGACCGCTGAACTGCAGCGGCTGATCTTCTTGCTGAAGATGAACTCCACGGTCTACAACGTGGAAACCCGTATCGGTAGGGACGGGAAACCTTATATCATGGAAGTTTCGCCTCGGGGAGGCGGCAACCGTCTGTCCGAGATGCTGCGGTATGCGACAGGAGTGGACCTGATCACGAATGCCGTGCGAGTCGCCGTCGGAGATGCACCGGTCGGTCTGGAGCAGAAAGGCTATGACGGCCATTGGGCGGAAGTCATTCTCCATGCCGGGCAGAGCGGAACTTTCGAGGGAGTTGAGGTCCTGCCGTCTTTCCAGGGAAAGGTCGTCGAGACGGACCTGTGGGTGGCTCCTGGGGATCAGGTCAATGCTTTCCGTGGGGCCAATGATGCCATAGGTACCTTGGTGGTCCGTTTCGGAAGCGCGGAAGAATCGGATGAACAGATGAAGACCATCGGCCGGTGGCTTCGGATAAATGTAAGATCATGAAGGGTAAGAAGATAATCGTATTCGGGGCGACAGGGACCTTGGGAGCCCCTATTGCCATGCACCTGCATTCCCTGGGCTATGAGGTCCTGCCGGCAGGACATCGCAAGAGTGACAACGGTTTTTTCCGGGAGCATGGAATGGACTATTGTTCCGTGGACATCGCGGACAAGGAGCAGTTCCGGAAACTGCCTCAGGAGGGAATCTATGCCGTCGTGCATTTCGCAGGCGCATTGCCGGCTTCGATGAAAGGCTATGATGCTGATCTGTACATCTCTTCCATCATTCAGGGTACGCTCAATGTGCTGGAATATACCAGAGCCTGCGGTGCGGACCGTATCGTTTTCCCGCAGTCCCTTTTCGATATCAGCTATCTTTTCGGAACGAAGGAGCCGATTCCGGCAGATGCCTTGCGCAAGGCGCCGCTGGACGGGGACCATGCAGTCTATGTCATCGCGAAGAATGCGGCGGTCGATCTGATCGAGCATTATCATCAGGTGTATGGACTGAAACGGTTCATTCTCCGTCTTTCCCGCGTCTACCTCTATCATCCGAATCCTTATACTTATACGGACGGCAAGAAGGTGATGGTGTCAGACCGTTACCTGATCTACCGGGCGATGAAGGGCGAACCCATTGAACTGTGGGGAGATCCTGACCGTCTGCTGGAGACTTGCTGCGTGAAGGATTTCCTGCAGATCGTCGAGAAATCGCTGGAAGCCGAGTGCGAGGGCGGACTCTACAATATCGGAAGCGGAGGCAGCACTTTGAGAGAACGGATCGAGGGCATCGTGGAGGTCTTCTCGCCGGAAGGCCGGAAATCTCCGATCATTCCTTGTCCGGAGAAACGGAATTCCCAGCAGTTCGTGCTGGACATCTCGAAGACCCGGCGGGAACTGGGCTATGAGCCGCGATGCAGCTGGAAAGATTACCTGCTGGATTTCAAGAAGGATATGGAGACCCAGCCTTTCGCGAAGCTGTGGGGCCGGGAAGAAGATTATCTTGCGGATTGAACTGATTTGAAGAAGAAAATGAAAATAGCCGTGATCGGAGCTGCGTCCGGCCAGCTTCCTCTGTGCCTCAAGGCTCGTGAAGCCGGATATGAAACCATCTGTTTCGCTTGGGAGAAAGGGGCTGTTTGCAAGGAGGTGGTCGATCGTTTCTACCCGGTTTCTGTATTGGAGAAGGACAGGATCGTCGAGCTCTGCCGTCAGGAACAGGTCAATGGGGTCGTGACGAACGCCTCTGATCTGCTGGCGGAAATCTGTGCCTATGTCTCCGGTAAGCTAGGATTGCACGGCAATGATCATGAGGCGATAAGGCACATCCTGGACAAGAACTATGTCCGGGCGCATACGGAGGGAATCGAAGGACTGGGGCAGGTACGGCATCTGCTCTATGAAGGCCAGGCGCCGGAGTTCTATCCTTGTGTCGTGAAACCGGATTCCGGATCTTCGAAGCAGGGAGTCTCCTTCGTGCAGAACCGGGAAGGCTTCGAGGAGGCCCTGGCTTATGCTTCGGCCGTCAGCGATCATGTGCTGGTCGAGGAATATATCGAGGGCAGGGAAATTTCCGTGGAATCCCTTTCCTATGAGGGAAGACATCAGGTCCTCCAGGTGACGGACAAGGACAGCAGCGGCTATCCTCATTTCGTGGAACTGGGCCATCATCAGCCGGCAGAACTGCCGCAGGGCCTTCGGGAGCGCATCGATAAAGTGGTCCCGGCGATCCTGGATCGGCTGGATTTCCGGAACGGAGCCAGTCATGTTGAATTCAGAATCTCCCCTCAGAACGAACTCTTCCTGATCGAGGTGAATCCTCGTGGTGGAGGCGATCATATTTCAGACCGTCTGGTGGAACTCAGTACCGGCTACGATTATCTGAAAGCGATGATCGAGGTGGCTGCCGGCTGTTATCGTCCGGAGCAGATCGGACATCGTGCTTACGCCGGAATCTATTATCTGTGCCGGCAGAATGAAGGGGTTCTTCCTTTGTTCCAGGCCGAGGACACTTGTCCGTGGCTGGTGGAGAAGCAGGTCGGTGACGGAGAACTTACCGAGGCGTCGGGCAATTATGATCGGAACGGTTATCTGATCTATTCATCTGACCGGAAAATCAAATGAAAGACTTATGGAAAGTAAAGACAAACAGGAGCAGGAGCTGATGGTGACCGTGCAGTGTCTGGTCTACAATCATGAAACTTATCTGAGGGAGTGTCTGGACGGGCTTGTCGGACAACGGACAGATTTCCGTTTCGAAGTGCTCGTTCATGAGGATGTCTCCACGGATGGAAGTGCTGCGATTGTCCGGGAGTATGCGGAAAGGTATCCGGAGATCATCCGTCCGATCTTCGAGACCGAGAATCAGTACTCGAAACAGGACGGCTCGCTCGGACGGATCGTCGATGCGGCGACCCATGGTCGGTACATCGCTTTCTGTGAAGGAGATGATTACTGGACAGATCCATTGAAATTGCAGAAGGAAGTGGACTTCCTGGAAGCCCATCCGGAATGTGGTATGGTTCATACTTCCGCTCAGGTCTGGGAGGAAGGCAGCGGTCGGTTCCGGGAGGAACTTTTCGGACGGGAGGGTGTGAACTTCCAGTCGCTGCTCGTCTGGTCTCCGATCACGGCTTTGACCGTCATGTGTCGTCGGAGTCTCTATACGGAAGCCAGAAGCAGTTTTGAGCCGGAGGTGGTCAGAACCTGGATGATGGGGGACTATCCGCTGTGGCTCTGGATCGCAGCCCACTCTTCCGTCGGTTTCCTTCCGGAACCTACTGGAGTCTATCGCTTCCTGGCAGAGAGCGCATCCCATTCTACCGATCATGCCCGGGTGATGAAGTTCGCTTTCAATGCTTATGAGATTTCCCGCTATTTCGCTGACCGTTATCTGAAAGGAAGAAAAGCGTGGTGGAACTATGTCAATGCCCGTTTCAGTCATCTGTACCATCAGGTCAAGCATGATCATTTCGCCATGCTGGGGACCTTGCTGCGGTATTTCCGTCAGGATTTCGGGCGGATGTCCTTCAAGAACAGGCTCCGAGTCCTGAAATCGGAGTTCAAGGTGAGGACCAAGCCGGAACGTTATGACCGGCATTGAGTCTTTCCGATGTCGGAAGCGCATGAAAAAAAGAGGGTGACTCAAAAGTTCAAAAATATGAACTTAGAGTTTCCCTTTTTCATCATG